>JAUYJO010000113.1 GCA_030700315.1 Gallionella sp.
ATCGGCGACAGCATCAGGAATGGAATCGTGGTATTTCAAGCGCAGCAACTTGGTGAGTTTCTCCTGCTCCAGCTCATCCACGCCTTCCTGTACATAGTGTGCCAGCACAAAATCGAGAAACGCCTGCTGTTTGTCGCCGAATTGAGACTGTACGGATTTGTGTGCCACATCTGCACGCTCTTTCCGACTGACCGGCTGCATGGCAAACGCCACATGCGCCAACACATCGAACAGATCGCTATTCTCTGCGTCGATAATCTTCTGCATCTCGCCTAGCTGATCCTTGCCGAATCCTTTCTCCGCCAACCCTTCCAGCAACTTCTTGCGCGTATCAGGCAAACTCCAGAGAGCGCGCAACTCATCTTCATCCCTGAAAAATTCCGGCAACTGGCCGAACAGCATCTCCAGAAACTGTGCTGCCGAAAGCGGCTTGCCGTCCGGCCCCCAGAAAGTCGTCACCGAAATATGCCGGATGCTGCGCTCCTTGCCGTCGCGCAATTTCACGCGCACCTTTTTCTTCGCCTCGAATTCGGGACGCGGCTGCCTGGCCTCAGGAGGTGGTTTCGGCGCAATGGGCGGGAAAGTCTTGTCGCCGCCGTCACCCACCTCAATCGGCTCGCCGTCCCACTCCGGGTCATTGAACAGATGATGCGCCTTCACGAAATCGTAAATCGTGAAGTATTCCTTACCCTCATACAGCCGTGTACCGCGCCCGATGATCTGCTTGAACTCGATCATCGAATTGATCGGCCGCATCAGCACGATGTTGCGCACGTTGCGCGCATCCACGCCGGTCGAGAGTTTCTGCGACGTGGTGAGGATCGTCGGGATGCTCTTCTCGTTATCCTGGAAGTCGCGCAGATATTGCTCGCCGCGCTCGCCGTCGTCGGCCGTCACCCGCACGCAATAGTTCGGATCAGTACTGGCGCTCTTCATCTGGTTGATCAGGTCGCGCACCAGCAGCGCATGCGCCTGATTGGCGCAGAACACCAGCGTCTTCTCGCGCTGGTTGATCGCGTCCATGAACAGCTGCACGCGGTACTTTTCACGATCAACAATCTCAATTGTGCGATTGAAGTCCGGCTCGGTATATATTTTCCCCGCCTCAATCTCCCCCTCAATCAGCGTGTCATCCGAGGTAAAGATATAGTCATCCAGCGTGGTCGCATACTGCTTCACACGGAACGGCGTCAGGAAGCCGTCGTTGATGCCTTCCTTCAGCGAATACACATACACCGGCTCGCCAAAGTAGGCGTAGGTGTCCGCGTTGTCCTTACGCTTGGGCGTCGCGGTCAGGCCGAGCTGCACCGCAGGCGCAAAGTATTCGAGGATGCCGCGCCAGGTGCTCTCGTCGTTTGCCCCACCGCGATGGCATTCGTCGATGATGATGAAATCGAAAAAGTCTGGTGGATATTCCCCAAAGTACGGTGTTGGCTCCCCTCGCCCGCTGGCGGGAGAGGGGCTGGGGGAGAGGGTTTGCCCCGACATAAAAGTTTGGAAAATCGTGAAGAACACGCTGCCATTCTTCGGCACGCGCCCCTTCTTGCGGATGTCTTCCGGCGCGATGCGCACCAGCGCATCTTCGGGGAAAGCGGAAAACGCGTTGTATGCCTGATCCGCCAGAATGTTGCGGTCGGCAAGGAACAGAATGCGCGGCCTGCGTGAAGCATCGCGGTTCCCCGTCTTCCAAGTAGATAAGCTCCAGCGTGCATGGAACAGCTTCCACGCCAGCTGAAACGCGATGAACGTCTTGCCCGTTCCGGTCGCCAGCGTCAGCAGAATGCGCTGCTGATTTTCTGCAATCGCCTCCAGCACATTGTTGACCGCGCTGTCCTGGTAGTAGCGCGAACCCCACATCCCGCCCTTGTCCTCGAACGGCACGGCGGCGAAACGTTCGCGCCAGTCGTTCGCCTCGGCAAAGGTGAGGTTCCACAACTCCTGCGGCGAAGGATAAGCCGCGATATCGCCCTCCACCCCACTGTCCATATCCACACCGTAGATGCGCTGCCCGTTGGTGGCGTAGCTGAAGCGCGCGCGCAGCTTGCCCGCATACGCCTTGGCCTGCGCCAGCCCCTCGGTGTGCGGCAAGTCCCAGCGCTTCGCCTCCACCACCGCCAGCTTGTGGTTGCGGTACACCAGCACATAGTCGGCGATCTCCGGCTTGCCGCGCTGCCCCGCGCCCTGCAAGCGCCCCTCGGTGATGCGGTATTCGCGCATCACCCGGCTGCCCTCCGCTACGCCCCAGCCCGCGATCTTCAGCGCGGGGTCAATGTGTTCGGCGCGGGTTTCGGCTTCGTTCATCGGGGAATGATGTGTCAAGTATGAGTCAAGTTATTCGTCAAGCGTGCCTAACGAAAAACTTCTTCCGAACGCTTGATGTACTCAAGGAAGTTGATGCAGGAAACAGAAACCGTCGGCAGCGCGCACACTGCGGGGATTTTTCTCTTGGCGGGCACTTGGGGTGTAGTTGGTTGACGTTCCTCGTCCGAAACCAATTCAGCCCCATGCAAACGTGCGGTCGCAATAATCAGGATGTCGTTTTCGCCAACCCCCTTGGCGTGGTAGTTGGACGAAGCCGCTACGCGGAGAAAAGCCACTTCCACTATCCGCTCCAAAAATTAAAATATGACCTCGCCCCAACTTGGGATTTTTAACGCACTCGCGAGGTTGTACCGCAATGAAACCACACTTACCAAAAGATTTCG
>JAUYJO010000098.1 GCA_030700315.1 Gallionella sp.
ATTTTGTGCCCACGCGGAAAGACGGTGGGCACAAAATCGTGCCCACCCTACAATTTAGGGAATTAAATGAAACCAATCAACGTAGGACTCCTCGGCATCGGCACCGTCGGCGGCGGCACTTTTACCGTACTGCAACGCAACGCGGAAGAAATTGCGCGCCGCGCCGGACGCCCGATCCGCATCGTCGTGGTGGCGGACAAGAATTTGGAACTGGCGAAGCAGGTCACCGGCGGATCATGCCGTTTGACTGACGATGCGTTCTCGGTGGTGAGCGACCCGGAAGTGGATATCGTCATCGAGCTGATCGGCGGCTACGGTGTGGCGAAAGAGCTGGTGCTGAAAGCGATCGCCAACGGCAAGCACGTCGTTACCGCGAACAAGGCGCTGCTGGCGACGCACGGCAACGAGATTTTCAAGGCGGCGCAGGATAAGGGTGTAATGGTCGCGTTCGAGGCGGCGGTCGCGGGCGGCATCCCGATCATCAAGGCGCTACGCGAAGGATTGAGCGCGAACCGCATCCAGTGGATCGCCGGGATCATCAACGGCACCACCAACTTCATCCTGTCCGAGATGCGCGACAAGGGACTGAGTTTCGACACCGTGCTAAAAGAGGCGCAACGCCTGGGCTACGCCGAGGCCGATCCGACCTTCGACATCGAGGGTGTGGACGCGGCGCACAAGATCACCATTCTTTCTGCCTTGGCGTTCGGCATCCCGATGCAGTTCGACAAGGCGTACATCGAGGGCATCAGCAAGCTGGATGCAACCGACATCCGCTACGCCGAACAGCTCGGCTACCGCATCAAGCTGCTCGGCATCACCAAACGCACTACGGAAGGTGTGGAGCTGCGCGTACACCCCACGTTGATTCCATCAAAACGCCTGATCGCCAATGTCGAAGGCGCGATGAACGCGGTGCTGGTGCAGGGCGACGCGGTCGGCTCGACGCTGTATTACGGCAAGGGTGCGGGCGCGGAACCGACCGCCAGCGCGGTGATCGCCGATCTGGTCGATGTGACGCGCATGCACACCGCCGACCCGGAAAATCGGGTACCGCATCTGGCGTTTCAGCCGGACCAGTTGTCAGATTTGCCGATTCTGCCGATGGACGAAGTCACCACCAGCTACTATCTGCGCCTGCGCGTGCAGGACAAGCCGGGCGTGCTGGCCGACATCACGCGCATTCTCGCCGATGAGCAGATTTCCATCGACGCGGTGATACAGAAAGAACCCGCCGAAGGCGAAGAACAGACCGACTTGATCATGCTCACCCACCAGACGCGCGAGAAGCGTATCAACGCGGCAATTGCGAAGGTGGAAGCGCTGCCGGTGGTGGCGGGCAAGGTGACGAGGCTGCGCTTGGAGCAGCTTGGCTAAGAACTCGTAGGGTGCAATAAGCGTAGCGCATTGCACCGAATGTGTTGCCGTAAAATGCGGCGCAATGCCCGTTGGTTATTGCGCCCTACCGTTGAGGAATTTACCGAATGAAATACACCAGCACCCGAGGCGGCATGCCCGCAAAATCTTTTACCGAAATCCTGCTCGGCGGCCTCGCCGACGACGGCGGCCTGGCGGTTCCCGACCATTATCCGAAGCTGAGCAAGGACGAACTCGCGGCGATGCGCGGCATGAATTACCGCGAGCTGGCGTTCGAGGTGATCAGCCGTTTCGCCACCGACATTCCGGCGGACGACCTGAAGGCCATCATCGCCAAGACTTACACCGCGCAGGCTTTCGGCAGCGAGGAGATCACGCCGATTAAAACATTGGAACCCGGCCTGCATATCCTCGGCCTGTCCAACGGCCCGACGCTGGCGTTCAAGGATGTCGCGATGCAGTTGCTCGGCAACTTGTTCGAGTATGCGTTGGCCAAAGACCACGCGGAGCTGAACATCCTCGGCGGCACCTCTGGAGATACGGGATCGGCGGCGGAATACGCGATGCGCGGCAAGCGCGGCATCCGCGTGTTCATGCTGTCGCCGCTGGGCAAGATGAGTCCGTTCCAAACCGCGCAGATGTATTCGCTGCAAGACCCGAACGTCTTCAATATCGCCGTGACTGCGCCGTTCGATGCCTGCCAGGACATGGTCAAGGCAGTGTCAAATGATTTGGCCTTCAAGGAAAAATACCAGATCGGTACGGTCAATTCGATTAACTGGGCGCGGGTCGTCGCTCAGGCGGTTTACTATTTCAAGACTTATTTTGCGCTGACCAAAAGCAACGACGAGCAGATTTCCTTTGCCGTGCCGTCAGGAAATTTCGGCAACGTGTGCGCCGGGCATATCGCGCGCCAGATGGGCTTGCCGATCGCAAAGCTGATTGTCGCGACCAACGAGAATGATGTGCTGGATGAGTTTTTCAAAACCGGCGTATACCGCCCGCGCCCGGAGACGCTGCACACCAGCAGCCCGTCGATGGACATCACCAAGGCTTCAAACTTTGAGCGTTTCGCCTATGACCTGGTCGGGCGCGATGCACAAGCCCTCAAGGGCCTGTGGCTGCAACTGGAAAAGGATGGCTATTTCGATCTCAGCAAAACGCCCTATTTTGCCAAGGTGCAGGAATTCGGTTTGGCCTCCGGCGCCAGCAGCCATGCCGACCGCATCGCCACCATACGCAGCGTGCATCAGCAATACGGCGTGGTGATCGACCCGCACACTGCCGACGGCATGAAGGCCGGGCTGGAACACCGTGAGGCCGGCATCCCGCTGGTATGCCTGGAGACCGCGCTGCCCGCCAAGTTCGAGGAAACCATCCGCGAGGCATTGGGGCAAGACCCGCAACGCCCGGCTGGTTACGAGAACATCGAAAACCTGCCGCAACGCTTCGACACGCTGCCGCCGGATGTCGAACAGTTGAAGGCATTTATTGCGGCAAGGGTTCCGGGGTGATTCATCTTGGCGTTATTGAGTTTTCCGTAATTTTTGACAACATGCGATTTACAAATGCGGAGTTCCATGTTTTTAATTATGGAAAATTCATGACTTTCAATTTGTTCGGGCATAAGCCATGACAGCTCTATGGTGGATCATCGCGGCCAGCCTGGCGGGCGGCGTACTGAGCGTGCTGTGCGCCGCGCTGTTTGCGTTGAACGCCCGCCCGCATTGGGTCGGCTCGCTGGTCAGCTATGCCATCGGAGCCTTGCTCGGCGCGGTGTTCCTCGAAATTCTGCCTGAGGCGATGGAGACCGGCCGCAGCGCGGCGGCGGTGAGCGCTACGGTGCTGGCCGGCATCCTGTTGTTCTTTACGCTGGAAAAGTTGCTGCTGTGGCGGCACTGCCACCACGACGATTGCGAGGTGCATGAGCACGATACGCATGGCCGCAGCGGCACCATGATCATGGTCGGCGACACCTTCCACAATTTTGTCGATGGCGTGATTATCGCGGCGGCGTTTCTTGCCGACACCCAGCTCGGCATCGTCACCGCGCTGGCGATTATCGCGCACGAGATCCCGCAAGAGGTCGGCGATTTCCTGATCATGCTGCATTCCGGATACAGCAAGGCGCAGGCTTTGCTCGTCAATGTGCTCTCCAGCCTGGCGATGCTGGTGGGCGGCGTGCTGGCCTATTTCGCCTTGCAGTCGATGCAGAGCATCGTGCCGACCCTGCTGGCTCTGGCAGCGGCAAGCATGATTTACGTCGCGGTGGCCGATCTGATCCCCGGTTTGCACAGGCGCGTCAAACTGAGCGATACCCTGCAGCAGGTGGTGCTGATTGCGCTGGGAGTAAGCTCCATCTTTCTGATTGGCATGTTGGTTCCGGAATAATCGGGGCGTATTGAGATGAATAATTCCATTCCAAAAGTCGGCTTCGTCTCGCTTGGTTGCCCCAAGGCGACCGTGGATTCCGAGCATATCCTCACCCGCTTGCGCGCCGAAGGCTATTTGATTTCAGACAGCTATCAGGATTCCGATCTGGTGATCGTGAACACCTGCGGCTTCATCGACAGCGCGGTGGAAGAATCGCTGGACGCGATCGGTGAAGCGTTAACCGAGAGCGGCAAGGTGATCGTCACCGGCTGCCTCGGCGCGAAGGGTGATGTGGTGCGGAAGGCGCATCCCAAGGTGCTGGCGGTGACCGGCCCGCATGCCGCCGACGAAGTGATGGAGGCGGTGCACGCGCATCTGCCCAAGCCGCATGACCCGCTCTCCGATCTGGTTCCCGCGCAGGGCATACGCCTGACGCCGAAACATTACGCCTATGTGAAAATTTCCGAGGGTTGCAACCATCGCTGCACCTTCTGCATCATCCCCAGCATGCGCGGCGATCTGGTCAGCCGCCCGGTCGGAGACGTGATGCAGGAAGCGCAGAATTTGGTCAATGCAGGCGTGAAGGAACTGCTGGTGATTTCGCAGGACACCAGCGCTTACGGTGCGGACATGAAATTCCGCACCGGTTTCTGGAACGGCAGGCCGCTCAGGACACGCATGACCGAACTGGCGGCGGCGCTGGGTGAGATTGGCAAACCGGGTGAAGGGGGTGTTTGGGTGCGCCTGCATTACGTCTATCCGTATCCGCATGTGGACGAAGTAATCCCGCTGATGGCGCAGGGCAAAATTTTGCCGTATCTGGATATTCCGTTCCAGCATGCCAACCAGCGCATCCTCAAGCTGATGAAACGCCCCGGCAGCAGCGACAACGTGCTGGCGCGCATCAGGCAATGGCGCGAGATTTGCCCGGAACTCACGCTGCGCAGTACCTTCATCGTCGGCTTCCCCGGCGAGACCGAGGAAGAATTCGAAGAGCTGTTGGATTTTATCGAAGAGGCGCAACTGGATCGCGTCGGCGCATTCGCCTATTCTCCGGTGGAAGGCGCGGCTGCCAACGAGTTGCCTGATCACATCCCGCCCGAAGTGCAGCAGGCACGTCTTGGGCGGCTGATGATGTTGCAAGAAGAAATCAGCGAAGAGCGATTGAAGCGCAAGATAGGCAAGATCATCACCGTACTGGTGGATGAAGTGGACGAGGAGGGCGCTATCGCGCGCAGCAGTGCGGATGCCCCGGAAATCGACGGGCTGGTTTACATCAAGGACGGCCAGCAGCTAAGTGTGGGCGACTTTGTAGAAGTGAAAATCACCGAATCCGATACGCATGATTTGTGGGCGGAGGTTGTGCGGGATTAACCGCCGACCCTTCTCCCGCGTGGAAGAAGGGTTGATCGAGAGTTGCTCTTTGCGTTATAAATTGTTAACGGTAATTGCCAAGGTGATTGTATGGCTGTGCTAGAACAAACAGTGATGGAGCTTGTGAAAAGAGTCGATGCAGCCTGGCCGTAAATATGTGCCGCCCAACGAATAGGGCAAACCTCTCAATAGCGTTGCGAGATTCGACGGGGATGGCATGCTTAACCGCCCAGCAAGCTGGCTAGACCCGCCCGGACAACGGCTACATCGGTTGGCGATAACTTTCCGATCTCTCCCTTCACCAGACGGTGGTCGAGGGTGAACAGCTTGAACCGCACCATCGAGGGTGCTGGCAAGCCGGCCGCCTTCAGATCGGCAATCGGGCAGTCTAGCGGCCAGGGGGCATTGCCCTGCGAGGTGATCATCGCCATCACCGAATGACCGGCCGGGGTGTTGAAAGCAGCGGCATCGGAAATCACCAATGCCGGACGATTTTTGGTGGTGTTGCGGTCGGTAAATGGAAACGGTACGCGCACCACGGTATACCGCTCAAAGCTCACGGTAAGCCTCCTCGTCGGCCGTGCCAGCCCATTCGGAGAGCGTGCCTTCGGCGGCGCGCAGATATTCGAGATCCATGGGCTGCACACGGCGCACGGTCGCCGTGCCTCCCGCGCCGACTTCCCACGCGATCAGGTCACCGGGCGCGACATGCAGCGCAGCGCGAACATCCTGCGGGATAGTGGTTTGGCCTTTGGCCGTTATCTTGGCAACGACAAGCATTTTCATTCCTCCGGTAAGGATTACATTACATTCTTACTTTACGGCGAACATTCTTTGATGTCAATTTCGATGAGTTTGCGGGGGGTGCGAATCAAACTGATGTGTACTGATCAAATGCCGCGTAATGAGCCAACAGGCTGCTCTCTAACGGCATGGCAAATTGCCAGCCTGACAATGAAACATTCAGTGAGATAGCTCCACGCGTTTTACTCCGAAGCCCGAACCCTTGGTGAAACAACTGGCCATTCGACTTGGTCATCAAAAGGCGATGGCCAAGTCGCTGGTTATCCCGGCCTCCCCTTGTCAGCTCTCCCCCTGACAAGGGGGAGTTGGAGGGGGTTGCTGAAGCCGGTTCAATCGCCTAGCAATTTTCTGGTTTACCCATGAAGCACAAAAAAGAAAATGGCTTGCGGGGATTAACCTGCAAGCCATTGAATTACTGGCGCGCCCGAGCGATTCGAACGCCCTACCCCTTGGTTCCTAGAATCGGCAGGCTGGAATTATTTTTTAACTATCAACAACCTGCAACACCCGCCCATTTTATTTACAGTCTCACAAAGCCCTGCAAATGGGGAAGACAGCCCCATCAAGTTACGATTTGGCTACGCCAGTTCGTCATGTTAGTTTTTACTTTCAGCAGGCCATGCCTGAGATGTATGCAGCACGCGCAAAACAACGATATGCTTGATTCGCGGCTTGACGCGATAGACCACAACAAAATTCGTGTGAGAAATCACAAGCTCGCGAGTCCCTTGTTTCCGTCCAGGCCGTCCGATTTCAGGATGAACCGCTAATATTGGGGCTATTTTGAATTTCAAGTGGGTTAAGCGGCATGTGCGTTGAACTTCTTAAAATCGAGCTTGCCAGCAATGAGGAATATCACCGTTCTCATGGTATTGAAATTGGTGTAGCCGTGTGCTTTCCGTTTGGCTGCCTGGAACAATCCATTGAGCGCTTCGATGAAGCCATTGGTTTGTCTGGTTTGAGTCCAAGCCACGATGCCGTCGAAGTGGTTGCGGATCATTTTGGCGACCTCTTTCATAGGTTCGACTTTGGAACGCATGACATTGGTGCACCACTGCTTCAGCATGGCAGAAACGACATTGATCTGCTTGCGTTCGAGGATGCCCCGCAGTTGCTCTTTATAAAGCCACGCACGGGCGGTACGCTTGGTTGTTATCTTGGCGACCAGCACGCCCATGTCGGCGCTCTGTGCGGCGGACAATTTTTCTCTGCCTTTGAGCAATGGCCAGAGCAACCCTTTGATCGCCGGATCAGTCTGCTGTTCGATTCGGCGCATCTCTTCGACGGCGGTCGATGCATGTGCGATGACATGGAACTTGTCGAACGTAATACGGACGTTGGGCAGGTAGTCGCCGACACCTTTGATAAAGGCTGGCGACATGTCGATGCTGACAGAAGTGATGTTGTCCACATCACCGTCATGAGCGGTCAGGTGTCCGGCAAAGGATTCGATAGTCTTGGCGTCTTTTCCGTCAGTGACGAAGATGACTTTGCGTTGATCAGCATCGGCGACCAGAGTCAGATACTTTTGTCCGCGCTCTTTGGAAGTCTCGTCGATAGCGACGGAACTGATCCCGGACAAGTCCATGGCATCCACGGCCAGGTCAACATACTTGGCGCATATGGAGTACACGCGATGCCAGGATTCGCCCGTTATCCGCGATACAGCCGCGAACGGCATTTGCTGGGCCAGCATAAGAACAAACGCCTCGAACAACAGGGTAAAACCGGACAGCTTGTCGCTCACCCTGTTCGAGAAGATGCCCTTGCAGCAAGCGTTTCCGGGCGGCAACTACATTTCACCAGAGGGCGTACCTCACAACCAGATGAATCTATTCACGTTTTAACCGGACAGTAGTGATGTAAAACCAAATCTTTGAGGCTGCTTTGGGTATTGCGAACCCTTGGTATATCAAGGGCATTGACTTCGATGCCGACCGAAAGAGCCTGGCTATCCAAATCGATTTTGTCTCTGGTAGCCAGTTTGCTCACCCAAGTGCTGATGGTGTCCACTCTGCCCACGATACCCAGGTCAAGCGTTACCGGCATCTCAATTTCTTCCAGCATGAATGCTACCTCGAAGTCCGTGTTCCGCGAGTCAAATTGCCTGATGGCAAGGTCGCTCTGGTTGAACCTGACTGGGTCGGAAATACTCTCGCGCCGTGGACACATCCACGGGGCTGCGCTGCGATCAGACCATCGCCTTGACCGCGCCTGCGGCCACCAAGGACTATCCGCAGCACCTGCGACGCATCAAGTTCTACGATGCCGAGCACGACAGGTATCTGGTTTTTCTGACCAACAATTTCGATTTGCATGCGCTGACCATCGCCCAGCTTTATCGTTGCCGCTGGCAGGTCGAACTGTTCTTCAAATGGATCAAACAACATCTCAGGATCAAGCGTTCCTACGGCATCACCGAGAATGCGGTCAAGACGCAAATCTGGATCGCCATCGCGGTTTACGTCCTGGTCGCCATCGTGAAAAAGCGGCTCGATACCGAAGCTTCGCTTTACAAAATTCTACAGATTTTGAGCCTCACTCTTTTCGAGAAAACACCGCTAGATCAATTGCTTAAAAATACGGAGTCGCAAATGGCCACATCGCAAGATAATAACCAGATGAATCTATTCAATTAAATTTCCGGGCACTACTGACAATTTTTGTAACATGTCTATTCTCATTGGCTGAACAACAAGGTTCGCAGAATACAGAGCCCATCTGAAAAAGCATTGCCGGGGCACAATCCAGAGGCCATATCCTGGCGGCAGTGTGAGCACACAAGGTTGCACGGGATTCTCCAGGAAACCGCCTTAAAATTTGCTGCTACAATGCGGCACGATATTTTTGGCGGGCCATCATGATCAAGTTGAAGCAAAGCAAAGAGTTTGCCGCCGATTGGCGCAGGCTATCCGAAGAAACACCTGCTGCGGTGCGGCAACTGGTCGGCGAAATCGTCCGGCAGCAAGCCGCCGGGCTGGCCGATCTGTTTTATCGCAACATGCTGGCCGATGAGGAAGCTAGGACGTTTCTGGGTAACGACATTGTCAACCAGCGCCTGCACGCCGCGCTGCAACGCTGGCTGTGCGAACTGTTTTCCGGCGAGCAGCAAGACCTGGAGGATATTTACAAGCATCAGTGCAGTATCGGTGAAGTGCATGCGCGCATCCAGGTGCCCATTGTTTTGGTGATGCGCGGCGCACGCATGTTGAAACATGCGATTCACGGCTACCTGGTGGAATCTTCCATGGGGCGCGGCGAGCTGGTAAATGCGACCAATTTTGTTGCGGAAACGATCGAGCTGGCATTGGATGCGATGACGGATTATTTCATCATCGACATGGAAAAACAGACGCGCACCGACGAGGCCTATCGCATGTTTGCGCTGGGACAGAATATGCTGGCCGAACGCGAGCGCCAGCGCGCGGCGATCCTGGAATGGGCGCAGCAAATTTTGCTCAAGCTGCTGGCAGACGGCGGCACTGCCGAATTGCCGGAAATCAAGCATTCCGAATTCGGCATGTGGCTGCAACACAAGGCAGCGATCATTTTCGAGTCCGCGCCGGAACTGGAGCAGATACGTCTGCGCATCGAGGAAGTGGAAAAATCGCTGTTTCCCAAGCTGCTCGAATCGCGCCGCAATCCTGGCGATGCGGGCACGCTGATGAAGCAGATCGAGGCGGGAATCGCCGAGATCAAGTTCATGCTGGGAGGCTTGTTCGACCGTTTCATCGAGGTGGAAAGCGGGCGCGACGCGCTGACGCGTCTGTTGAACCGCCGCTTCCTGCCCGCCGTGCTGACGCGGGAGATGTCCATGGCACGGCGCAGCGGCGCACCGTTTGCGTTGTTGCTGCTCGACCTGGATCGCTTCAAGATCATCAATGACACGTACGGGCATGCGGCGGGAGACATGGTGTTGCAGCAGGCCGCCGACCTGGTCGTCGGCAGTGTGCGTGCCGGGGATTTCGTGTTTCGCTACGGCGGCGAGGAAATGCTGATCGTGTTGGTGGAGGTCGACAGGAAGCAGGCCTTGCATGTGGCCGAAACCATACGCCAGAGATTCGCCGCAGAACCGCTGCGCGTCGGCGATGGGCAAACGGTCAATATTACCGCCAGCATCGGCATCGCCAATTATAACGGCCACCCGGATTATGAAACGATGCTGAAAGATGCCGACGGTGCGCTCTACGAAGCCAAAGAAGCCGGGCGTAATCGTTGTGTTGTGGCGGGGCGCTGAAATATAGGCTCGGGATAGACTCAGTGATGCAGAAATTGTAAAAGTACCTTTTATGAATCGGGGGCGGGTTTCGTAGTTCGGGATTCATCCCGACAGAGCGCCGCATAACCCAACCCCGTCGGGATGAATCCCGACCTACATCATCGTGAGACTCATGACCAAACGGTACGTTTGTAATTTCTGTATCCCTCAGCGGGAATGTTCTTCGTCCTCTCGTCGTTGGCGTTCCCAGGCTGGGATGTACAACCAAGAGCTTGGCGACACGTTCAAATTCTTCGAGAAAACGTTCAGCGACCACGGGGCCAGCTTGTTCGCTGTAAAAATCCAGAGCATTGGCAATATCATGCTCCGCTCCGGGGTGGAGCGAGTAGGTCATCGCGTATTCTCCGTCGCCCCCCTTGAGAATGACTCCGCAATTTGTTTCTGCTGACCTTTCTCTTTGGCAGAAAAATTATCATGGGTCGGAAATTGAACGCCCTTAGAGCCAAGATGGAGTATCCAAGATTCGTCGTCCTCTTCTAAGTCAAACTTTCTGTCCAGCTCTTCCAATGCATCCATCGATATTGGCAGGTCGGCTAGCCACCGGGTTGAACTGCATGTTGCAGAACCTCGGTGGCCCATTGATTGAGGCTCTTGCCGGCAGCTTGGGCGGCGACAAGTGCACGACCGTGAATTTCAGGAGGCACGCGCAGTAGCAGCTTGCCGGAAGCGGGCTTCTCGGGCTGAACTCCTTGGTTTTTACAATCAGCAAGGTAGTCTTTGACAGCGTACTCGAACTCGGCACGTAGCTGCGCAACCGTTTCGCCATGGAAACTGATGATGCTGCGGATACCTAGAATGCGGCCAACAAAAATATTGTCTCGCTCGT
Source organism: Gallionella sp. (assembly GCA_030700315.1). Classification (GTDB taxonomy): domain Bacteria; phylum Pseudomonadota; class Gammaproteobacteria; order Burkholderiales; family Gallionellaceae; genus Gallionella. Next base: position 11,034 of record JAUYJO010000098.1, read on the forward strand.
CGTACTCGACGCGAGCGGTATAGCCCTTATGGGACATGGTATTCATGGCATTACTCCTATACGTTCCAACAGTTCTCTCGCTTCTTCAACCTGATAGCGCTTGGCTTCTTTCCCAGGGTGTGGCCTGTGGCAGCGCCACTGCTCACCCTTGAGTTCTATCTTGATGCGTGAACCTTCACGCTCATAAATAGCCCCTCCAAGGGTTTTCATAAGAGCCTCAATGTCAGCGAAAGAAATTGACGCTGACGTGGGGCGAGAAAAGATGGCAACGAGCGTTTTGCGGTGTTTGGCGTTCATGACGGAACGATAGCAGATAGTGATAGCGCTAGCAACATCGGTGTAAAGGTGGCTAACGAATAGCGTTTATCCGCCGCCCCTCCCAAGCCTATTCAACGCGCCAACCTACCGGCGGCGGATAAACCTCGTTGGACTGAACCTGTGGAGAGCGGCGCTTATGGGGATTGTAAGGTTTTGGAGCGCGGCGTCAA
>JAUYJO010000099.1 GCA_030700315.1 Gallionella sp.
CGCACCACGTCGGCTATGCCGGTCTCGGTGACGTTGGAGAGCTGGTTGAGCAACTCGGACAGCTCCTTGACGTAGCCTTGTTTGCCGGCCATATCCATCTTGGTGCTGAAGCTGCCGCGCACCGCGGCGTCTTCGACGATGCTCTTGATTTCGCCGACGATCTTGGTCAGGGAGTCCACGGTGCCGTTTACGCCTTCCTTGGTCTGGCCGAACATGCCGGGGTACTCTTTGGTGATCTTTTGCGACAGGTCGCCGTTGGCCAGAGCCGTGGCAACCCGGACGGTATCTTTCAGGGCGTCGTCGATGACGTTGCTCAACTGGTTGAGCAGCTGGGACAGTTCTTTGGTGTAGCCGGCCTTGCCTTCCATCTTCATCTTGTAATCGAAGCGCCCGCGCACGGCGGCGTCTTCGACGATGTTCTTGATTTCGGCCACGATGCCGCGCAGGCTGTCCTGCATGGTCTTCAGCGAATACACCAGGCTGGTGGTGTCGCCAGGCCGGAGGTCGAGATTGATCGACAAGTCGCCTTGCGCGATCTTGCCGACCGCATCCGCCGCGTAGTCCGGTTCGCCGCCCAGCTGTTTCATCAGGTTGCGCACGATCATGACGGCAACGATCACGCCGACCAGAACCGCGATCAGCGAGATGATGACGATGATGATCAGGGCAGTTTGCACCGACTTGTGCGCTTCCGTACCGATTTCGGTCATCCGGTCGCTTTGCAGCGTGATTAACTCGTTCACGGCTTTAATATAGCTATCCTGAAGCTCCATCGTCTCCGCCATAAACAAAGTTTTTGCCTCGACCTGCTTGCCTTCCTTCTGCAATTTAATAAAGGCATCCTGCGAGTCGACATATTTGTTGCGCATGTCTGTCACCTTGCCCAGCACAGCTTTGCCCTTCTCGGAAGTGATCGATTTCTCGAGTTTCTCCAGGCTTTCCTTGATAAATTGGCGATTTTCGTCGATGCCGACCAACTCCTTCTGGACATTGTCCATTCCCGTCACCAGCAGCGAGTCGCGCATAAACATGCCGATTTTGTTGATGCCGTCGATCATGTTGTTCGCCTGCACCGTCTTGGGGAATTCGTCGTTGATGATGTCATCGAGCTGCCCCTGGACACTGCGCATATTGGTAATACCGAGAATGGCAACGACAATCAACAGCACGATCACCGCGCCAAAGCCCAACCCCAAACGGGTTCCTACTTTCATGCTAGCCATGATATTTCTCCTTGAATGATCGTTTCATATTTTAAGCCGCAGCCATTTCGACCAGATCCATGTCGCGGCTGGTCATCAGTCTTTCGATGTCGATCACGATGATCATGCGGTCGTCCACGGTACCGAGGCCGGTGATGTACTGGGTGTCCAGCGACGAGCTGAATTCCGGCGAGGGTTTCAGTTGATCCGCGGTCAGCGTGATGACGTCCGACACGCCGTCCACCACGATGCCCACCACGCGGTTCGCGACGTTGAGGATGATGACCACGGTGAGCTCGTTATACGTCACGTTGCCGAGGTTGAATTTGATGCGCATGTCGATGATCGGCACGATGATGCCGCGCAGGTTGATCACGCCCTTGATGAACTCCGGGGAATTGGCGATGGTGGTGACCGCGTCGTAGCCGCGGATTTCCTGGACCTTGAGGATGTCGATGCCGTATTCCTCTTTGCCCAGCGTGAAAGTTAACAGCTCGCGGCTATTGCCACCTGCCGCCTGCGCTTCGTTTGCTTGCATGGTGTCCTCCCTTTGGATATTGAATGGCCAGGATTTAACGGTGTTGCTTGGGCTTGTTACACTTCACGCCTAATGCTTTTCCGAATGCCCGGTGCGCGCCAGAACTGTGTTAAACAACAACCGCTGCATTTCATGCGATGAAATGTTCCACAGGTCGCGTGCGCAATCGATCAGATGCCGGTCAACGCTCCAACTGTGCGGCACGGTCATGAACGGATTAAAACTTTTCGGATTAAAATTTTTAGTCAAACCATTCATCACGGCTAGCCCGGCAACCCGTATCGCACCTTGATCCGACTGCATTGCCGACAACCAGCGAACCGAAACAAACTCCCCGTTCTTGAGATTGGGGTCGCGTTCGGCGCAGTTAAACGACACCGTAATGCAGGCCTGATCGTGGTAGAGCGTGGCTCGATAGCTGAAGCCTCCCGTATCGACGTGCGAGCACTGAATATCTTCAAGACAGAAGATTCGTGGAAATACACTCTTGATGTTTTTTATCTTGCGCATGGCATGCCTCTACATGGATGAGCGCTCTTGCAGTGTCATGTTCACAATGAATCACATATGCCAATAGCTTGGCGCAGAATCCGGCAGCACCCCGGCATATCTGCCATTTGTGGCGACATGCGGAACTTGCTTCAATGCATTGAGATAATCCGGATCGACCAGTTGCATAGCCGACCTTAAAGGTTCTACAGGTGATTTTGTCTCATTCAGGACAGCCAATATTTCACCGATACACAGCAACATATCTTTGCCGGCAAGGTGCATGTCTGTCATACGCTCCGCGATGTATTGGGTTTCACTGGTACAAATCGGTTTTTTATTCACTTCCTGCAAATAGCTGTTTAGTGCCACGCTTACCGCGCCCATCACCTTTTTTAGATCATGGCCCGCCATGGTCATCAATATCTGGTCGAGTTCTTCCGGTTGGGTAAGATTCTGTTTCATGGCATTTCCTCTTTAAGAAAAATTCAAGCCGGGCAAGATGTAAAAAATATGAAGCCGGGCCGCTGCGGGATGAGCAAGTTATGCTTTATCCAATTCACCCACTGTGCGTTACCGAACTTATGCCCCTCTTTGAAATTCAAAAAAGCCTAAGGGAGATGGAAATTATAAAAATACCGTTAAGGGGAGACAGAAATCACAAACGTACCGTTTGGTCATGAACCTCACGATGATGTAGATCGGGATTCATCCCGACGGTGTTGGGTTATGCGGTGCTCTGTCGGGATGAATCCCGACCTACGAAACCCACCCCGGGTTCATAAAAGGTACTTTTACAATTTCCGCATCCCTAAGCAATCGTCCCGGCTGCGGCCACGCGCCACTCAATCATATTGCGCGCCCAGTCGCTAATGCTATCCAACAGTTCAGCGCAATCGTTGGTTTGTGTGTCCAGCTTTGATTGTGTGGCTGGCAATGATTGTGAACCAGATCGGGTTGTATGATTGACAGCGCCAACTGTTGCTTTAGCGCGATGAGCTCCCTCTGTCCAGCTCAAGTATGCCAAACCCGAACCTGCAGCAATATCGGGCATTGATTATTTTGTTGTCGTATTTTGTGAACGTAAAACTGCATATCCGACTATGCCCTGGTCGGAAAAAGACGACAAACTTAAAGAACTAGCTCACGCTGCAACGCATACCGCACTAATTCTGCAACGTTTTTTAAACCCAACTTTCTAAGCAGGTGGCTTTTGTGTGTACTGACCGTTTTGTCGCTGATAAAAAGCTGCTCGGCGATTTCGCTGACCCTTTTTCCTTCCACGATCAGGCGCAGAATCTCCCGCTCCCGCTCCGACAGGATAAGCTCGATATCGTCCGGGTCTTGCACCGCAGAGGCATACGCCAGTTGCTCGGCCATCTGCGGGCTGAGATATTTACCCGTTGCAGCGACTTTCCGGATCGCATCGAGCAAATCTTGCGGCGAGCAGTTTTTCGAAATATAACCCGATGCACCCGCCTTCATGGCGCGCCATACGATGCTCACATCATCGTGCATACTGAGCACCAGTATCTTCAAGTCGGGATAGCGGCTCTTGATGTGGCTGACCAGGTCAACGCCGCATTTACCGGGCATGGCCATGTCGAGCAACAGCAGGTCAGGAGTAGTAACAGGCAATTTTTCCAGCAGCTCGTCGCCGTTATTTGCCTCGGCAACCACCCGAACGTCCGGCGACATGCTCAGGAATTGAACCAGCCCCTCACGAACCAGCGCGTAGTCATCTGTGATCAATAAACGGATTGCCATGACCGACTCTCCCTTGTTGAATTTTTAGAAACAAAGTGCGGTTTAAATTTACTCCGAGCCTGGCGCAAATTCAATAGACCGAATTATCTATATATTTCGGCCTATTCCTCTCGTTGCAGGGATTTTTTTCGGCTTATATTTCCGCGGGTTTACACAGCCGACAACATCCGAAATCGATACTCCGAAATTTAGCTGGTGTCGTGATGGCTCCGTACTTTACTCTGCCAGAATAATATGGGATTGGATATAGGAAAATCCCTATCCTGCTGTCAGAGTTAGCGAAGCTGGCAGGCGAATAACCAACCGTCCACGGCGATGTGTAGCAACCTGAAAGTGCCACCCATACTCTTGGCTGCACGCGTTGAACCCGGATTTTCCATTAGAGCGTAGGTCGGGCTTCAGCCCGACATGTCGGGTTAAAACCCGACCTACAACCCCTTGATTTTTGAAAGCCCAAGGGCTAATGGAAAATCCGGGTTGAAAGGATGCGTAGCGTTTTACATCCTTCCAGACTACGCTGCATAATACGGCGCATACCGTTGCAAAAAATATAATCCTATTCAGTCGCAATGATCGTGCAGCCCGGATTGTTCATTTGGGTTCAATAAGGACGGTTTCATGATAAAGAAAATCGGCATCAAGGAATTGCGCCCGGGCATGTTCGTCCATGACCTCAATTGCGGCCATATATCCCATCCGCTTCTGCACACGCACTTCAAACTCAACAGCGATCAGGAAGTTGAAAACCTGATCAAGCGCGGCGTATCTTCCCTATATATCGACACCCAATTAGGCGACGACGCGGATGATGCCCCGACCGCCGATGAAGTACGCCACGGCATAGATCATGCTCTGCTGAAATTAGCGGAATCAAACGTTGGCCAAGGGAAGGCGCAAGCGCATACAGGCAGTGATGACATGCGGTTTGCCCTGCAGGTGCATGACGAGGCCGGTCAAACCGTGCGCGACATAATGGCTACGGCACGCTTGGGCAAGAATGCCAAACTGGAACAAATAAGCCCTGTTGTTCAGCATATCGTCGAGTCCATTTTCAGAAATTCCGCGCCGCTGTTGCAGCTTGGCATCATCCGCACCGCAAACCAGTATTTATTTTTCCATTCGGTCGCAACCTGCTCGCTGATCAGCGCGTTCTCGCGCCGGCTTAATATCGGCATGGACATCACCCGGCAAATCGCCTTGGGAGCCATGCTGCATGACATCGGCAAGACGCGCGTACCGGAAAGCATTCTCAATAAACCCGGCCGTTTGACCGAAAGCGAATTTGACGAAATAAGGCTGCATGTAGATTACGGCATGGAGATACTGTCCAGCGGAGCGGGGTTGACTGACATTTCACTCCAGGTCGTCGCCCAGCACCACGAGCGGTACGACGGCACCGGCTATCCGGCCCGGCTGAAAGGCAATCATATTTCCCAGTACGGGCAGATGGCGGCCATCGTCGATGTCTATGACGCCATCACCAGCGACCGCAGCTATCATGCCGCCATGGAGCCGGTCGAGGCGATACGCAAGCTTCGCGAATGGAGCGAGCAGCATTTCAATGTTGACCTGGTCGAACATTTCATTTGCTGCGTCGGCATCTATCCGATCAGCACGCTGATCATTCTGGAAAGCGGCCTGTTGGGTCTGGTGTCCAGGCACAACCCGGCGGACTTGACCAAGCCGGTCGTGCTGGTTATTTACGACTCGATCAAGCAGTGCCGAGTTGCACCCTATGCGATCGACTTGGCGGAACAATCAGCCGACCGTATAACCGGTTACGAATCGGCAAAAAAATGGGGCATAGATCGGGCTGAAATTTCCGCCCTGATGGCTGCGGAAAAAGAAAGCTGAACGTTTTTTACCGGCTGCCTCTTGTGTGGATTGATCCCAGATAGTTCATTAGTGATGCAGAAATTGTAAAAGTACCTTTTATGAATCGGGGGCGGGTTTCGTAGGTCGGGATTCATCCCGACAGAGCGCCGCATAACCCAACCCCGGCGGGATGAATCCCGACCTACATCATCGTGAGGTTCATGACCAAACGGTACGTTTGTAATTTCTGTATCCCTAAGGCAATAATCCTAAAATTCCCCAGTTGGAGAAATTCGTAACTACTCAGGTGCTGCTGCTTTTCTACTTCCCACCTTGCATGAGGAAAGCTGGGGGGTGATACACCCCCTTTGAAAAAGGGGGGCAGGGGGGATTTACAGCAGATGGCGAGAGAGTGGCGCACTTCAAATCCCCCTCAGTCCCCCTTTTGCAAAGGGGGAAGCGAAGCGCTCGGCGCGCAGGGGTGGTTGGACGTTGGTATCTGGCGGGGGAGTTTTTTCGACCTGAGTATTTACAATTATCCAAATGACTAGCACAAGCACAATAGGCATATATGCGCCTATTAAACTAACAAACTCTATTAGTCGGCACAATAATACCGATTGACAGCTATGGCTATTGATGGCATAAAGCAATCCGGCGTAAAATGACCGCTTACAGCATAAATGCCAATTAACCAGCACATAATGACCGAATGAGAGCGCTACTATTTAACACACCAGAAGAGCTTCAGGCCGCCTTGGGAAAGCGGTTACGGCGCTTGCGTCTTAATCGCAATCTGGATCAGCGCACCACGGCCGAGAAAGCCGGTATCTCTGAAAAGGCGCTGCGCAATCTTGAAGGCGGGCACGGCTCAACCGTGGAGACTTTGCTGCGCGTATTGAAAGCGCTCGACTATCTTCAAGGCATCGAAATGCTTGCTCCGGAAATTAGCGTCAACCCACTGGATTTGCTGCGTCAGACCAAAGCGCCACAGCGCGCGCGGCGATCCGTTAAGCACACCAAGGAAAACTGATGGACACCCCGGTCATCGAAGTGCGCATCTGGGGCAAACGTGTCGGAGCCGTGGCACCCGACCCGCGCTTGGGCTGTTACGTGTTTGCCTACGACCCCGCATGGAGACGGGGCGGCATCGACCTGGCGCCACTCACCATGCCCTTGGCTGATACCCGGCCTACCTTTGCTTTTCCGAATCTTTCCGGGCCCAGCTACAAACGCCTCCCCGGATTGCTGGCCGACGCGCTGCCCGACGACTTCGGCAACGCGCTGATCGATGCCTGGATGACCGGCAAAGGGGTCGAAAAACGCGCCGTTACCTCCCTCGACCGTCTTGCCTATATGGGCAAACGTGGCATGGGCGCGCTTGAATTCAAGCCAGCACGCGGGGCGCACAGTGAGAGTGCCGAACCTTTGGAAATGAAGAGCCTGGTGGAAGCGGCGCGCAAGGTAATTCATGGTGATCTATCCGGCGATGTGCAAGCGCAGGCCGCACTCGCCAATATCATCCGGGTCGGCACTTCTGCCGGTGGAGCGCGCGCCAAAGCGGTTGTCACCTGGAATCCGCAGACAAACCAGATTCGCAGCGGTCAGTTCGATGCGGCTCCCGGCTTCGAGCACTGGCTGCTCAAATTCGATGGTGTAGGCAAAGACTTGGAGTTGGGCGGCAGCGCGGATTACGGGCGTATCGAATATGCCTATCATCTGATGGCCAAGGCGGCTGGCATCAACATGGCGGATTGCCGGTTAATGGAAGAAAGTGGCCGCGCTCATTTCATGACCCGCCGCTTTGACCGTGAAGTGAATGACGAAAGCACCATCAAGCACCATGTGCAAACGCTCTGTGCCATGGATCATCTTGACTACAAACAGCGCGCGACCCATGCCTACGCGCAACTGTTCATGGTTATCGCCAGGCTCAAACTGGGCGACGAAACGATCGGCCAGGCCTTTCGGCGCATGGCCTTTAACGTCATGGCAAAAAACTGCGACGATCACACCAAGAATTTCGCTTTCCGCTTGCAACAGGGCGAACCATGGGAGCTTGCCCCGGCCTACGATGTGACCCATGCATACAACCCCAAGGGGGAGTGGACTTACCAACACCTGATGAGCGTCAACAGCAAATTCAGCACAATCACACGCGCCGATTTATTGCTTGAAGCCGAGCGCTTTGGCGTCCGTCGCCCGTTAAATTTGCTGGCCGACGTGCGTGCAGCCTTGGAAAGCTGGACGGAATTCGCCAAACGTGCTGGCCTGAACGAAGCCACAACCCATTCCATTGCCGCAGATTTTGAACCGACCTGACCTCAATAAAAGGCATTTTAATGCCACAATATAACGAATAGCGTTTATCCGCCGCCCCTCCCAAGCCTATTCAACGCGCCAACCTGCCGGCGGCGGATAAACCTCGTTGGACTGAACCTGTGGAGAGCGGTGCTTATGGGGATTGTAAGGTTTTGGAGCGCGGCGTCAA
>JAUYJO010000101.1 GCA_030700315.1 Gallionella sp.
AAATGTATTGCGATTGGCTGTGACTCGCCGACGACGGCAATGGTTCGAGGGGCTTTGGGCTCAAGCCGCAATCGATCCCGGCCTGCATCGGTTCGGGCATGAATGAGGGATGATTATTTCTAATGGACAATCTGGGTTTAATCCATATTGAAAATCTGGAACACCGTTGCGCCGCATTTCTATCAACGGTTTTTCGTGTTTCGTGTTACGAAAAACTTCGAGGATAGTTTCCCATACGCGGTCTAGTGAATTCGTGAGAGGGAGAATTCCATCGGAAAAATCCGAATTTGGGTGTGTTCTAGTCAGATGAAACCAGCACACGCGGTCAATCGGTGCCGGGGCAATGCTAAACGATGATTCAAAGAGCAGACGCAATTCTCTGGCGTATTCGTGCGGGGGGTCGGCTTTGGCATAGTGCGCTTCGAGATCAAGCGAATGCAAAAAGCTATCAAGCTCGGGTTTTTCGATACCGTAAATCGTTGCGACAGACTCTAGTGCTGACTCGCGAGATTCACAATCAAGAATGATCATGGCGTAACGCCCTTGGCTTTTTCATAGTCACCCCGAAAAATATTCCAACTGCTTACACTATGCTTACACCGGCTTTTCGCTACTACCAAAATCCACCCTGCAAAACTGTCGTAACTATTTGATTTGGTGCCCGGAACCGGAATCGAACCGGTACGCTGGTTTTATCCAAGCGACGGATTTTAAGTCCGTTGTGTCTACCAATTTCACCACCCGGGCCGGTATTTGGAGGCGCGGCCCAGAGTAGAGCTGGGCTCATCGAATTTGCAATACGCAAACTAATATGGTGCTGGAGAGAGGAATCGAACCTCCGACCTACGCGTTACGAGTGCGTTGCTCTACCAACTGAGCTACTCCAGCAGAAACGGGGGCGATTATAGAGCACGCGCTGCCACTTTAAAAGCATTCATCACTGTAATGCCCTGGGCAGCGGGAACACGACGTTCTCCCGTATGCCTTGCAACTCGGTGACGCTGTCCGCGCCCAGCTCGCGCAGGCGTGCGACCACGCCCTGCACCAACAATTCCGGAGCAGAGGCACCCGCGCTAATACCGATGCGCGTCTTGCCGGCAAACCACTCCTGCTGCAATCCACCAGCATCGTTGACCAGGTAGGCTGGCACCCCGACATTTGCCGCCACTTCGCGCAGGCGGTTTGAATTCGAACTATTCGGCGACCCCACCACGACCACCACATCGCATTGCCGAACCAGCAATTTGACTGCATCCTGGCGGTTTTGCGTGGCATAACAGATGTCGTCTTTCCTCGGGCCGGTAATGAGCGGAAAGCGTTTCTTGAGCGCGGCAACAACGCTGCTGGCATCATCCACGGACAGCGTGGTTTGCGTGACAAAAGCGAGATTGTTTTCGTCTTTTACTTTTAGATCGGCAACTTGCACGGGCGATTCGACCAGGTATATGCCGCTCTCGCTCTGCCCCATCGTGCCTTCCACTTCGGGATGCCCGGCATGGCCGATCATGACGACTTCCTTGCCCTGCCCGCGCAGCCGCAACACTTCGACATGCACCTTGGTCACCAGCGGGCAAGTCGCGTCGAACACCGTGAGGGCGCGCGCTTCGGCCTCGCGGCGCACCGCTTGTGACACGCCGTGCGCGCTGAAAATCAGGATGCTACCGGGCGGCACGTCGGACAGGTCTTCGATGAACACGGCCCCTTTCTTGCGCAAACCGTCCACCACGAACTGGTTGTGTACCACCTCGTGGCGCACGTATATCGGTGCGCCGTGCAAGGCCAGCGCGCGCTCGACGATCTCGATGGCGCGATCCACGCCGGCGCAGAAGCCGCGCGGATTAGCCAGCAGCAGATCCATGCTTGCGCTCGATAAACGTGAAGCTCGCGTAGCGAAACCTTCCTCCCCTCTCCCGCTTGCGGGGGAGGGATAGGGAGGGGGAAACAGGCGCAGCTTTGCAGGTTATTGCCCAACGCCAATAACCCTGCAAGAGTAATCGCATCATCATGAATGTCATTTTACCTTGCCTGTGAAGCTGTCCAGAATCATTAAAAACGCGCCGCAGGTGATCGCGGAATCGGCAACGTTGAAGGCCGGAAAGTAATGCTCGTTCCAGTGAAAATGTAAAAAATCCACCACATAGCCGTAGGCGATGCGGTCGATCAGATTGCCCAATGCGCCGCCAAGGATCAGGCTTAGCGCTAAAGCGAACAGGGTTTGCGCGGCGTGCCTGCGCAACAGCCAGACGATCCATACCGACGCGACGATGGCGATGATGCTGAACAGCCAGCGCTGCATCCCGCCCGCATCGCTGAGAAAGCTGAATGCCGCGCCGGTGTTGTGCGCCAGCACCAGGTCAAACACGCCAGCCACATACAAAGATTCGCCATATGCGAAGCGGCTGATGATCCACGCCTTGCTGATCTGGTCGAGCACGATGATCAGCGCGCTCAGGGAGAGCCATTTGGAGAGGGATATATTCATCGCTCTAATCAAAACCAACCCCCCTCCGCCCCCTCGCAAGCTCTCCCCCCTTGTCAGGGGGGAAGCTAGGCTCCTCCCCTGACAAGGGGAGGCTGGGAGGGGTTAGGTTTTGAGTCCGTGAAAATGCATCAGGCATACTTCCGTGCCTCGCCGCTGCCATACAAGTTGCTCACGCAGCGTCCGCAAATGGTGGGGTGACTGGCATCGCTGCCCACATCTTCGCGGTAATGCCAGCAGCGTTCACATTTGTGGTGCAGGCTGGCGGCAACGTCGATGTGCTGCTCGGTTTCTGTCGCAACGCGATGCACCGTGGCGCGCGAGGTGATAAACACGAAACGCAAATCGTCGCCGAGGCGCGCCAGCACTTCATAATCATTGCCCGTCACATATACGTCCACTTCGGCGGCCAGCGCAGAACCGATCAGTCCGGCAGTGCGCGCTTCCTCCAGTTGCTTGTTCATCTTGACACGCCATGACTCGACTTCCAGCCACGCATCAAAATGCTCATATTGAAACTGCGGATCAGGCAAATGATGCCACTCATCTTCGAATACACTAACACTTTCATGTCCAGTCAATATTACCCATGCCTCTTCTGCGGTGAAGCTGAGAATCGGCGCCATCAGTCGCACCAGGCTGTGGGTGAGATGATACAGCGCGTTCTGCGCAGAGCGGCGTGCGGCAGAATTTTCTCCGGCGGTGTACAGGCGGTCTTTCAGAATATCGAGATAGAAACCACCCAGATATTCCGAGCAGAAAGTCTGCAATTTCTGCGCGATCAAGTGAAACTCATATTTTGCGTAATTATCTTTTATTTCCAGTTGCAGTGCATGTAATCGGTTCAACGCATAGCGGTCGATCTCCAGCCACTGCTCCACCGGCAGAGTATTTTGCTGCGGGTCAAAATCCGAAATATTGGCCAGCAGGAAACGTAGCGTATTGCGGATACGCCGGTAGCTTTCCACCACGCGCTTGAGAATTTCGTCGGAGATGGTCAGCTCGCCGGAATAGTCGGTCAAGGCCGCCCACAGGCGCAGGATGTCGGCGCCGAGCGTGTCGAAAATTTTCTGCGGCGAGATCACGTTGCCTTTGGATTTCGACATCTTGTGACCGCTGCCGTCCACGACGAAACCGTGCGTGAGCAGCGCCTTGAAAGGCGCGCGGCCATTGATGGCGCAGCCGGTCAGCAAGCTGGACTGAAACCAGCCGCGATGCTGGTCGGAACCTTCCAGATACAGGTCTGCAGGCGAATCCAATTCCGTGCGGCGCTGCAACACAGACGCATGGGTGACACCCGAATCGAACCACACGTCCAGCGTGTCGGAAAGTTTCTTGTAGTGCACAGCCTCCTCGCCCAGCAAGTCTACCGAGTTCAGACTGAACCATGCCTCGATGCCGTCGCGCTCGACCAGCTTGGCGACCTGTTCCAGCAATTCCGGCGTGCGCGGGTGAAGCTGCATCGTATCCCTGTGTACAAAAAACGGCATCGGCACACCCCAATTTCGCTGGCGCGACACGCACCAGTCGGGACGGTTTTTGATCATCGCTTCGAGGCGCGCGCGTCCCCAATGGGGGAAAAATTCGGTCTGCTCGACGGCGCGATTGGCGAGGTCACGCAAACTCAAATCCCCCCTGCCCCCCTTTTTCAAAGGGGGGGTGTCCACTGAATGCCTGCGCTCGGCAATCAAGGCGGCTGTTTCACGCTCCCCACTTTGCAAAAGGGGGGCTGGGGGGGATTTTTGTTCCATGCCGATGAACCATTGCGGCGTGGAGCGGAAAATTATCGGCGTCTTGTGCCTCCAGCAATGCGGATAGCTGTGCTGCACTTTCTCCAGATGCAATAAATGGCCGCCGACTTGCAATACGTCGGTAACTACATCGTTGGCCTTCCACACGAACAACCCCGCCAAAACTGTTGCTCCCGCAGGCGGCGTGCTGGCGATAAATTTGCCGTCGTCGCCGACCGGATTATCGGTCGGCAGATTATATTTCTGGCCGACAAAGTAATCGTCCAGGCCGTGCGCCGGTGCGGTATGCACCAGTCCGGTGCCCGATTCCAGCGTGACATGCTCGCCGCAAATGATGGGCACGGTGCGCTCGTGAAACGGGTGCTGCAACGTCAACAATTCCAGCGCAGCGCCTTTGCAATGCCCGACTGATTCGCCGGCCAGTTGATAGCGTTGCAAACAACTTTCCATCAGCTCGGTGGCCAGCAACAAATAACCTTTGCCGGTCTTGACCAGGCAGTAATCATGCTCCGGGTGTACGCACACCGCCTGATTGGCAGGCAACGTCCACGGCGTGGTGGTCCAGATCACCGCGTAGACTTTTGCATCACCCGGCAGCGATATGCCAAACGCTTTATCCAATGCGCCTTTATCCTTAACCTCGAAGCCCACGTCGATCGCGGACGAAGTTTTGTCCTCGTATTCCACTTCAGCTTCGGCCAATGCCGACTGGCAATCCAGACACCAGTTCACCGGCTTGCGCCCCTGATACAGGTAGCCGCGCTGGTAAATGCTGCCGAGCGCGCGAATGATATCGGCTTCGGTCTTGAAATCCATGGTCAGATAGGGATGCTCCCAATCGCCCAGCACACCGAGGCGGATAAAGTCTTTCTTCTGCCGCTCGATCTGTTCCTTTGCATAAGCGCGGCACAACTCGCGAAACTGCGACGGCGGAATCGCCTTGCCGTGTTTCTTTTCCACCTGCAATTCGATCGGCAAGCCGTGGCAGTCCCAACCAGGTACATAGGGCGCGTCGTAACCCGCCAGCGTCTTGCTCTTGACGATGATGTCCTTGAGGATTTTGTTCACCGCATGGCCGATGTGGATATCGCCGTTCGCATACGGCGGGCCGTCGTGCAGGGTGAATTTCGGCTTGCCCTGTTTGGCCGCGCGGATTTTCTGGTAGCGCTGCTGTGCCTGCCAGCGCGCCACCATTTGCGGCTCGCGCTTGGCGAGGTCGCCGCGCATCGGAAACGCGGTATCGGGGAGATTGAGTGTGTCTTTATAGTCAGTCATGTTGTTTGAACCATTGCTTTGCATTGCCCACATCCAGCGCGATTTGCCGCGTCAGCGTTTCTACATCGGGGTATTTTTCCTCGTCGCGCAGCTTGTGCAGGAAATCCAGACGCATGTGTTTGTTGTAAATCTGCTGTGAAAATTCGAACAGATGGACTTCCAGCACCGGCTTGCCGTCCTGATGCACCGTCGGGCGCACGCCCAAGCTCGCCACACCTTGCAACACCCCCATACCTTCGGCATGTGCCTGCACCACGAAAATTCCGGACAGCGGCGGGCGATTGTGTTTCAACTGGATATTGGCGGTCGGAAAGCCAATCTGCTTGCCCAGGCCGTCGCCATGCTCGACACGCCCGCTGATGCTGTAGTGCCTTCCCAAATAGGATTGCGCCATGCGCATGTTGCCCTCCGCCAGCGCGGCGCGCACCGCCGTGCTGGAAATGCGCACACCGTTATGCAGCACGCTGTGCACCGACTGCACGGCAAAGCCATGCTGCATGCCGATCTTTTCCATCAGCGCAAAATCGCCGGCGCGCCCACTGCCAAAGCGGAAATCGTCGCCGATCAGCACAAATTTTGCCGACAGCTTTTCATGCAGCGCGTGGATGAATTCCGCCGCGCTCATCTGCGCGAAGCGCGCATTGAAACGGCATACATGCACGCGGTCGATGCCCAGGGATTCAAATAATTCCAGTTTTTCGCGCAGGCTGGTCAGCCGTGTCGGCGCTTGCTGCGGCGTAAAAAACTCGCGCGGATGCGGCTCGAAGATCACCACCGCCGTTTGCAATTCGCGTATTTGTGCCGCTGCACGCAGTTCGTTCAGCAATGCCTGATGGCCCAGATGCACCCCATCGAAATTACCGATGGTGAGCGCAACAGGCTGGGTGGCAAGCAACGGTGTGCTTGGGGGATAGAGGCCGCGTAGAATCAACATGGGCGCGGATTATACCGTAGGGTGGATGTGCACAGCGTTATCAGCTAAAAAATCCACGCACTAACTGCCCAGATGCGGCAGCTTTACTTCCCCTTGCAGAGTTGGAGGGCTATCTGAGCGCGCTGGAACAAGCGAGCACCTATGGCAACGTGGAACCCTTCGCCAATCTCATCACTCATCTTCTGCGCGAACAAACGGCGGCATCTGTCGAGCGAGGCCGCCAGCGCCCATAGCCCATGTCATGAACCTCACATGCCAAGGCCGTGCAGCCAAATATATCGGAGGCGGGTGAAGTATGGCTGTGTGCAAGAAGCTGCTTGCGGGAACCAAAGCTACTGCATAAATTGATGGGGTTTCTGCCTTCATATTGAGCGATTACCCGCAAGATTTAATGATTTAATCCGATACAGTAAGCTGAAAGGGGTTATTTGCCGCTAACCATGGGCAGAGAAATAGAAAAATTCTGAGAGAAGTCCAGCTTTGGAAAAATACGGCTCATAGCCGCGAAATTCTCAATCGCAACAAACATCAGGGAAGAGCGTCGAGTGAAATCCATCGAACAATTTGCGGGTCTTGCCAGCTACACCACAGTAGAGAGTTGGCGCGACCGCATTTTCGAGTTGAGCAACGACTTGGGCTACGGGCGCACCGCGCTGGCAATCTTCCCGGATAGCGCCGTGCCGAGGGAGGCTGAATTCGCTTTTCATCATAGCAACTATTCCCCAAAATGGCGCAGTAAATACGATGAGGAAAAAATGGGGCATATCGACCCGACCATTTCTCATTGCACCACGAAATCGATCCCGCTAATCTGGTCGCCCAACATCTTTTCTGCGCGTCGGCAAAAGGAGATGTACGAGGAGGCTTGCGGTCACGGAATCCGCTCCGGCGTCACGCTGCCGATTCACGGCCCAAACAGGGAATTCGGACTACTCTGTTTCGTGTCCGACACAAACCCGGATAAGCGCTTTCGGCAAGATGCCGTTTGCAACATCCCGAAGCTATCGTGCTTACGGGACTTCATCTTCGAAACAGCACTTCAATTCATCAAGCCTGCTCATCCTGGAGAGACGCCCACCCTCACGCGTCGTGAACTTGAATGCCTTAAATGGTGCGCCTCAGGCAAAAGCTCCTGGGATATCGCTCAAATACTGCACTGCTCGGAAGCAGCGGTGAATTTCCACTTCGCCAACATACGTCACAAATTCGGCACCTCCACGCGCCGCCATGCGGTGGCCAAGGCAATCCGGATGGGAATCATCAACCCGACGTAACCGTTTGATGCCTGCGACCCCGCCGATGCCGACTTTCATCCCGGAGAGTTTCGCGGCTGCATCGGAAGTTGGATCAGTTGAAAATGCCCTATACGTTGACTCCGACTGTGGACTCGAAAAACCTATCAAGGTTGATAGGTTGCTATCGGGGCATGTGAGCGTAGAGAATGTAGAAAACTGAAAAGCTGTTTTATAACTGACGGAGTCATAGGCCAATGTCAGAACTTACTATCGTCATAGCAGATGAGACAAAGGTTGATGATGCATGGATTCTAATGCAAGAATTTCATGCATCTGTAGCTTCATTTCTTGGCGAAATGCAATCCACCGGAAAGGCTAAATTTTTAAAATATTGGCGCCCGACGAACGCTAGGATTATTTTTTTGGAATACTCTGGTGCGATCCCAGTCGGAATTTGTCTACTCCAAGAATTCGCTAAGGATTTCGATGCTCCAAAATGTCTAGAGCTAGGCGCTATTTATCTTAGAGAAGAGTTCCGAAAAGGGTTTAACGCACAACGTATGTATTGTGAATGCATTAATCTTAGTCATGCAAGGCTACTTCCTCTAGTTAGCGAAGTCTCACCTGAAAATAAAAAAATCCTTCAATTGGTGCGCGCTTTAGGAAAACGCAATACAAAAAGTAAGGCCTCATACGTGGAACACATTCTTGATAATGGGCGAATTAAACTGGTTTATCAGCCATGTTGATAAGGCCAACCTTGCAGTCAAGTGGAGCTGCGCAAAAGCGCGCAGCCCCTTACTTTTACATTCGCCACCATAATTCGCAGCGTCTCGTGCGTTATGCAGCATCTGGCGGTGTGAAATCGTAGTGATATAACGAATAGCGTTTATCCGCCGCCCCTCCCAAGCCTATTCAACGCGCCAACCTGCCGGCGGCGGATAAACCTCGTTGGACTGAACCTGTGGAGAGCGGTGCTTATGGGGATTGTAAGGTTTTGGAGCGCGGCGTCAA
>JAUYJO010000120.1 GCA_030700315.1 Gallionella sp.
AAGACGCTTGAATTTAGATGAATTAGCCATCGCGACATCATGCCAGAATTACAACCGCCTACAGATGAGCATTTGCCAATAAGGATAAGGGGTTTAAGCATGCGACATACCAGTTTTTTGCCCATTAAAACGCGATGAACCACAAAATCCGTACCGGTGACCACGGGCGCATCCGCCAGTAGCACCTGGTTGCGCCCGGCGTACTTGGATTTGTATAGTGCTCTGTCAGCCGCATCGCACAGTTTGACGGAGTCGGCAAAGAAGGAAACATCGGCGATCCCGCAACTGAAGGTGGCGGAGAATTCTTTGCCTTCCGCCAGATGGCGCAATTGCGCAAAATCCTTGCGGATCGCATCTAGCACGTTTGCCGCCGTTTCACCATTCGTGTTGCTCAGGATCACCGCGAATTCTTCGCCGCCGTAGCGTCCGACCATGTCGGTCTCGCGCAGGCGCTGCTTGAGCATGCGCGAAAGGCTCTTGATCACGCGGTCGCCAGCCGGATGGCCATAGGTATCGTTCACTTTCTTGAAGTGGTCGATATCGACCATCGCGAAGGACAGCGGCATTCCGCGCCGTTTTGTCTGCGCCACTTCGCGATCCAGTTGATCCTTGATGGCGGTGTGGTTGAGCAGGCCGGTCAGGCTGTCGCGCACCATGAAGGAGCGCAGAATCAGGGAGCGCTGCACACGGCTGGATACCGAGGAAACCAGATGCTGCGGCTGTATCGGTTTGGTCAGGAAATCATCTGCCCCCAGACCCATCGCGAGAAGCTGTTTGTCGAGGTTGCTTTCGGCGGAAAGGAATACGATCGGTATGCCGACAAAAGCGTCGAGCTGCCGGATGACTTTGGCCAATTCCATGCCATTGCATTCCGGCATATAGATATCGAGCAGGATCAGATCGGGGGTGAACTCGAGCAACGATTCCATTACATGCAACGGGTTATTGACCGCCTTCACCACCATTCCTGCCTGCTCCAGCACCGTCACATAATAGGTGGTCAACGCCTCTGAATCGTCGACGATCAAAACCCGGTGTGGCGCCGAGGGCAAGTTTGAAGTCAGGCTATCCAGCTTGTCGATCAGATTGCCGATATTCACAGGCTTGCTCAGATAGGCAATGCATCCTGCGCGCACTGCTTCCAGTCTTGCATCAAATTCGATATTTGAGGTTAGAAATACGACGGGAACGGGAACATCCCTTTTTTGCTGAATTTCTTTTATGGCTTGCATACCTCCCCGGCTACTCTCCGGAAAATTGATGTCCATCAGCACCACAACATCCGGGTTGGCCTGCATGACCTGTCGAAAATCCACCAGCTTGCTGAATACGCTCACGTCATAACCAAAATAACCCAGTTGAATCTTCAGTTCTTCTGCCTGCAGGAGATTATCTTCGACTATAAAAATACGCTTCGATTTAGTTGTACCCTCACTGAATGGCGCGACTGCGATCAGCTCGGGTTGATCGCCAGCCGAAGTATCCCTGTGCATGACCACCTGATGAAGTTCGCTCAACAAAACCTGTATGCGCTTGCGCTGCTCTTCATCCGGCACCGCTTTCGCCTGCGCGATCTGTTTGAGATATTCCTCGAGGCTACGCGACACGTCACTGAGTAGCGCAAAGCCGAATGTCTTGCCCGATCCGGTCAGGCTATGCACCATGCGATGCAGGGTTTGAAAGCCCTCATCATCCCAGTTATCGGTGGGCAACTGCTCCCATGCCTGATCGATCTGTTTGAGCTTTTCGGGCAATTGCGCAGCATAACCATCGCTCAGCACTTTCAGCTTGGCTTGCAGCTCTGCCGGATCAACCATGACAACGCTCCCATACAGTCTGCACCTGGTTTGATAACGTCATCGGATCAAACGGCTTGGGGATAACATCGACCGCGCCGATTTGTTTATAGCCCGCAACTTCGCTCGGTTGCACCTTGGCGGTCATAAAAACAACCGGTGTAGTGGCGAATTGCGGTAGTTCGCGCAGTTTGCCCAGCGTGGTCGGACCATCCATGCCCGGCATCATTACATCCAGCAGTATGAATTGCGGCTGGAACGCGGCGATTTTTTCCAGCGCCTCGTTGCCGGAACTGCATACCTCCAAGGTGAAACCACCTAAAGTTTCCAGCGCGAGCCTTGCCACCGTCTGAATATCCGGCTCGTCCTCCACATACAAAATACGCACCAGTTTGTCTGCCATTTTTATCCCTTTTTCTTGAGAGCCATCGTTATTCTGTCCAGCACACTGGCCTGATTCAGCGGTTTGACCACAAACCCGGACGCTCCCAATAGTATCGCCTCGCGCACCCTGTCCATGGTTGCCTCGGCGCTCACCATCAACACTATTGTTGCCGTGCTTATCTTGCGAATTTGTTCCAGCGCCTGTAAGCCATCCATCTTTGGCATGTTGATGTCGAGCAACACAAGGCCGGGTTTATGTTTTTCGCATAGCGTGATTGCGTCCTCGCCGTTGGATGCCTCGCCGACCACCTGATAATCATCGCTATGCAAGATGAGCTTCAGCATCTCGCGCATCATGTGATCGTCGTCTGCCACCACCACCGAAGGTTTTAATGGTTTATTCATTGTAAATTATTCGTGGACTATTCCGCCCCGATCAATCGTTTTATGGTTGTGCGCAACTGCTCATTATCGGTGCGCGACTTCACCAGCGCCGCGGACACTTCTTTTGCTTCCGCTTGGCCAATTTCATACGCAGAGAACACCAGCACCGGAATCGGCGGCAAAGCCCCTTTCAATAACGGCAACAATTCCTTGCCAGAGCCATCCGGCAATTCCAGATCGAGAATGACCAGATCATAATGGCACTTGGCAAGCATTTGCCTGGCTTCAGCCAAATTCCTAGCCTGTTCCATATCCGCCATTTTGCTCGCAACTTCGCTCACCACATGAAAAACATCAGGGTCGTCCTCAATATGCAGCACTTTAGGGCAAGTATGCCCCGGTCTTCCCGCAACCCGGTTGAGGGCAAAAAATAATCGATCTTGATTGATTGGCTTATCGATCCACTCAACGCCCCCAAGCTGCTCACCATGCGGCTCCCGCATGGCCTCAGCCGCCCTGGCGGAAACCACCAGAATCGGCAGATTGGCGTTTACCTCTTGCCCGCGCAATTCATGGATAAGCGAAATACCGCTCTGCCCCGGCAATGCAAGATCAAGAGTCATTGCCGCATAGTTACCTTGAGCCAGCAGTTGCTTGGCCTGACTCGCATCGTAAGCGATGTCCACTCCATAGCCTCCCTGCTCCAGCATCGTCCGCAAAATGGTAGCGGCATCGCGGCTATCTTCACAAACCAGCACCCTTTGCACCGAGCCATCGTTACGATGGCTAATTTCAGGAAGTTTTCTTTCCACCCATTCTGGGAATTCGACATAAAACACCGTCTGCACATTGGGCTGCGACTCAAATCCGATGCTGCCGCCCATCTGCTCGACAATCGCCTTGGTAATGGAAAGCCCCAGTCCGGTGCCGCCTTTTTTGCGCGTGTCGGAAGAATCGGCCTGGGCGAATTTCTGGAATATCCGCCCCTTGAATTCATCCGGAATGCCCGGGCCATTGTCCTTCACCATCACGCGAATACGCTGGTCAATATGTTCGGCCGCAACCAGCACCCGGCTTCCCGCAGGAGAGAATTTGGCGGCATTGGATAACAAATTGGCAAATACCTGCATCAGCCGGTTGGCATCCACGTTGACCATTACATCAGGTGGCTCGCCCTCCAGCTCATAACCGACCTTGTATTGCTCGGCATAGGCACGATTCCCATCCAGTGCCTGATGCAACAACGGCATAAGTTTGACCGGCTTGGCCGTGAACTCCATCTTGCCTGCCTCGATCTTTTCTATATCGAGAATATCGTTAACCAGCAGAATCAACCGTTCGCTGTTCTTGTGCGCAATATCTACCAGCGGTTTGACCGCCGCCGGTAATTCACCCACCACTCCGCCGGCAATCAGCGCCAGCGCGCCGCGGATTGAAGTCAGCGGCGTACGCAACTCATGACTAACGGTGGAAATGAATTCATTTTTCATGCGCTCGATTTTCATGCGCTCGGTAATATCCTCCTTGACGGCGACAAAATTTGTGGTCTTGCCCTCACTGTCGCGAATCGCGGAGATATAGATTTCTTCCCAGAACAGCTCGCCGCTCTTCTTGCGGTTTTGCAACTTGCCGCGCCACTGCTGCCCCCCCAGAATTGTTTGCCACATGGATTGGTACACCATAGCCGTGGTGAGGCCGGATTGAATGATGCGCGGATTCCTCCCCATTACCTCTTGGGCCGTATATCCGGTTATCTCGGAAAACTTGGCATTAACGTATTCGATGTTGCCTTTTGCGTTGGTTATCATCACCGACACAGGGCTCTGCTCCACAGCGCGGGAAAGTTTGCGTAATTCATCCTCGCTCTTTTTACGCTCGGTAATGTCCGTTGCAATCCCGAGATACGCGTTGATTTCGCCCTGCCCGTCGCGTAGGGCAGTTACTGTCAACACTACGGGAAAGCGGCTGCCATCCTTGCGGATATAGGTCCACTCGTGGGTGTCTCCGCCAAAAAGCTGCTTGGCCCTGACGACAAACACTTCGAAGCCTGGTTCGACGGAAATGCCAAATTTCCTCAACTCATGGGCGCGTCGCACGACTTCATCCGCATCATGGAATAGCGCCGGGGTCGCCTTGCCAATCAACTCTTCGGCCTTATAGCCAAGGTGCGTTTCCGCCGAACGGTTGAAGGACTGGATAATTCCGTCCTTGCCCGTGGTGATGATCAAATGTTCGGCGCCGTCGATAATAGCCCGGTTGAAGTTGCTGATGCGGGCGATGGCTTCCACCGTATTTTTGCGCTCGGTAATGTCGCGCACGAGGCCGATAAAAACCCTTCTATCAGCCATCTGCATCTCGGATACCGCCAGGTCCATCGGGAAGGTTTTGCCATTCTTGCGCTTGCCAGCAACTTCCCGCCCGATGCCGATGATCTTTTTCTTCCCTGTGGACAAATAATTGTGCAGGTAGCCGTCATGTTCGCTGTGGTAAGGCTCGGGCATCAACATGCGGATATTGTTGCCGATAACCTCGGCTGCCGCATAGCCGAAGATGCCCTCCGCCGCCTTGTTAAAGGATTTGACTACCCCACGCTCGTCGATGGTGATGAGACCGTCCACGACATTCTCGACGATGGATCGCACCAGTTGCTCCGACTCCCTCAGTGCGACCTCGGATTGGCGCATCTCGAGAATCTGGCGGACATGGCTGGCAACAGCATCGATCAGTTCCCGCTCCTCGAGCAGGAACGGCCCCTCGTGTTCCGCGGGCATATCCCTCAGATAGCAGACTTCCACCATACCCAATTCGACACCACCCAGCGCAATGGGAGCCACCATGCGCCAGTCGCTGGCAGCATAGTTGCCGCTCGCGTACTCCCGGCCATTCCAGGTGATTCTTGCACAGGCATATTCCGGATACTGCCAGGCGGGCGGCAGGAGATTCACCGCGCGCGAAAAATATTCCTCGAGCGGCAGCGCAATTTCACGGGACAGGCTGGACAACTGGTATAGGCAACGCTGCTCCTTGACCCGCTCCCCCAAGTCGTGAAGACGCTTATCCAGCTCTTTTTCAATGCGTTTGCGCTCGGTGACATCGTAGTTGATGCCGATCATCCGTGCCGACCGGTTTTTCTGATCGCGCTCGACACGGGCATGGGCTTTGATATGGCGCACTTCGCCATTTTTCCAGACAATACGGAAGGTGGAATCGAAGTTTTTACCGCTTTCGATTGCCGCCCGCAACTCGGCCTCGGATCGTTCAGCATCTTCAGGATGCAGCCGGGATTTCCATGCCATGTAGGCTCCCTCAAACTCACCCTTCTCCACCTGGTAAAGCCTGTACATCCAGCTATCCCAGATCAAATTGCCGGTGACCACGTCATAATCCCATACGCCGATGCCTGCCGAATCAGCTGCCAATTCGAAGCGATTGTTGATTTCGGTAAGATGTTTCTCATTCTCCCGAATCTGCCGCGTCATTCCGACGGCCATCTCTTCCGCGCGCTCGCGCCGGGAAACGAGAAACGACACCAGGGTAAACAACAACACGCTGATACCCCCGCCTAGAGCAAGAATGACGGTATTCAGAGGAGACTGGAAACCCGCCTCGAATTCCGGGCGACTGTGCAGACGTATGGTCCATGTGTTCCCGTATGCCTGAATAGTGCGCAACGCGCTTAACTCTGGTGGAGTTATGCGTGTCTTGGCAGCTTGCTCCTCCGCTGACACGAACATGCTGGCGTTGTCTGTTTCTTTCTCGCCGTCAAAGATGGTGAAATCCAGCATCGGGCGCTGCTTGCCCAGAATACCCGCCATCAGATCGTCGACGCGATAGGGGCTGAATACGAAACCCTGCAAGGCTTTCCAGCGGTCTTCCGGCGTGACCAGCGGCTGGTGCTTGCGATACACCGGTACATACATGAGGAAGCCTGCCTGCTCCTTGCCGTGCGTTTCCTGCACCAGTTTCACCTTGCCGGTGATGGCGGTCTTGCCGCTCTCCGCCGCCATGCTCATAGCCTTGGCGCGGGTAGCTTCCGACATCATGTCGTAGCCGAAAGCCACCAGATTGCGGCCTGCAAACGGTTCCAGGTAGATGATGGAGGTATAGAGAGGCCGCTCGCCGGGCGGGCGTACCGTGTATTCAGGAAATCCTTCGGCACGTATCGTTGCGATATGCGCCTGCAATTCGGCAGGCCGGATGATCCGGCTGAAGCCGACGCCCTGAATGCCCGGATAGTTGTCCTTGAGATTCAGGCGCTCGACATAACTGCGCCACTCGGAGCGGTTCACCGATTCGCTAGCATTGAACAAGCCCGCGCCGCCCAGCAATATCTGCTCATGCTGGCGCAGCCGCTCTTCGATGGAATCGATCACATCATGGACATGCAACTCGAATTGTTGACTGGCATTTTTCGCCGCCTGCATGCGCAAGCCATACCAGGCCGCGATGGCCAGCGAAAGGCAAATCAGCAGAACCACCCAGGCAGGCCGGTTGCGACGATCGAACAAGTATTGCCAATTATCCAAAGCGCTCCCTCGATTGCCTTTGTGCCCTATCTGAGCTCTTCTTGAAACCTGCGCCTGCTAACGCGCCATGTCGCTCAGTCGTCCTCCAGCGAAGCGGTGGCGCGTATCACCTCCTCCAGCGACGTCAACCCGCGCAATGCTTTCTTGAAACCGTCATAACGCAGATTATGGAATCCCTGCTGCACGGCAATGCTCATGATCTCGTCATAGTCTCGTTCGCGCATGATCGCCTCGCGTATCTGCGGGGTGATTTTCAGAAATTCGTGGATACCGACCCGTCCGGTGTAACCCGACCCGCCGCAATGCTCGCAGCCTGCGCCTTTATAAAACACCGGCAGTTCGGCGCCTTCGCGCCAATAGAAATACTGGCGCAATTCCTCCGGCTCGTAAGTATGTTCTGCCTTGCAGAATTCGCACAGCCTTCTCACCAGTCGCTGCCCCAGCACCCCGATGATGGACGGCGCCACGATGAAACGCTCCACGCCCATTTCCAGCAAGCGCGTGGTGGCCTGGACCGCATCGTTGGTATGCAGCGTGGTCAGCACCAGATGGCCGGTCAACGCCGCCTGCGCGGCGATACGCGCTGTTTCGGTATCGCGAATCTCGCCCACCAGAATGGCATCCGGGTCTTGGCGCAATGCCGAGCGCAATACCTCTTTAAAGCCTCTGCCAATCTTGTCGTTGACCATCACCTGATTCAGGGACGGTACATCGTATTCGACCGGATCTTCGATGGTGATAATGTTGATGTCGCGCGTGTTGATGAAATTCAGCGCCGCATACAATGTGGTGCTCTTGCCTGATCCGGTCGGGCCGGTCACGAACAGGATGCCCTGCGGATGTTTCAGGGTTGCCTTGAATGGGCGCAACACCTCTGGTGAAATATCCAGCTTGTCCAGATTCAGGATGGCGCTGGTATATAGCGAGCCCAGAATACGCATCACCACTTTTTCGCCATACATGACGGGCAGGCAGGATACCCGCAAGTCCAGCGCTTTCATCGACAACTCAAAACTGATCCTGCCATCCTGCGGTTTGCGCCGCTCGGTGATATCCATCCCAGATGAGATTTTGTAACGCGATGCGAGCGGCAATGCCATTTCTTTGGGTAAAAACAGCCTGTCCACCAGCTCTCCGTCGATCCGGTAGCGCACGACCACCTCGTTCTTTTTCGGCTCGATATGGATATCCGAGGCGCGCTCCTTGAGCGCCAGCAGAATGATCGAATCGGCAAGCTCGACGAGCGGTTTGGAATCGAGCAGTTCGGCAAGTGCCACATCGCTCAACTCCCCGGACTGGAACACGGTCAGGTCCAGACTCATCGCCAGCACATCTACATTCTGCGCGGATTGGTAATTGACCTTGATTGCCGAGTCGAGCTCATCCTTGAAGCAGAACACCGGGCTGACCTTGCCCATCAGGAAATTCTCCAGCACCGTAATCACCTGCGGGTCGTTGGGGTTTGCCATTCCCACCGTTACCGCGTTACCGAGCCGGTAAAGCGGAATAGCCTGGTAGCGCTGCGCGATTTCCCCGGTCAGCAGCGAAACCATGTCATCCTGAAACAGGGTTTTGCTGAGATTGACGTAAGTGCGGTTTATCTGGCTCGCCAGCAATTCGCCCGCCGTGTCGCGATCCAGATAGCCATCCTGGATAACGAACTGCGCAAACTCGACCGCATCGTTCTTGGCCGCCCTGGCCATGCCGGCCAGCGGCACGGGCGGAACACGCCCCTTTTCCTGAAAGCTTGCGATCAGCGGCTCCGTCAGCTCTATCATCAGAATCTCTTTCTGCGCTTGGCCAGCAGCTTGCGAATATCGTCCTGCGTAACATGCACTTTATGGGTTGACTCCAGAAACTGTTTCTCTTGCGCCGCCTGTTGCGCGATCTGCTCAAGATCGAAACGATGATCGGCATCGGCAACGGTTCGTCCATCCCCCGCCGCAACCTCGGCCAGATTTGTTCCGCAACGCCCGCAGAACACATCGCCCGCCCCGGCAACGAAGCCGCAGCGGCAACGGGTAGGCTCCAATGCAATACCGCATGTACCGCAAAAAATATAGCCAGCCGGATTGATGTGATTGCAGCTCACGATTGCGCAACCTTATTAACTGCCTTGATTTCCGCCATATATTCACCCCAGGTTTCACTGATCGCCTTGCGCAACTCCTCGGCGGTCATGTTCTTCAAAATGTAATTATATGCGCCGCTATCGATACAATCCTTCACGGTTTCAAGGGCATTCAACGAAGTCAACATCACCACTAGGGTTCTGTTATTGATTGCCATGATTTTTTTCAGGACGCTGATCCCGTCCACTTTCGGCATATTGATGTCGAGCAGCACCATATCCGGCGAGAATTGCTTGTACATGCTTAAAGCCTGCTCGCCATCCGTGGCTTCACCGACAACCTCCGCTCCTAACGAGGTGACAATCAAGCTGATCAAGCTGCGGATATGCGGCTCATCGTCCGCGATCAATACACGAGCCTTGCGTTTTTCCATGCGCTCCTCTTAATCCTTGTTTGCAAATGACTGAATCCTCATCTGCGCTTTGCTACCACAACATTCGCGATACTAGCAAAAAACCTTTGACTCGTGTGTGGGTTAGCGCGCCAACGCCCACAAAAAAGCCCGGTTCGAGCCGGGCTTTATGCTTACGGTGAAGTCGTTTCAATAACGTCGATCTTCATAACGGTGTTTAGGCGAGCCACGGCGTTTTTGCGGCTCATCATAACTATATCTTTGCGGTTCCTCATAACGGCTGATCTGTTGAGCGTCGATTACGCTAACGCCAACCTGAAGGGTTGAACCGGGTTGATAAGGCAAAGTTGTGGTGGCTTCGCGCCCGTTGTAGCGGTAAGTCACGTTGTAACCCTTGATTACTTCGCGGCTGGTTTCCACCTGGCGGCAACGCTCGACCTGTTCGGTGCGAGGCTGATCCGAGTTGGCGACGCGATCGCCGACCACCGCGCCGATGATCCCGCCTGCCGCAGTCGCGGCCTTGTTGCCCGAGCCGCCGCCGATCTGGCTGCCCAGCAACGCGCCGGCCACACCACCGACTATCGCACCGGCTGCCGAATGGTTGCTGTCCGCATTGGATACACGGTCGCCGGCCACCGCACCCACCACCGCACCGGCGCCGGTTGCCGCCGCATTGCCGCTACCCTTGCCAACCTGACTACCAAGCAATCCGCCCGCGACACCGCCAACCACCGCCCCGCCGAGGGAGCGCTCCTTGGGCGCGACCTGCACCGTCTCGGTCCAGCATTCGCGCTTCGGTTCGGTAATGCGTTCATAAATCGGCGTGCTGGAAACCACGCTCGCGGTATCGGTGAAACCTGCCGCATAAGCGCCGCCGCACACCGTTGCCAGCGCCCATGCCAATAAGTTTTTTTTCATTTTTACGCTCCTCGAAAAGGTTTCGCCGTCGATCGCAACGGCGACATTATGACCGGGCATCCCCGGGCATGTTCAAAAAGAAGTGTTTCAAATTGTTGCTTAACGTCCGTCCGCAGGCTACTTGCGATGCCGGATCAGCCCGCGAAAAGCGGGCAACAGGGAGAGCACGATAATGCCGAGGATGATTGCGGTGAGGTTGTTTTTGACGAGCGGAATGTTGCCAAAGAAGTAGCCCGCCACGGTCAGGCTACCGATCCACAGCACGCTGCCCAGTGCGCTGAACAGCATGAACAGGCGGTAGCGCATCAGGCCGATGCCTGCCACAAATGGCGCAAAAGTGCGGATGATGGGAAGAAATCGCGCGAAGATAATAGTCTTGCCGCCATGTTTTTCGTAAAAAACATGGGTCTTGTCGAGATGCTCGCGCTTGATCAGCCCATGGGCGCGTTTCAACAGGGGTATGCCGATCAGCCGCCCGATCCAATAGTTGGTGTTGTCGCCACCAAAGGCCGCCAGAATCAGCAGCGGCACCAGCAATTCCAGTTGCAGCGCGCCCATCCCGCACAGCGCGCCCGCCACGAACAGCAGCGAATCGCCGGGCAGGAAAGGCGTCACCACCAACCCGGTCTCGCAATAGATGATCAAAAACAGGATGGCGTACACCCACACGCCATATTGCTGGGTGAGCGCCAGCAGGTGGGTGTCCAGATGCAGGACAACATCGATGAACCAGGACACAAACTCCATGGTTTACGGAAGCACTTCCTCGGCCTCTGTCTTCTCCGGCTTGATGAAATCCTCGCGCGACACGCCGAACATCATCAGCAGCGGGCTGGCCACCAGTACCGAGGAATAGATGCTGAACATGATGCCAATGGTCAGCGCCATCGCAAAGTAGTGCAGCGTCTCGCCGCCGAGCAGCAGCATCGCGCCGACCATCATCTGCGTCGAGCCGTGGGTGATGATGGTGCGCGACATGGTGCGTGTGATCGCGTTGTCGATGATTTCCGCCACCCCGGCCTTGCGCATGTTGCGGAAGTTTTCACGGATCCGGTCGAACACCACCACCGATTCGTTCACCGAGTAACCCAGCACCGCCAGCACCGCTGCCAGCACGGACAGCGAAAACTCCCATTGAAAAAACGCAAAGAAACCGAGGATGATGACCACGTCATGCAGGTTGGCGATG
Organism: Gallionella sp.; assembly: GCA_030700315.1. GTDB lineage: Bacteria > Pseudomonadota > Gammaproteobacteria > Burkholderiales > Gallionellaceae > Gallionella. The sequence continues at coordinate 11,682 of JAUYJO010000120.1, forward strand.
ATGGCGGCAAGGCCGAATTTCCATTCAAAACGCAGCCACAGGTAGCCGATAATACCCAGGCTGACCAACAGCAAGGCCAGCGCGCCGTTTTCAATCAAATCCTTGCCGACCTGCGGGCCGACGAATTCCACGCGACGCATTTCCACACTGGCATCTTGCTTGCGCAGCCCCTCCAACACATGCTCGCTCAATTTAGCCCCGGAAATATCCTGCTTGACCGGCACCTGGATCAGCACATCGTGACTGGAGCCGAAATTCTGCACCAGCGCATCATGCATGCCCACTGTGGCAAGCTGTTCACGCACCTTGACCAAATCAGCGGGCTGCGCGTAATGCACCTCCACGACGGTGCCGCCGGTAAAGTCAATGCCAAAATTCAAGCCCTTGGTGGCGAGAAAAAACACCGCCAGCAGAAACGTCAGCAGCGAAATGCTGGTAGTGATTTTCCCGTAACTCATGAACGGGATGTCTTTTTTGATCTTGAAAAATTCCATGTTTTCTATTCCTTATTAAGAGCTGCCCAAAGCGGCTTAACCTATCGCCACTTTGGCAAGGCGCGCCTTGCTCCCGTACATCAAATTCACCATCGCGCGCGACACCATGATCGCGCTGAACATCGAGGTAAGTATGCCCAGGCACAGCACCACGGCAAACCCCTTTATCGGGCCGGAGCCGAACATGAACAGCGCAATCCCGGCAATCAGCGTGGTGATATTGGAGTCCAGAATGGTGCCGAATGCCCGGTCATATCCGGCATGGATCGCGGCCTGCGGGGTGACGCCGTTGCGCAATTCTTCGCGGATGCGCTCGTTGATCAGCACGTTCGCGTCGATCGCCATGCCCAGCGTCAGCGCGATGCCCGCCATGCCGGGCAAGGTGAGCGTCGCCTGCATCATGGACAACAGCGCGATCAGCAACAGCAGGTTCGCCCCCAGCGCCAGCACGGAAATCGTGCCGAACATCAGGTAATAGGCGATCATGAAAATCGCGATCATGATGAAGCCGATTTTGGTGGAATCGAAGCCGCGCTTGATGTTGTCCGCACCGAGGCTGGGGCCGACGGTGCGCTCCTCGATGATCTCCATCGGCGCCGCCAGCGCGCCGGCGCGCAGCAGGAGTGACGTGTCCTGCGCTTCCACGGTGCTCATACTGCCGCTGATCTGCACGCGCCCGCCGCCGATTTCCTCGCGGATCACCGGTGCGGTGACGATCTCCCCCCTGCCCTTTTCGAACAGGATGATCGCCATGCGCTTGCCGATATTTTCGCGCGACGCATCCTTGAATTTGCGCGCGCCGACGCCATCCAGGTTGATATGCACGGCGGGTTCGTTGCTGCGGCTGTCGAAGCCGGGCTGCGCGTCGTTGATGCGCTCGCCGGTGAGGATCACCTGCTTCTTCACCAGCAACAGGTTACCGTCGCGGTCCTTGAACGCATCTGTGCCGAACGGCGCTGCCGCGCCCGGCGTGATTTGATGCTCGTCATCCACCATGCGCACTTCCAGGGTCGCGGTGCGCCCCAAAATATCTTTGGCGCGTGCCGTATCCTGTACGCCGGGCAGTTGCACCACCACGCGATCTACGCCCTGCTGCTGGATCACTGGCTCGGCCACGCCCAGCTCGTTGACGCGGTTGCGCAGGGTCAGCAGATTCTGCTGCACGGCGGAATCCTGGATACGCCGCTCGGCTTCCGGTTTGAGCGTCGCCCGCAACAGGAATTCGCCGCCGGCTTCTTTGGCATCCAGCGCATAGTCGGTGAAACGCCGCCTGATTTCCTCTTCGCCCTTGCCGCGCGCCTCGGCATCGCGGAATTTCACCAGCAATACATTGCCTTCGCGGCTGACGCCGGAATAGGCGATTTTCTGGTCGCGCAACGCGCTGCGAATATCGCCGGTGGTCGCTTCCAACGCCTTGCTCAGCGCGGTTTTCATGTCCACTTGCAGCAGGAAATGCACGCCGCCGCGCAAGTCCAGACCGAGATACATCGGCAACGCATTGAGCCCGCTCAGCCACTGCGGCGAGCGCGACAGCAGGTTGAGCGCGACCATATAGTCATCGCCCAGTTGGCTGGACAGCACATCCTTGGCTTTCAACTGGTTATCGGTATCGGTGAAGCGCGCCTTGACACTGTTGCCGTCCAGCGCGGCCACTTCCGGGTTGAGGCTGGCCGTCTTCAGGATTTTTCCCACGCGCTCCAGCAAGGCGGTATCCGCCTTCAGGCTGGCGCGCAACGGCGATATCTGCACGGCGGGCGATTCGCCATAAAAATTCGGCAGGGTGTAAATCAGCCCGGCCAGCAACACGGCCAGAATCAGCAGATATTTCCACAATGGATAACGGTTCATTGAAACCTCGATTGGTTAAGATGCCAGGGACTGGTAAATGCTGCCGCCAGCCCCCGAACATCTCACTTGATGGACTTGATAGTGCCCTTGGGCAGCACGGCTGTAATAGAGGATTTTTGCACTGTCACTTCGACGTTCTCGGCAAGTTCCACGCCCACATATTGCTCGTAGACTTTGCTGACACGGCCCAGTTCGCCGCCTCCCGTCACGACTTCGTCGCCACGCTGCAACGCCTCGATCATGGCTCTGTGCTCCTTGGCACGCTTGCTTTGCGGGCGCAGGATGAAAAAATAAAACACCGCGATCAGGACAACCAGAGGGAGAAAATCCATGAGGCCGGCACCCTGCACCGGTGGTGCCGCTTCGGCATAAGCATTGCTGATAAACATTATTCAATCTCCAGAGGGTAAATCAAAAGGCGCGCATTCTAACACGAAGCGCGTGGCATCTTCACGCTCCGCCGCCGCGCATCAACCTGAAGCGCGCCACAAAAGCATCAAGCGCATCCGCCTCGATGGCGGCGCGGGTTTCGCCCATCAATTCCTGGTAATAATGCAGGTTGTGGATGGTGTTGAGGCGCGCGCCGAGGATCTCGCCGAGCCGGAACAGGTGGTGCAGGTAGGCGCGGCTGAAGTTGCGGCAGGTGTAACACCGGCAATCTTCGTCCAGCGGGCGGGTATCGAGGCGATATTGCGCATTCTTGATCTTGATGTCGCCGTGGCGGGTGAACATCATGCCGTTGCGCGCATTGCGCGTCGGCATCACGCAATCGAACATATCGATGCCCTGCGCCACCGCCGCCACCAGGTCTTCCGGCGTGCCTACCCCCATCAGATAACGCGGCTTATCCTGCGGCAATTGCGGCGCGGTGTGCGCCAGGATGCGCAGCATATCTTCCTTGGGCTCGCCCACCGACAGCCCGCCGATCGCGTAGCCGTCGAAGCCGATGTTCACCAGTTCGCGCAGCGACTCGTCGCGCAGGTTCTCGTACATGCCGCCCTGCACGATGCCGAACAGCGCGTTGGGATTATCGCCATGCGCCGCTTTGGAACGCGCAGCCCAGCGCAACGACAAACGCATCGAATCCGCCGCCTCGCGCTCGGTCGCCGGATGCGGCGTGCATTCGTCGAAGATCATCGCGATGTCGGAATTCAGCACGCGCTGGATGCGCATCGATTCTTCCGGCGTGAGGAACAGCTTGTCGCCGTTCACCGGCGACTGGAACTTCACCCCCTCCTCGGTGATCTTGCGCAACGCGCCGAGGCTGAACACCTGGAACCCGCCGGAATCGGTGAGAATCGGCCCGTCCCAGCCCATGAAACGGTGCAAGCCGCCGTGCGCCTTGATCACTTCCAGGCCGGGGCGCAGCCACAGATGAAAGGTGTTGCCCAGCACGATATGCGCGCCGATCTCGTGCAGCTCGGCGGGCGACATCGCCTTCACCGTGCCATAGGTTCCCACCGGCATAAACGCCGGAGTTTCGACCTTGCCGTGCGCCAGTTGCAAAGTGCCGCGACGGGCGTGGCAGGAGGTTTTGTGCAAAGTAAAATTCATAATTCTGTGGACGGGCTTTGCCCGGTATTGTTTTTTAACGGCGGGTAAAACCCGCCCTACATCACTCAATCGACATCACCGTAGGTCGGGCTCCGCCCGACATTGTTATTGGCGGCGGGTATAGCCCGACCTGCATCACTATTCACCAAATTTGCCGTCGCCAAACTCGTCCTCTGCGATACTCCAATCCTTGGGATACATACCTGCCGCCACAAAGCGATGAAAGGTCGAGTATGGCCAATCCGCCGCGCATCTTACCAAACCATGCTTTACCGGGTTCCAATGGATGTAATCGGCATGTCGCGCGAAATCGTTTTCGTCGCGGATGCAATGTTCCCAATAGCGAGGCTGCCACAATTTTTCCCTGGCTGACATGCCCAAAATATGCCGGGTGAGGCGCTTGATTTTCGCCCAACGCAAAGAGTAATCGGCATCGCCCTCAGGCAAGCGCCAAAGACAATGCAGATGTTCGGGTAGCAGCACCCATGCTTCCACAAAAAACGGATGCTCCGTGCGTACCGCTTGCACAGCAGCGCGCAGTGCAGCTCTGACATTATCGTTGACAAGTACCGGACGGCGTTTATGCGCCACCAGCATAAAGAAATAGCTGCCTCCAGGTGCGCGGGCACGGCGGTAGTTGGACATTGCGATATTCAGTCGTAGGCCGGGCTTTGCCCGGCATCAACTTTGACGGCGGGCAAAGCCCGCCCTACATCGCGTTCAATCAACATCGCATCGCCATAGCTGAAAAACCGGTATTCCTGCTCCACCGCATGGCGATACGCCGCCAGCATTTCATCCATCCCGCCGAACGCGCACACCAGCATCAGCAGGGTAGATTTGGGCAGATGGAAATTGGTCAGCAGCCTGTCCACCACCTTGAAACGGTAGCCCGACGTGATGAAGATGCGTGTCTCGCCTGTACCTGCCTGCAACTCCCCTGATTGGGCCGCGCTTTCCAGCGCGCGCAAACTGGTCGTTCCCACCGCGATCACCCGCCCACCCGCATTGCGCGCCTGGGCTATCGCCTCCACGGTAGCCTGCGGAATTTCATAGCATTCGCTGTGCATTGCGTGTTCGCGGATATATTCGGCGCGCACCGGCTGGAACGTTCCGGCGCCGACATGCAGCGTGACATAGGCGATCTGCACCCCCTTGTCGCGCAAGGCTTGCAGCATCGCCTCGTCGAAATGCAGCCCCGCCGTGGGCGCTGCCACCGCGCCTGCCGCGCGCGCGAACACCGTTTGGTAGCGCTGCTCGTCCTCGATATCTGCCGCATGGGTGATGTAGGGCGGCAAAGGCAAACTGCCGTAGCGTTCCAGCAGTTCCAGCACCGGTTCTTCGCGATGAAAATGCAGATGAAAAAATTCGCCCTCGCGCCCCAGTACCTCAACTTCCAGTGTATCGGCACCCGCAAGGGGTACGCCGGTGGGTTCCCCGCTGCTGCGCAGCGACCCTGCCGCAGCGAGCAGCAGCAGCCCCCCCGCCTTGGGCGACTTGCTGGCACGCACTTGCGCCAATACTTCATGCTCATTCAATACACGCTCGACCAGCACCTCGATCCTGCCACCGCTGTCCTTGCTGCCAAACAAGCGCGCCTTGATCACCCGCGTATCGTTCAGCACCAGCACATCGTTCGGCCCGACCAGTTGCAACAAATCGGCAAAACGACGATCTTCCAGCGACCCGCCATGCGCATACAGCAAGCGGCTCGCGCCGCGCCGCGCCGGTGGATGCTGGGCAATCAGGCGCTCAGGCAGGTCAAAATCAAATTCATCCGTTCGCATCAACGACAACCCAATTTTACAAAAGTTAGGATTGTAGTTGATGTGACGCGCCGCTTCATGGATAATGCGCCCCGATTGGCCGGGGTGATGGAACTGGTAGACGTGCCGGACTCAAAATCCGGTGCCGCAAGGCGTGGGGGTTCGAGTCCCCCCCCCGGCACCAACAAAAGCAAGAAGGCAGGTTTTCCTGCCTTTTTTCTTTTTGGCCTTTTTGCTTTTTGACCTTAATTTATTTCGGGGATCGGCACATGATCTGGAAACCGAACGTCACCGTCGCCGCTGTTATCGAGCGCGATGGAAAATTTCTGCTGGTCGAGGAAGAAACTTCACAAGGGGTGCGCTTCAACCAGCCCGCAGGGCATCTGGATGCCGATGAATCGTTGCTGGCTGCGGTAACGCGCGAAGCACTGGAGGAATCGGCGTATTCCTTCACCCCACAACACCTGCTCGGCATCTACCACTGGCGTGCGCCGGAATCGGACACGACCTATCTGCGCTTCGCCTTCACCGGCACAATCACCGGACACGACCCCGACCGCCAACTGGACACCGGCATCCTGCAAGCTGTATGGCTGACGCCCAAGGAAATCCGCGCCATGCAGGAGCGGCATCGCAGCCCGCTGGTGCTGCGCTGCATCGAGGATTACCTTGCGGGAAAACGTTACCCGCTCGATCTGCTGGTTCACTATGAGTAGCGAGCAAGCTCGCTCCCCCTATCCAACTTTCCCCCGCAAGCGGGAGAAAGAGCAAACGTGAAGAGCGACCATAAATCCCGCATAGTCGTCGGCATGTCCGGCGGCGTGGATTCTTCGGTCACCGCGCTGCTGCTCAAGCAGCAGGGTTACGAGGTGATCGGCCTGTTCATGAAGAACTGGGAGGACGATGACAACAGCGAGTACTGCTCGTCGCGCCAGGATCTGCTGGATGCGGTATCGGTGGCCGACACCATCGGAATACATATCGAGGCAGTGAATTTTGCCGCCGAATACAAGGAACGCGTATTCGGCTATTTCCTGCGCGAATACCAGGCCGGGCGCACGCCCAACCCGGATATCCTGTGCAATTCGGAAATCAAGTTCAAGGCCTTTCTCGACCATGCCATCCAACTGGGTGCGGATGTTATCGCTACCGGCCACTACGCGCAGGTGCGCGAGGTGGATGGCTTGTTCCAGTTGCTCAAGGCTGCCGACGACAGCAAGGATCAGAGCTATTTCCTGCATCGCCTGAACCAGCAGCAACTGGGTCATGCGATGTTCCCGCTCGGTAAGCTGCTGAAGCCCGAAGTACGCGCGATCGCCAGACAGCACGCCCTGCCCAACCACGCCAAGAAAGACAGCACCGGCATCTGCTTCATCGGCGAGCGCCCGTTCCGCGAATTCCTCAACCGCTATCTGCCCACTTCACCCGGACAGATGGTCACACCTGAAGGTAAAGTAGTCGGCCAGCACATCGGTCTGTCGTTCTACACCATCGGCCAGCGCCAGGGATTGGGCATTGGCGGCGACAAGGATTCTACCGGCGATCCGTGGTTTGTAGCGGGCAAGGATATGGTGGATAACCGCTTGATCGTGGTACAGGGGCACGACCATCCGGCATTGCTGAGCAAGCGGTTAAGCGCGCTGGACAGCCACTGGATCGGCGGCACGGCGCCGCTGCTCGATCATCACTACAGTGCCAAGACACGCTACCGGCAGGCCGATGCGCCGTGCCGCATCACGGCGCTGGACGGCGGCCACTGTGCCTTTGAATTCGACCAGCCGCAATGGGCGGTTACGCCGGGGCAATCCGTGGTTGTTTATGACGGCGAAGTCTGCCTGGGCGGCGCGATCATCGAACAGGGGCTCAACTGATTCGCGTAAAATACGCGCCTATTATTGGTAGGCCGGGCTTTAGCCCGATTTGAAAGCGATGTCGGACTAAAGTCCGACCTACAACTTATCCGGCTTAGGGTTTAATCATGACCACACTCACCCAACTCACCGCCCTCTCCCCGCTCGACGGGCGCTACCACGGCAAGGTGGATGCGTTGCGCGATTACTTCAGCGAGTTCGGCCTGATCCGCTTTCGCGTGTTGATCGAAATCGAGTGGCTAAAGGCGCTCGCCGCGCATCCCGGCATCCCAGAGATTGCGCCGTTTTCCGCCACTACCCTCGCGCAACTGGGCGCGCTCAACGCGAGTTTTTGCGAAGACGATGCCGCCGCGATCAAGGCCATCGAGAAGCGCACCAACCACGATGTCAAGGCGGTGGAATACTGGCTGCGCGACAAGCTGTCCGGCAATCCTGAGACCGCCAAAGCGCTGGAGTTCATCCACTTTGCCTGCACCTCGGAAGACATCAACAACCTGAGCCACGCGCTGATGCTCAAGAATGCGCGCGCAGCGGTGATGCTGCCCGCGCTGCAAGCGCTGACCGAGCGATTAAGGAATCTCTCGCACCAGTTGGCCGATGTGCCCATGCTGTGCCGCACCCACGGCCAGACTGCCACACCGAGCACGCTGGGCAAGGAAATGGCCAATGTGGCCTACCGTCTACAACGCGCCGAGCAACGTCTCGCCGCAGTGGAAATCCTTGGCAAGATCAACGGCGCGGTGGGAAACTACAACGCGCACCTGTCGGCCTATCCTGAATTGGATTGGGAAGGATTCGCAAAGCAATTCGTCGAGGCGCGCGGCATCGTCTTCAATCCCTACACCATCCAGATCGAGCCGCACGATTACATGGCGGAGCTGTTCGACGCATTCGCGCGCATCAACACTATCCTCATCGACCTCGACCGCGACCTCTGGGGCTATATCTCGCTGGGCTATTTCAAGCAGAAAGTGGTGGCGGGTGAGGTCGGCTCCTCGACCATGCCGCACAAGGTCAATCCCATCGACTTCGAGAATTCGGAAGGCAACCTCGGTCTGGCCAATGCGCTGCTGAAACACCTGTCAGAAAAACTGCCGATCTCGCGCTGGCAACGCGACCTCACCGACTCCACCGTATTGCGCAACATGGGCGTAGCGTTCGGCTACACCCTGCTCGGCTATGAATCGCTGCTGAAAGGGCTGAACAAACTGGAAGCCAATCCGCAGCGTGTGGCGGATGACCTCGATGCAAGCTGGGAAGTGCTGGCCGAACCGATCCAGACGGTGATGCGCCGCTATGGTGTCGAAAATGCCTACGACAAACTGAAAGAATTAACGCGCGGGCAGGAAGGCATCAACCGCACTTCGCTGCAAGCCTTCATCGCCACGCTGGAAATCCCCGCAGCGGAAAAACAGCGCCTGTTGCAACTCAGCCCGGACACCTATATCGGCAAGGCGGCGGAACTGGCCAAGCGCATTTGAGCGGTTGCATCTGGTGTCCGCAGATTACGCAGATTTCCGCCGATTAAACACCCCTGGAAGATAGCCACGCACGTTTTACTCCGAAGCACAAACCCCTGGTGAAACAACTAGCCATTCGACTAGGCCATCAAAAGGCGATGGACAAGTCGCTGGTTATCCCGGCCTCCCCTTATCAGGTGAGGAGGCTAGGCTCTCCCCCTGACAAGGGGGAGCTGGAGGGGGTTTGGGTTTGACGTAAAGATTTTTGCGATGCACTGCCGAACTACAGCCCCAGCAACTTTTCAAGCTCCTCGACCGGCACTGGCTTGCTGAACAAGTAGCCCTGGTACGCCATACAGCCGTTCTGCTTGAGAAAGTCCAGTTGCGACGCGGTTTCCACGCCTTCGGCGATCACGTTCAGGCGGAAATTCTGCGCCATGCCGATGATGGTGCGCACCATGACCGCATCGTTCGGATCGGTCGCGACATCGCGCACGAAGCTCTGGTCGATCTTGATCTGGTCGAGCGGCAATTGCTTCAGATAGGACAGCGACGAATAGCCCGTGCCGAAATCATCCAGCGACAATTTGACGCCGAGCGCTTTCAGCGCATGCATTTTGGCCACCACGTCGGCGACATCGCTCAGCACCACGCTCTCGGTCAATTCCAGCTTCAGCCGTGCCGGATCGATATGATGCTCGCTAATCACCCCGGCAACCGTCTCCACAAAATCCTGCCTCCTGAACTGCTGCGCGCTGACATTGACAGCAAGCCCCATGCTGCGCGTTTGTTCCTGCTTGCTCCATAACGCAAGCTGCTGGCAGGCGGTATCCAGCACCCACAGACCGATATCCAGAATCAGCGAGCTTTCCTCGGCGATGGGAATGAATTGCATCGGGGAAACCATGCCGCGCTGCGGATGATGCCAGCGCACCAGCGCTTCCGCGCCCAGCGGGCGCTGCTCGTTGTCCACCTGGATCTGGTAATGCAGTTGCAGCTCCCGGTTGGGCAGGGCACGGCGCAAGTCTGCCTCCAGCGCGGCGTGCGCTTCCACCGCATGCTGCATCGCGGGATCGAAAAAACGCACCGTGTTCCGCCCGGCATCCTTGGCCTGGTACATCGCCATGTCGGCGCGCTTGAGCAAGGCTTCCACCGGCTCCTTGTTGCCGTAATACAGGCATACGCCGATGCTCGGCGAGCTGTGATACTCGTGATTCTTGAGCAGGTAGGGCTCGGCCAGCGTCGCGCGTATTTTTTCGGCGATCAGCGCCACTTTTTGCGACACCTCCTCCGCATTCAAGCCGACTTCCTCGATCAGCACCACGAACTCGTCGCCGCCCAGCCGCGCCACGGTATCCACCTCGCGCACGCAGGGCTGGATGCGCCTGGCCACCTCGATCAGCATCAGGTCGCCATAGTCGTGCCCCATCGTGTCGTTGAGCGTCTTGAACTTGTCCATGTCGAGGAACAGCACCGCGCCATAATGGCGGGTGCGCGCCGACACCGACAGCGCCAGATGGAACCGGTCGAGCAGCAGGCGCCGGTTGGGCAGTCTGGTCAGCGCGTCGTAAAACGCCAGGTTGCGGATTTCCTCCTCGGCCTCCTTGCGCGCGGTGATGTCGCTGAATATAGCAACATACCCCGTCGTTTCCTCCTGCTCGTTCTTGATGGCGGTAATGGTCAGCCACTTCGGATAAATCTGCCCGCTCTTGCGCCGGTCCCAGATCTCGCCAGTCCATGATCCGTTACTCAATAAATGTTGCCACATCACCGCATAAAAGGCTTTGTCCTGGCGGCCCGAACTGAGGACACGCGGGTTTTTGCCCAGCACCTCCTCCGGCTGGTAGCCGGTGATCTCGGTAAATGCCCGATTGACGCGGATGATGTTTGAATTGACATCGGTAATCAGGATAGCCTCGTGCGTCTCGAAAGTTGCCGCCGCGACGCGCAACTTATCCTCCGCCAGCTTTTGTTCGGTAATATCCTGCACCGCGCCCACCGAGCGCAACGGCTTGCCCGACGCGTCGAATTCGCTGGTGCAATGCTCGCGCACCCATTTGATACGGCCATCAGCAAGCAGCAGGCGGTGCACCACATCGTAAGGCTGGCGGTTCTCCAGCGATTGCGTGTAGGCCCGGTTCACCTTGTCGCGGTCATCGGGGTGGATCACGTTCAGGAAGTTTTCATAAGAGGGCAAAAACTGCGCAGAATCAAGCTCGAATATGCGGTAGATTTCATCCGACCAGCGCAACTTGCCGCTCACCAGATCCAGCTCCCAGCTCCCCAATTGCCCCAGACGCTGCGCTTCGTTGAGCAAATCCTGATTGTGCTGCAACTCGACCTGATTCTCCCGCAACGCCTTCTCTATGTGCTCGCGCTCGACGATTTCTTCCTGCAACTGCTCGTTGCTCACGTTCAATTCTCGGGTACGTTCCTCGACGCGGTCTTCCAGTGTGCGGTACAACGCTTGCAGATTTTCCGTCATGCGGTTGAAGGCGCGCCCCAATGCGCCGATCTCGTCTCTGCCGGATTCGTCCACGCGCTGATTCCAATCGCCGTGGGCGATTTCGTCGGCGTTCTGTGCGATGCTCTTGAGCCGCATCACCATTTGCCGGCCAAAATAAAGCGCGGCGAACCCGCCCAGCATGGCCAGCATCAGCAATATCTCCAGCAGGTTTTCGCGTTGCTGCCAGATGGGCGCGAACGCCTCGTCGGTATCCATCTTGACCACCATCCCCCAGCGCAATTCCGGCAGATAGCGCCATGCGGCAACCACCGGTCTGTCCGCATAGTCGATCTCCACGCCCTTGCCGCGTCCACCCGCCAGGGCATGGCGCATCGGGACAGCCGCCGTTTTCAAATCGATCTTGCGCTGCATGGCAGCATGCGGGTCATGCCGGAGCGGCGCGACAAACAGTGCTTCGCCCGGCCCCGTCAATTTGGCCAGCACCGTTTCGCCGGTCGCGCCCAGCCCGGTGTTATCCTGCGCCACCCGGTAGATATGCTGGGTATCGAGCTGCAGGGCAACCACCCCCAGCAACTTGCCTTCGCGGATGATCGGTGCGCCGGTAAAGGCGGCGGGTGCGTTGGAGGGCGCGTAATGCTCGAAGCCGGAAAGACTGCCTTCGAAGGTCATGCACGCTTCGTGGAACACCTGGGCCAGGAGTGAATCGCGATAGGGGCCGTCGATCAGGTTGGTCGCAAAATCTGCCTCATGCTTGTAGGTATAAATAATTTCACCCTGCGGTGTAATCAGAAACACGTCGTAAAACAACATATCCCCGCCCTCGCCGATATAAGCGGCAAAGTTCTTCTCGAATTGGCTTGCCGCCCTGCGGTATTCCGCCGAGCCGGTGCGATGGCGCGCATAGGTGCGCGACAAATCCGCCATGGCCGCTTCCACCAGCCTGCCGCGCGCCAATAATCGCGCATCCTGGATCCGCTCGGCCAGGTAAGTTTTGATTTCCAGCGTCTTCTTGTCCGCCAGGCGTGACATCCGCGCCAGTGTTTCGCCGCGCAAGGCATCTTCGTTTTGCCGCAGGCTCAGGTAGCCGAATGAAGCCAACGGCAGCAGCGCAACGACGATGAACCAGATCAGGAAGCGCCAGGCGAGCGAAATGCTTTTCGTTCCCCGTTTCATGGCTGCACTCCCGGCAACGCCTGCTGCAAGGCCAGCCATTCCGCCCGGTCGCGATAGAACGGAAAGGGCGCGGGATGAATCGGTTGCGAGGATTGCCAGACGATCTCGAACTGCCCGTCGGCGCGCGCCTTGCCGATATACGCCTTTTGCCACAAATGCAGGGTGTTGTAATCGACCGCCACAATTCCCTGCGGCGCAAGCAGGGTTTGTTGCGCCAGCGCAGTTTTCAGCAACGTCAGGTCGGTCGAGCCCTGGCTGCGAGCGGTGTCCACCCATAGTTTCACGCCGACATAGGAAGCTGCCATCGGGTCGTCCAGCACGCGATCCTTGCCGAAGCGCTGCTTGAAGCGCGCAACGAAGGCCTTGTTTTCGTCATTATCCAGGCTCTGAAAATAATTCCACGCGGCGTAATGCCCGGTTGCCAGATCGACGCCCATCGCCGCCAATCCGACTTCGGTCACACTGGTGGAAAATACCGGTGTGTTTTCCGCGCCGATGCCCGCATCACGCAGCGCGCGGAAGAAATGCAGGTTGCTGTCGCCGTTCAACGTGTTCAGGACGAAGTCGGGATGCAGGGCGGCAATCTCTTTCACTGCTGCCTTCATATCGCCCGCCCCCAGCGGCACATAGCGTTCGCCGAGCAAACGCCCGCCTTGCGCTGACAACACCTCCCTGGCCATCAGATTCGCGGTACGCGGAAAAATATAATCCGATCCGATCAGGTAAAAGCGTTGGCCTTTATTTATTAGCGCCCACAATGCCATCGGGATAATTTGCTGGTTGGGCGCCGCACCGGTGTAGAGGATGTCGGGCGACTGTTCCAAGCCTTCGTATTGCAACGGATAAAACAACAGATGATGATGTTTTTCGACGACGGTCTTGACCGCCTTGCGGCACGCCGATGTCCAGCAGCCGAACAGCGCCTGTGCGCCCTCGCGGGCGATAAGCCGCTCCGCCTGCTGCGCGCAATAGGCGGCATCGGAACGGCAATCGGCAACGATCATTTCAATAGGCTGACCGTTCACCCCGCCAGACAGATTCGCCTCTTCCACCGCCAGCCGCAACGCATCCACCAGCGGAGTTTCGCTGGCCGCCATCGTGCCGGTCAGAGAATGCAGCACGCCGATCTTGATGGCTGGCTTGGCGCGCTCTGATTGGACATACAGCAACGCGCTGGCCAGCAGAGCCACTGCTACCGAAATGACAATCAACAGACTGGATTTACCGCCAGACAGTTTTTGCATGGTGCACACACTAAAAATAACTGGAGGTGATTCTAGCATGGCGCGGCGGCGGATCTGCCCCTGCAACCCCGGCAGCACGGAGACAGAGTAAGATAGATACACCTTTCACATTCGCGACCAGATTAGTGGAATATCCCCAGGCTCGCAGAGATGACGACTACCATGAACGAATCATTTATCAATATCCCCCCGATTGCCCGGCATGAAGTCTCCGAGCTGATCTATTCGGGCAACAAGATTGCGGCCATCAAACGCTACCGGGAAGCGGCCAATTGCGATTTGATGGCGGCGAAGCAAGCGGTGGAAGAATTGACCGACCAGTTAAAAAACACCAACCCGGCTTTATTTCAAGCAGGCCGGCCCAAAAGCGGCAAGAGCGTCGCGGTATTTTTCGCAGTCCTGATCATCGGTGTAATCGCCGCAAAAAATATTCCAGAAAATTTTCAGAATGAATGGCTGGAAAAACTGGATGGCCTGAGGCAAACCGCAAAGCAAAAAATAACCGGCAGTACCGCCGTAACTCAGGTAGCGAAGCCGTACCAACGGATCAACCCCAAACAAGTGATCAACCCCAAACAAGTAATCGACCATGACACGCCCTATCAGCCGATAGCGCCGGGTAATGTCGCAGCCGATCTGACCTCGCTATACAGGCAGAAACTGGCCAACCCGGAATACGTGACATGGCAAAACCAGCCGGGGATACCCAGCGGGTATCAGGACTTTATCGAAGAGCACCACATCAAATATGCGCGCGCGAAAATATCCGGAAGTCTCACGCTACCCGCCAATACAAGTACGCTGAATATCCCGCTCACACCCAATGCGAGCATCGTTATCGACGGCGCGATCCAACATCAGGAATGGCTGAAAGCCGCCCGAATAAAACTCGAACCGGAAACAACCGGCAGCATTTTGTATTTGCAGGCCGACAACGACTGGCTTTATTTGGCCGCCGATGTACCGGGCGACACGACTCGAGGCGGCTACGACCAGTTTCGTTTCTATATTCATGTAGACATAGACCCCGCGATTAAAAATGAACGCATCCATGTTAGCCGGGGGGGCAGCCGGGGCGCGCCGGAAGCTTTGGGGGGAATCCGGGAAACGCGCGTGTCATGGCAGGGCGAACCGCCCAAAAACAAGGATGAAAACTGGAAAAAATATCCCCTATCCGATTGGCGCATCTACCGGCTGGCAAAGGGCGCATCCACCCTGGAGCAGCATCGCCAGTTCGAGGCCAAACTCAACCTCCAGGAAAGCGGGCTGGCCATTGGCTCACCCTTTCCCGTGTTTGTTGAAATCGAAACCGACCCGCTTGAAGATAGGAAATCCAGAAAGCGCATGTACCTGGGAAAACTGGGCAACCAGAATCAGCCGGTATGGATGGTCATGCGGTGACTTTTGCCTGATGGCTGCTATCGCTACCGATAGCATTTGTTTCACCCCCACAGATTGCGCCTCGCTCTCCACCTCAACGATCACGATCAAGTTGCTCCCCCGATCGATGATGTTCGGCAAGTCTATCTTGAACCCAGATAATCCATTAGATATTGAGGCATTGCAAAATCAATAGGTTGTAGGTCGGGTTTTAACCCGACCGCTTCGGCATGCTCAGGACAGGCATGTCGGGCTGAAGCCCGACCTACGTCAAAATGGATTATCTGGGTTGAAAATAAGCACTGATGCAGGGTAGTCGTTAAATCGCACCTAATGGGTGCGATAGCCACCAAACTCGCACCACGAACAAACGCCAGTTTGCCCGGCTCAATTGGCCTCTCACTACAACGCATTGTAATCAAACAGTAATTCAGTGTGGCACGCATCCTGCTATAACCACCGGTGTGGGGATATTGTTATCCCTGCCCAATTCAAGATAAGGAGTCATGATGAAAACGAACAAAGCGAGTTTCGGTAAAGCTGAAAAAATGCTGCTGAATTCTCTGGTGTTGGCCGCATTGGCCGCGCCCGGTGTGGCAATGGCAGCAGATACACCGGCATCCCCGCACACGATTACCGCAAATATCGGTTTCACCACCGACTATATTTTCCGTGGTATCTCGCAAACCTCCACCAACCCGGCGCTGCAAGGCGGCATCGACTACATACGCTCCAGCGGCTTGTATGCTGGGATCTGGGGCTCGAACGTGAGCTGGGTCGCCGACAGCGGCGCAGTGGCGACCGGCAGCGTTACCATGGAGCTGGACACATACTTCGGTTTTCGCAACAGCTTTGCCGAAGATTTTACCTACGACATCGGTTTCATCCGCTACAACTACCTGGGCAGCTACACTGCTGCAGGCGGTTTTGCCAAGGCGGATACCGATGAAATCTACGGCGCGATCGGCTACAAGTGGATTACCGCCAAGTATTCCTACGGCCTGGGGCAATTCCTGACTGTTCCGGGCGCATCGGGCACCAGCTATTTCGAGATCAACGCCAGCGTTCCCGTTGCCGATACCGGCATCACTTTCGGCGCTCACATAGGCAAGCAGAAATACAAGGGGGCGACTGCCGCAGCCTTTGCCAACACGCCGACCTACACCGACTACAAGCTGAGCGCTTCCAAGGACTTTGGCGGTTACGTGGTCGGCCTGGCATACACCGACACCAACGCCAGCCCGTTCTACACCTATCCCGCATTTGGCGGCGACTGGGGCAAGGGCACCGCCGCATTGTCGGTGACACGTTCGTTTTAATTTAAAACCCGGGCGGGATAAATCACGCCCCTACCTTAGGAGAATGTCATGAAAATGGTCGTCGCTATCATCAAACCGTTCAAGCTTGACGAGGTGCGTGAAGCCCTTTCCGAGATCGGCGTGCAGGGCATCACCGTCACCGAGGTCAAGGGCTTCGGGCGGCAAAAGGGCCACACCGAGTTGTATCGCGGCGCGGAATATGTGGTGGATTTTCTGCCGAAGATAAAGCTGGAAGCTGCCATCAAGGCCGACCAGCTCGATCTGGTGCTGGAAGCCATCGAGAAATCTGCAGGTACCGGCAAGATTGGCGACGGCAAGATTTTTGTCTCCGAACTCGAACAGGTGATCCGCATCCGCACCGGCGAATCCGGCGCGGATGCTTTGTAAACCAGAAGCGTTATTAAGGGGTCATGCCATGAAGAAATTATTCGCACTCTTTGCACTGATGTTGCTGTGCGGCTCGTCCGCAGCAGCCTTTGCCGAACAGGCCGCCAGCGCGCCTGTGCCCGACAAGGGCGACACCGCTTGGATGCTGGTCGCGACCATCCTCGTCATCCTCATGACGCTGCCGGGTCTGGCGCTGTTCTACGGCGGCCTGGTGCGCGTCAAGAACATGCTGTCGGTGCTGGCGCAGGTGTTCGCCATCTTCTGCCTGATCTCCATCTTGTGGGTGGTGTATGGCTACAGCCTGGCATTCACCGCGGGCGGCGGCATGAATGACTTTATCGGCGGATTCTCCAAGGCGTTTCTCGCCGGGGTGAGCACCGATGCGGTAGTGGAAACCTTCAGCAAGGGCGTGGTGATTCCCGAGATGTTGTTCATGGTGTTCCAGCTCACCTTCGCGGCGATCACCGTCGCGCTGACCGTGGGCGGTTTCGCCGAACGCATCAAGTTCTCCGCGCTGCTGGTATTCGCCGCGCTGTGGTTCACTTTTTCCTACCTGCCGATGGCGCACATGGTGTGGTTCTGGGGCGGCCCTTCCGCTTACGCCGACTCGTCCGGTTTCATCTTTGGCAAGGGCGCGCTGGACTTCGCGGGCGGCACGGTCGTGCATATCAACGCGGCGATGGGCGCATTGATGGGCGCCATCGTGCTGGGCAAGCGCATCGGCTACGGCAAGGAAGCGATGGCGCCGCACAGCCTGACGATGACGATGATCGGCGCGTCGCTGCTGTGGGTGGGCTGGTTCGGCTTCAACGCCGGTTCCAACCTCGAAGCCACCGGTACTGCCGTGCTGGCAATGGTGAATACCGTGGTCGCGACGGCTGCCGCCGCGTTCTCGTGGATGCTCGCGGAATGGCTGCTGAAGAGCAAGCCGAGCATGCTGGGTCTGGCTTCCGGCGCGGTCGCCGGGCTGGTCGCCGTCACCCCGGCGTGCGGCTTCATCGGCCCGATGGGCGCGATCGTGCTGGGCTTGCTGGCTGGCGTGGTGTGCTTCTGGGGTGTCACCGGTCTGAAGAAACTGCTCGGCATCGACGACTCGCTGGACGTGTTCGGCATCCACGGTGTGGGCGGCATCCTAGGCGCGCTGGGCACCGGCGTGCTGGCATCACCAAGCCTCGGCGGCACCGGCGTGTATGACTACGCTGCGGGCAAAGTGGCGGAGTATTCCATCATCGGCCAGGTGACCAGCCAGGCTTGGGGCGTGGGCGTGACGATCCTGTGGTCGGGCGTGGTCAGTTTT
Source organism: Gallionella sp. (assembly GCA_030700315.1). Lineage (GTDB taxonomy): Bacteria > Pseudomonadota > Gammaproteobacteria > Burkholderiales > Gallionellaceae > Gallionella. The sequence continues at coordinate 29,942 of JAUYJO010000120.1, forward strand.
ATATTGTTCAAGCTGATCGACAAGGTGATGGGGCTGCGTGTAGCGGAAGAGGATGAGCGCGAAGGGCTAGATACCACCTCTCATGGCGAACGAGCTTACAGCCTGTAATTACCGTAGGGGCGCGATTCATCGCGCCCTTCTTTCGATATATGAATAAATCAGGGCGCGATGAATCGCGCCCCTA
>JAUYJO010000122.1 GCA_030700315.1 Gallionella sp.
GCTGAAGGCGAAGGTGACGCTGCCGACTGTACTGAGCGCCTTTGTAAAGTCCAAATTGACCCACGATGCACTCAAAGGCATGCCGCCGGTCACCTTGTAGACATCGCCCGTGCAACTGCTGCCCGACAACGGGCAACTGGACGCCACATACCAGACGGGCAGGCCGGCGGCATCGTAGGTGTACCAGGTTGCAAAAATCATCCCCACATCCTGCGTCAAGGCCACACCCCAGCCGGACTCGGCAGCGTTCCACCACAGGTCGGAGTAATCCACCGCCTGCGCCGCTGTGCCGCTGGAGAACTGCTGCCGCTCGATGGTCTTGGAGCCGGCGACACCGTTCAGCGTAAAGTCGAATTTGGCGTTGTTGGTGTCGCTGAAAGTCAGCGTCCCGCTGCCCGCCGTGCTGAGCGCCTGTACAAAATCCAGTGCGACCCACGCAGCAGTGGGAGGTTTGCCGCCGACCACCTTATAAATATCACCGGTGCAACTGCCCGCCGCCACGATGGGGCAGTTGGACATCACGTACCAGACCGGCTGCGTGCTCTGGTCGTAGGTGTACATGGCCACGAAATTGATGGTGTCATGCTGGGTGACACTCATGCCCCAGCCGGACTCGCTGGCGTTGTACCACAGCCCCTTGTAGGGATTGGCGGCGACGTTACAGCTGCCGTTGGTCGCGACAGTCCCGCCGGGAATATCCGCCACCGGCATCATCCTGCCCGAAGCGACCATCTCTGCGGCGCTGGTGCCGTAACCGACGCAGAACTGCGCGCCGAGGAGGTTGGACGGGTTGGCGTTGTTGAGGATGCTCAAGGAAGACAGGGCATCGCCCAGCACGCCGCTGGCGTAGGGAATCAGCTGCCCGTTCTGCACCAGCTGCCAGCCGGTGGAGGTCAGTTGCACCAGCACGAAGGCGTTGGGGTCCGCTGCCGCCAGCACGGCGGCAAGCGTTTCTTGCCGGGTGTTGATCTCGCCGTCGCTGTACGGGTTGTCGCGGGTGGTGGTGACGCTCAGGGCGTGGCTCATCGGGGCGGCGAGGATGCCCAGCGCGGCCAAGCCGCCGGCCGGCGCCCAGGCGGTGATGTACACCGCGCCGGTCTTGCCCACGTCGATGGGGTTGAAGCTGACCGTGGTGCTGATGGTGGCGCTGGTCGGCGTAATGTCTTTGACGGTGGTGGCGACGAATGGGGCAGTTTTGAAAGTGGCGGTGACGCTCTTGGCCGCATTCATCGTCACCACACAGGATGCCGTGCCGCTGCACGCGCCGCCCCAGCCGAAGAAGGTGCTGCCGCTGGCGGGGGTGGCGGCGAGGGTGACCGTGCCGCTAAGGCTGGCGCTGCATGTGGCTCCGCAGTCGATGCCGGTGGGGCTGCTGGTGATGGTGCCAGAGCCTTCGCCGGTTTTGGCAATAGTCAGGGTATTGTTTACAACGGTTTGACAGTCCAGCCAGTTGGTTCCTGTTGCAGTGTTCCAGGCCGCGTCGATGGCCGGGTTGCCGCTGGAAGTCAAGCTGTTGTTGCACAGCCAGGCACCTACGCTTGCCGATTCGGAAAATGCCGGGAACGATGCGGGCAGTGCCGGGACCGGGCCGCTGAGCTGGTTGGTATCCAGATCCAACTCATACAGGGCCGTCAGATCGCTCAAGGATGGGATCGATCCCGTCAGATGGTTTTCTGACGCATTAAATGTTTCCAAGGAGGTCAGGCCGCTCAACGACGGGAGCGATCCCGTGAACTGGTTTTGTCTGAAGCTTAATCCCAGATAATCCATTTGGACGTAGGTCGGGCTTCAGCCCGACATGTCGTGTTAAAACCCGACCTACAAACCATTGATTTTGCAATGCCTCAAGAGCTAATGGATTATCTGGGTTAATTGTTTCAGGGACGTCAGCCCGCTGACCGACGGGAACGACCCGGTCAGTTGATTGCCGAGGACTCTGAAAACCTGTATATGCGCCAGCCCGCTAATAGATGGCAAGGTGCCAGCAAGGTTGTTGGTTCTCAGTTGGATTTCGGTAATATGGCTCAGCGTGGCATCGCATGTGACGCCAAACCAGGTGCATTCCGTCCCCGCAGCGCCACCCCAGCCCGTGTTCATTGTCCACCCGGTGCCATTGGCCGAGGCGTAAAGATCGAGCAGCACCTGCCGTTCGGATGCGGGAATGTCGGACGACGGTTCGCTCGTTTTTGTCATGACATTTCCGTCGGCCGTCATCGTGCTGCCGACGCCGCTGCCCGAGATCGTATAAGGAATCCTCGCTGTTAGGCCCACCGGTGGGTTGCAACCTGCATCCCCAGTACAGGTGCCCGACGTGACGGTTATGATGATGGTTGTGGGAGTGTAAGAGTAGGTGCCAGAATGCAAATAGGAGCCTTTCCCGTCGGTAGATGCATCCAAAGCGCTATAAGTATTGTCGCTGTTTACGACAATTGTTGAAGACTAGGTTTTCCCGCTACTCTGCTCATAGGAGGTGCCTTGCCATGTTCCGAGCAGCGGATTTGCGACTGCATCCGCAACAGGCGCTGTCAGCAAGACGAATACCGCGAGGATGCCATACAGGTAAGCCGCAAACGAAGATGTTCCGAAAGTTTTCATGATCTATCCTTCCTGTCAAGTGAGTTAAGGAACGCGGGTTCAATAACCGATTGAATTCGCGTGGTTGCATAGCGCGGGTAGATCCATTTCGTGTAGCGCATACTGTCAGTATCCACGATCCCGACACTTCCCGCATCACCCAAATGAGGTATATTGCAAAAAAACATTAGGGAGAGGAAGTGGGGGTGCTATGCATTTGATTATTGAGCTATATCGCGCGGCGCAGGAGATGGCTGTCGATGAGTTTCAGGAGTTTCCCCTGGGGATGCTCAAGTCGCTCGTGCCGTTCGATTCCGCCGCATATGGGAGCTGCGTGCTGATGCAGCAGGGAATGCAGATACAGGAAATCTATTTGCACAACAAGCCGATAGAACAGATTTCCGATTACTCGGCGATCACCCATAAAGATCCGGTGCTAAAGGCAGCGCGCGCCAATCCGGACAGGGTGATCCGCTTTCATCCGCCCACCTTATTCGCCGGCAAGGAAAACCGGCCTCTGTTTGATTATGCCAGGCGGTATGAAAATGCGAATGGTATGCACATAATCCATGCCGACCAGGACTCCCATCATGCTCAACTGTTGACCATGTGGCGCGCCGACGAAGACAGCCACTTCCTGAAGCAGGACGGTTGGGCGGCGGAGCAGGTTTTGCACCATTTTTTTGAGGCGCTCAAGATAAACTAGGCGCTTGCCGTACACCGCACAGTCAAGGGCGCAGACCGCAGCACGGTAGCGATTGCGCGCCCGGATGGCGCGCTGCATTTTTGCAGTGCGGGGTTCAGGAAACTGGCGAGCCTGGAATGGCCGGACTGGGAAAGCGCCATATTGCCCCGCATGTTGATGGATAAGCTTGCCCGCATCGGTTCGACCGGCTTTTGCACGGCAACCCTCCGGGTTTCGGTTAAAAGCGTTGGCGGGTTGCTGTTCCTCAAGGCAAGCAGAGTGTCTGCGCCAGCTTCATGCCCAACCATCTGCACGGAATTGCTGCAAAGCGCTTATGGCCTGACGCCTGCCGAGGCGCGCGTGGCCATCGTTCTGCTGGAAGGCAGTTCGGCGAAGGTCGCGGCAAATTATCTGAATGTCAGCCACCACACAGTGCGCACACAGATCAGGCAGGTATATGCCAAGCTTGGCGTGGATACGCGGGCGCGCTTCGTCAAGCTGATGCTGGAACTGGCCTAGCGGGCGGAAGCCGGGTGAAATGTAATTTTTTTATCGTGATAATTTCATACTTAAATCCGCCATTTAAGCTTGAAGCTATTAGTAGGAGCCGTAGTCGAATTCAAAACGCAAAATCAACGCAAAATCAATGGGGACTCCATCGATCTTGCAGCCGCTTGCAACTCACCGCAACCACTCAACTTGAATCAGCCCCTCGGCTTCTAGCGGATCAAGCTCGTGGTGGTCTGCGCTGACCAATTTGAGGTCGCGTGTTTCTGCGATTGCCAGCGCAATCGCATCCGCCAATGAGAGTCTGCCTCGCGCCTTCCAGCGGGCGGCGGCCAGCCACTCAGCCTGCGTCAGTGACCATAGTATTTCGATGTTGGCGTCCGATACCACGCGCAGGGTCATGGCTGCCGCGTCATTGTCCTGGCTGCGGCGCACGGCATCATAGGCAACTTCCAGTGTATTGATGGCGCTCATGAACACGTGCGCATCGCCGGACAATATGGCTTCGACCCGTTGCGCGCCAGACTCGTCATTCAGCAGGGCAATGAGAGCGCATGCATCGAGGAGGTAACCATTCATCGCTTTTCTTCCAGTGCGATTTCAGCGGATTTGTTGGCGATGAATTCATCCACGCTTGATAACATGCCTTTCATAGCGCCACGTGCGGAGATTTTTTTGAGGTGGCCGGATGCTGGTGTACCGCTTTCATCGGATGCGTCGAGCAGCGTGACAAAAACGCGCCGCATTCCATCGATTTTTACCGGCTCGGAAAAATGGATATGCCCACTTTCATCCAGCATAGCTTCAAGCGTTTGCATCATGTTCGTCTCCTGATGGGAAAATCAGCTCTATCGAACCTGCCCCTTATTAGTCACTCTTTCCTTAAACCCAGATAATCCATTAGCTCTTGAGGCATTGCAAAATCAATGGTTTGTAGGTCGGGTTTTAACACGACATGTCGGGCTGAAGCCCGACCTACGTCCAAATGGATTATCTGGGTTAAAACGCCTGCCTGACAATCGCCTTCGACCCGGCCACCCCGTCGATGGTGTAACTCATCGTGCCGGTACTGCTGTCGCTGAAGGCGAAGGTGACGCTGCCGACTGTACTGAGCGCCTTTGTAAAGTCCAAATTGACCCAC
>JAUYJO010000124.1 GCA_030700315.1 Gallionella sp.
GGCAACAAAAAACCGCTCGGCAAGCAACTCACCGAAAAGCCAATACATCCCTTGCGGTTCCATATTCCCCACATCATGGTGCGCTACGCCGTCCCAATAGGGGAATGGTTGATCTTTTCCAGAAAGATGGTTGCGTTCCAACTGGGCATAACTGAATGGGAAGTTACTCTCGTTCGCCCATTTTTCTACGCTCCATTGATAGTTGCTGGCGCGGCGCTGAATATCGGCGCGGATAAATTCCAAAAGGTCGCCGTTCTGCTTTACTGGTGTCAGGGTTTTATATTTCATGGCTGTTTTTCCTTTGGTTTGGATAAAATAATAAATGGGCTTCAAGTCAGTTCGCGTCATTCAAAATCATGCGCGCGCCGCGTTCGGTCAGTTCGTGCTTCAGGGCTATATCACGGACGGTCATACCCGCTTCTTGGTCGGCTATAATTTCCTTCGCGCGCTCCTTTTTTATCGCATCGGAAAACCGTGGAATTTCGATTGTCGCGCCTTTGAATTCCGCGATTATTTTCCGGGCGCGCGCTTCGCCCATAATCACGGAAAGGCGCGTAAAACATAGCTGGCTTTCGCAGAAATAGAAGCGCGTGCCGCCGTATATCACGGCAAGATTGCGCGCCGCGTCGATGCCGATCAACTCGTTTAGCGTGTCGATCATTACGCGGCTTGTTTTTGCAATCATATCGGCACACCCGTTTATTGAGGATGCGCCATGATGAAAGAATTCCGCGTGAAGGCCAAGGCGGAATTAGTTCCGGGTGTGTGCTTCACCCCTCAAAAGAAAAGCCCCCTTGCGGGGGCGGCGTGAATGGGGCTAAACGGCGTTGCTTCAGGGGTTGCGCGCTTTTTCCCGTGCGTGTGCGGTTACGGCTTCAACTGCTCTTCCATCAAATTTACATCCTGTTCCATCAGCCCCAGAATGTCTTGCACTGCCGCAATCAGGTTGCTGGCCAAGTTGATGTTGGCGCGGCCGGACGATAGCGATTCCAGCGCGCAGGATGCCACGGCTTGCGCTTCGCTGACGCGGCCAGAAAGGTCATACCAAGCGCCGGGCATACGGTGAGGGGCATTCATGCTGCACCCCCTTGTAACGCATCAGCGGCGATCCGGCGCGCCTGTTGGTACATATGTTTGCCAGCTTATCCAGGCTAAACCCGGAAGATAGAATGCCTTCGATCTTGGCTATATTTGCGTAAGTGTGGTTACTTTCCAGCGGTTGCATGTTGCCTCCTATTTTTTCGTTTTTGAGCCGAATTGTTCGACCATCAGCCGGTTAATATCCAATGGCGGTTCTTTTTTCGGCGGCGCTTGGTAGTTCACAACGGGGACAATATCCCTCGTTTTTTTATGCAGCATTTCACCGTGGTTGAGTTGTTTTTGGGTCGCTTGCTGCGGGGCTTCAACCAGGGCGGCGGCTATGGCTTGCGCTCCCGCCCCCAGGGTTACCGGAATTCAAACTACCCCCCTAACACTTTTGATCGCACCCCCGTATCCGGTCTTTGCTTTACATTCAAACAAGCGTTTGATACGATGCCCGTCCGGTTGCGGTTCTATCCGCTTTTTAACCTAGGAGGATCGTTATGGCTAATATTGTCGTCGTTTATCACAGTGGCTACGGGCATACCAAAAAACAGGCCGGGGCCGTTGCGCGGGGCGCGGGGCGCGGGTGCGGTGCTGATCGCCATCGATGCGGAGGGCAACCTTGCCGAGGGCGACTGGGCTACGCTGGAAGCGGCCGACGCCATCATCTTTGGATCGCCGATCTACATGGGCATGGCAAGCTGGCAGTTCAAGAAATTTGCCGATGCGTCGTCCAAGCCGTGGTTTGCGCAGAAATGGAAAAACAAGATCGCAGCCGGGTTCACCAATTTCGCGACGATGAACGGCGACAAACTGTCCACGCTGCATTACCTGTTTACGCTGGCGATGCAGCACAGCATGGTGTGGGTCGGCACCGGGATGATGCCCGCCAACAGCAAGGCCGCACAGCGCAACGACGTGAACTATGTCGGCTCGTCCAGCGGCGCGATGTCCGCCACGCCTTCCGACGCTTCACCCGATGAGATGTTGCCTGGCGATCTGGAAACCGCGCGGCAATTCGGCCAGCGCGTGGCGGAAGTCACCGGGCAATTTGCAGCGGGTCGCCAGGCAACCCTTCGCTAGACACCCTTCGCCCGATAAATCGTGCCCCTGCAGATGAGAAGCTTGGATTTTAGGAAACCTGGGCTTTGATATAGGAGCGCAACGCATTGCGCGATACATCGTTATATTTCAGATTCTACGGAAAACAACATGACACATCACACCAGACTGTATGCCATCACGCTTGCCTTGACCACGCTGCTGACCGCTTGTGGCGGCGGGGGCGACAAAGCTGCGGCTCCCCCAGGCGCGCCCGGCGCGGCGATGCCGCCGCCCGAAGTGGAAGTGATTACAGTTGCAGTGGGTAGCGCGACGCTCACGCAGGATCTGCCGGGACGCTTGCAGGCTTACCGCACGGCGCAAGTGCGCGCGCGCGTCGAGGGCGTGGTGGAGAAGCGCTTGTTTCAGGAAGGCAGCGATGTCAAGGCGGGCGCGCCGCTGTTCCAGATTGATGCGCGCACCTATCGCGCATCCGCCGAATCCGCCAAGGCCGACCTGATGATCGCGCGCCAGACAGTCGAGCGTTACCAGCCGCTACTGGAAATCAAGGCGGTCAGCCAGCAGGAATACGACTTGGCCGCCGCCAAGGCCAAGCAGGCAGAAGCCGCGCTGATCCGCGCCGAGGAAGACTTGGAAAACGCCAGCGTCCCCGCCGCCATTTCCGGGCGCATCGGCCGCGCGCTGGTGACCGAGGGCGCGCTGGTCGGCAGGGGTGAGGCCACGCTGCTGGCGACCATCGAGCAGCTCGATCCGATCTACGTCAATTTCACCCAGCCCGGTACGGACATGCTGCGCCTGCGCCAGGCGGTCAAGGCGGGCAGGCTCAAGCACGCCGAATCCGCCAGTGTGGAAATGCTGCTGGAAGACGGCAGCATTTATTCGCAGGCCGGCAAGATATTCTTTACCGACATGGCGGTCGACCCGAATACAGGTGCGGTCAGCCTGCGCGCCGAATTTCCCAATCCGCAGCGCGAACTGCTGCCCGGCATGTTCGTGCGCCTGCGTTTCCCGCAGGCGCTGGCGGACAACGCCATCCGCGTGCCGCAGCGCGCCGTGCAGGCCAACCCGCAGGGGCAGTTCGTGATGATCGTGACTCCCGACGGCAAGGCTGCGCAGTTGCCGGTCAAAACCGGTGGCATGGCGGGCAGCGATTTCATTGTCGCCGAAGGCTTGAAGGGCGGCGAGCAAGTCATCGTCAACGGCCTGCATAAGGCGCGGCCGGGCACGCCAGTCAAAGCGGTGCCGCTCAACGGCGTACAGAAGGCAGAAGCACCCGCAAGGGGTACGCCGCCAGACGCTCGCCCTGCGGGCGGTCTTGGCGCAGACAAAACAGCACCGCCTGCTGCGAACGGCAAGCTATAAGGATCATTCATGTTCGCCAACTTTTTCATCGCCCGCCCGATCTTCGCCTGGGTCATCGCCATTCTCATCACGTTTACCGGGATACTGGCGCTGCGCGCGTTACCGGTGTCGCAGTACCCGTCTGTGGCGCCACCCACGCTGGATGTTTCCGTCACTTATCCCGGCGCCTCGGCGCAGATAGTCGAGCAGAGCGCGGTACAGCTCATCGAGCAGGAGATGAACGGCATCGAAAACCTGCTCTACATGGATTCCAGCTCGCAGGTGGGCTCCGGTCAGGTTTCGCTCACCTTCAAACCCGGCACCGACATCCAGTTCGCTTCGGTTGAGGCGCAGAACCGCATCAAGCGCGTGGAAGCGCGCCTGCCGGACGATGTGCGGCGGCTCGGCGTGACGGTGACGCGCGCCGGGCGCAATTTCATCATGGTGGTGGCGCTGACTTCGCCGGATGGCCGCTTGAATGCCGTTGACCTGGGCAGCTACGCGACCGCCAGCGTAATGGAATCGCTGCTGCGCGTGCCCGGTGTGGGCGAGGTGCTGCTGTTCGGCACCGAATATTCGATGCGCATCTGGCTCAAGCCGGATCGCCTCGAAGCCTACGCCCTCTCGCCCGTCGATGTGGGCCGCGCGGTGCGCGCGCAGAACGCGCTGCTGCCGCTCGGTGAAGTGGGGCAGTTGCCGGTCGCGGCGGGGCAGGAAATCAACGCGGTTCTCGGTAGTCGTGGACGCCTGGCCACGCCGGAAGAATTTGGCGAGATCGTGGTGCGCGCCAACCCGGATGGCTCGTCCGTGCGGCTCAAGGACATCGCCAGCATCGAACTTGGCGCACAGGATTACAACCGCTCGGCACGTCTCAACGGCCAGCCCATCGCCGGTATGGCGATACGCACCACACCGGGCGCGAACGCGCTGGCGACCGCGCAAGGCGTGCGCACCAAAATGCAGGAGCTGTCGCGTTACTTCCCGCAGGGCGTGGAATGGGTGGTGCCCTACGACACCACGCGCTTCATCGAGCTGTCCATCCGCGAAGTGGTAAAAACCTTGCTGGAGGCGGGAGCGTTGGTGTTGCTGGTGATGTTCGTGTTCCTCGGCAACTGGCGCACCACGCTGATTCCGGCCATCGTCGTGCCGGTGTCGTTGCTGGGCGGCATGCTCGGGCTGTATATTTTCGGCTTCTCGATCAATGTGCTGACGCTGTTCGCGATGGTGCTGGCGATCGGCATCGTGGTGGATGACGCCATCGTGGTGGTGGAAAACGTCGAGCGCAACATGCGCGCCAACCATCTTGACCCGCGCGCGGCAACGCGCCAGGCGATGAAGGAAATCACCGGCGCCATTATCGCCATTACGCTGGTGCTGATGGCGGTATTCGTGCCCATGGCCTTCTTCGGCGGCTCCACCGGCGCGATCTACCGCCAGTTCGCCGTTACCTTGGTGGTCACTGTGGCGTTCTCCGCCTTCCTCGCGCTGTCGCTGATCCCGGCGCTGTGCGCGAGCCTGCTCAAGCACGACCCGGCCAGCCTGGAGGGCGGTTTCCACGGCTGGTTCAACCGCCACTTCGAGCGCGTTACGACCGGCTATGTCGGCGGTGTCGGCCACACCACGCGCAGACTGTGGCGCTCGCTGCTGATTTACGCGGTGATCGTCGGGATCGCCGCGTGGACTTACATGAAACTGCCGGGCAGCTTTTTGCCGGAAGAAGACCAGGGCTACCTGATTACCGCGATCCAGTTGCCGCCCGCCGCCACGCGCGAAAGATCGCAGGCGGTGCTGGAATCGGTCGAGCAGTTCTATCTGAAACAGCCGCAGGTGGACAAAGTGGTCGGCGTGCTGGGCTTTTCCTTTTCCGGTCGCGGGCAGAACATGGCGCTTTCTTTCATCCGGCTCAAGGACTGGGACGAGCGCTCGGGCAGCGAGAATTCGGTGCAGGCGCTGATCCGGCGCGCCAACATGGAATTCTTCCGCCTGAAACAGGCAATGGTTTTCGCGATCAACCCGCCGCCGATTCCGGAGCTTGCCTCCGCCGGCGGTTTCGATTTCCGTTTGCAGGATCGTGGCGGGGTCGGGCGCGACAAACTGCTCGAGGCGCGTAACCAGGTACTGGGCATGGCGATGGGCGACAAGCGCCTTGCCGCCGTGCGCCCCGAAGGCCAGGAACCCGCGCCGCAACTGTTCCTCGACATCGACCGCGACAAGGCGGAGACGCTGGGCATCGCTTCCGCCGATCTCAACGACACACTGCAATCGCTGTTCGGCGTGTCCTATATCAACGACTTCGTGCGTCAGGGGCGGGTGCTACGCGTGCAGATGCAGGCTGAGGAAGCGACGCGTAGGAGCGAAGCAGACCTGTTGCGCACCGCGGTGCGCAACAAAGACGGACGCATGGTGCGCCTGTCCGAGTTCGTGCGCACCAAATGGGTGGCGGGAACGACCAAACTCGACCGCTACAACGGCCTGGCCGCGATGAAGATATCCGGGTCGACCGCGCCGGGCGTGTCTAGCGGCGAGGCGCTTGCCGCGATGGAGGAAATCGCGCGCAAACTGCCGCCTGGCGTCGGCTTCGAATGGTCCGGCATTTCGTCCGAGGAAAAAGCCTCCGGCCAGCAGGCGCCGCTGCTGTTCGGCATCTCGCTGCTGGTGGTGTTCCTGGTGCTCGCCGCGCTGTACGAAAGCTGGTCCATTCCCTTGGCGGTGATGCTGGCCGTACCGCTCGGCGTGTTCGGCGCGCTGTTCGCGGTGGAGCTGCGCGGGCTGCCCAACGACGTGTATTTCAAGGTCGGACTGGTCGCCATCATCGGACTGGCTTCCAAGAACGCCATCCTGATTGTCGAATTTGCGCGCCGCCTTGAAGACGAAGGGCGTGAGCGTCTCGACGCGGTGCTGGAAGCTTGCCGTTTGCGCCTGCGCCCAATCCTGATGACTTCCATCACCTTCATCGCCAGCGTGTCTCCGCTGGCCATTTCCACCGGCGCGGGCGCCGAGAGCCGCCGTGCCATCGGCACCGGCGTCATCGGTGGCATGGTCGCCGCCACCGTGCTGGCCATCTTCCTGGTACCGGTGTTCTTCATGGTGGTGCGGCGCCTTTTTCCGGGGCATGCGCGCAAGCATGTCGAGCATGAGGAGAGCCAGCATGAGTAAGATGTTTGTGATTAGCGTAGGTCGGGCTTCAGCCCGACATGTCGGGCTGAAGCCCGACCTACGAGTTTCGATTATGGCCCTCCTTGCCGCTGCACTGGCGGTCTCGCTAGCTGGTTGTTCATTGATGCCGAACTATGAGCGCCCCGCCGCGCCGGTTCCCGCCGCGTGGCCGGACAGCGTGAAGCTGAAGATCACCAAAGAAATCGTGCTTGGCGATTGGCCGGATTACTTCACCGACCCGCATCTGCAAGCCTTGATAAGCGCCGCGCTGGAAAACAACCGCGACTTGCGCATCGCCACCGCGCGCATCGCCGAAGCGCGCGCGCAATACGGCATCCAGCAGGCGGATCGGTTGCCGAACGCCAATCTGACCGCCGGGCGCAATGCCTCGCTGACCCCGGCCGGTGCGTCGGCGTTTACCACCAATGCCATGCACACGCAGCGTTACGACGTGGGCATCAGCCTGTTGTCTTTCGAGCTGGATTTCTGGGGGCGGGTCGCCAGTTTGAACGAAGCGGCCAAGGCCAGCTACCTGGCCACCGAAGCCGCACAGCGCGCCTTCCGCCTGTCGCTGATCGCCGACGTGGCGAACGCCAGCCTGTCGCTGCAGGAACTGCGCGAACGCACGCAACTTGCCGCTGAAACCGCGCGGACGCGTGGCGAATATCGCGAATTGACCTCGCGCCGCCGCGACTTGGGGGTCTCCAGCGATCTGGACTTTCTGCAAGCCGATGGCGCTTATCAAGCTGCCATTGCCGAGCGCGCCAATCTGGAGCGGCAGCAGGCTGCCGCCGCAAACCTGCTTGACTTGCTGGTCGGCCACCCGGTGAAGCAAATGAAAAACCTGCCTGCCGCACGCAACCTCGCCGTACAGGGTATCAACCCCGGCCTGCCCGCCGGTTTGCCCGCCGAGGTGCTGTTGCAGCGCCCCGACGTACACGCCGCCGAGCACAAGCTGATCGCCGCGAACGCGAACATCGGGGCGGCGCGCGCGGCTTTTCTGCCGCGCATCACATTGACCGGCAGCGTCGGCACGGCCAGCCGCACCCTGGGTGGCCTGTTCGACGCGGGCAGTGGCGCATGGAGTTTTCAGCCCGCGCTCACATTGCCGCTGTTCGATGCGGGGCGCAATGCTGCCAACGAGGATATCGCCGCAGCGCGCAAGATTATCGCGGTCGCCGAATACGAAAAAACTATCCAGCAGGCTTTCCGTGAAGTCGCAGACTTGCTGAATGCGCGTGAAAAACTCGCCGAGCAACTCGCCGCGCAGCAGGCCAATGCGGATGCGCAAAACCGGCGCCTGAAGCTGGTGGACGCGCGCTACCAGGCCGGCATCGCCAACCATCTCGAAGTGCTGGATGCGCAACGCGAATCGTTCGCCGCACAGCAAGGCGCGTTACAGGTGCGGCGCACGCTGCTGTCTGCCGATGCGCAACTGTACAAGGCGCTCGCCGGCTATGGCAGCCAGGGCGTGCGCCACATGGCAAGCCAATGATCGAAGCCAAAAGCGCCAGCGAGCAAACCCGCGCGCGTCTGCTGGAGGCGGCGCGCGAGGTGTTTGCACAGCATGGTTTTCAGGGCGCGACGGTGCGCGAAATCTGCCGCCGGGCGGAAGCGAATGTCGCTGCGGTCAGTTATCACTTCGGCAGCAAGGATGAGCTACTTGCAGAAGCCTTGAATTTCGCGCCGCTCAAAGCCATGCAGCTCGCCAACGCCCAAACCGGCGGTAGCCCGGAAATGCGGCTGCGCCTGTTTATCCGCGATTTCATGCTGATGCTGCTGGACGAGACGGACGGCTCAACGCCTTGCCGCATCATGGCGCGCGAACTGGCCGACCCCACCCCCGCGCTGGATCAGATCGTGCGCGAAGCCATCGCGCCGTTGCATGAATTTCTGGGCAAGCTGGTACGCGAAATTGCCGGCGACGGAATCGCCGAAGCAGAACTGCGCCGCTGCATGCACAGCATCCTCGGCCAATGCCTGTATTACCGCCACTCCCATCCGGTGCTGCAACGCCTGCACCCCAGGTTGTGTTACAGCCGCAAGGAAATTGAGGCCATCGCCGGGCATATCGCGGATTTTTCACTTGCGGGTATCAGCCACATCTCTGGAAAAGCGAGTGCGTAGCTGATAGCTTTTATGCAACCGCAATACTTTGGCAGGAATCTGTATACCCCAGGCGGATGGCTGCGGAAATTGTTGCACGTGCGAGCTTTGCGGAAGCGACTGGAGTGAAGTGTGTTAGTTTTTTTCCAAACTTGGAGACAGCCACAAATAGAGCATGCTCAACCTCCATCGTGCTGACCAATTGGCGGTCTATTGACAACACGCCGCCGGATTGAATGTGAAAATCTCCCATATCTATAAAATGAGCCGCTATTGCTTGCTTTGGCTTCAAGGACTGCGACAGTCCATTATCGACAAGCGTAAAAGATTTCTCGCTGAAAATATCTGTGACTTGCAACACGCCCGGCCCTTCAACAGCATCAACATGTAAAAACGAATAGCGCGCTACGCTCATGCGTGTGAGCAAATCAATCTGACTCTCATCCAGAACAGAACGATTCAAGCGTAAATATAGCTCGGCAAGGTTGATTCCGTTGGGTCGATACGAATAGACCCTATAATCTGCCAGTACAGTAAATTCATACTCATTATTAAAGTACAGCTCCTTCTTGTGCAATAAACCCAAGTGGCGGCCGCAAGTCAAAATATCATTGCGAGTTTGCAGCTTCAGCGCCTTTTGGTGAAGCTCGGTTATATTTTCACGAATACGCGAATAATCTGCAAGCTGAAAATTTTTGGAGGTCATTCAGAAACTCCTGAACCTGAATTATTAAAGGCAAGCAGAGGAAAATCCTGCATCGGTTTGTGATGCGATCATTAAAGTCAGAACAAATCCTAACCGAACACCGCATCGATCGTGTGATCAAGTGTGTCGCGGATGTCCGTATCGTCGGTTATCGGGCGCACCAGTGCCATGCGGCACGTGGCGCGCGGCATTCCGTGGTGTGCTTCAATTTCAGCCAAAACAAAATATGCTGCAAGGTTAGAAGCATCCTCGCGCAGATAGCGGTTGTCGTCAAGGTTACAGGTGGATTTCACCGCTGCCGTTGCCGAAGTGTCATGCAGGTGATACCTCCGTCAGCCTTCGATGTTATCTTTCGCCGAGGGAAAATACCTGATCTGATCTTCAGCCTCTTCATCAGACAACTCCTCTGCCGCGACCGCATCTTTCAGGTGAACTTCTTCTCCCCTAAGTTGCCTTTCCAAATCATCAATGTCCGAGCCACCTTCCAACCATTCCACGTCCGAGCCTAGAATTGCCAGTCTTTCCTTGGCAACATCAAGGCGATCACCCGCGACGGGAATTAAGGTTTGCTCGTAAGAAAACGCTTCGCTCTCGCACGCGAAAAAAAAGGATTTGGTCGTTTTCTTGCCGTGACACAGCAATCGGTTCGCCCCGCCAAATTGCTTGACCAAGGTATCAGAATTACCCAGTGCAGACGCTTTGAAAAACGACAACGCGCCCAGCAAATTTGACTTGCCCGAACCGTTCGCACCGATCAATACATTGAGCGCACCTAGCGCGATGGTTTGTCGCTCAATGGATTTGAACCCGTGTACTATAGTGGATCCTGTTTTCAAGACAGCAGTTTAAGATGTGCGCTGTCATAAAGGAAGAAAAGAAATGAGCGAAGCGAAGAAGCGTAAAACCCACACCCCGGAGTTCAAGGCGAAGGTAGGTTTGGAGGCGTTGCGAGGTGTGAAATCGGTCAACGATATTGGTCAGGAATACGGGGTACATCCCGTGCAGGTTGGCCTGTGGA
>JAUYJO010000128.1 GCA_030700315.1 Gallionella sp.
TTTGGTCATGAGTCTCACGATGATGTAGGTCGGGATTCATCCCGACGGGGTTGGGTTATGCGGCGCTCTGTCGGGATGAATCCCGAACTACGAAACCCGCCCCCGATTCATAAAAGGTACTTTTACAATTTCTGCATCCCTGAAAGTTTTTCCGTACGATGCCCAACGATTAAGGTTAGATCGTGATCGCGAAGCGAGCCACGATCTGAACCGTTTGTTGGACGAGCCCGGTGGAACTCACAATATTTTAAAAAGCCACTTTAAGCAAAACGGCAGCGCCAGTTCCTGTGCCCAAAGTGGCCGTTTTACCCGTTTTCAGCCGTTTTTAGAGTGAGTTTTGCCGCACCTGCTGATGGCAGCAGGTTTGCGGGGTTCGCCGGTTTACATGGCAGCCTCCCTGATCGGTGCCAGGCCGCGCAATGCATACCCCGAGCCCCTCACCCGCGTGCGCACGATCCGCATTGGCGTCGCGAACATGCACCCGCATCCGGTCCGCATCGATATCGCCGACCTGCAACCGCAAACCTTCACCCAGCCGCAAGCCCATGCTGTACAGGGCAAAAAAGAACACCCGGTAGCTGAGCGCCCGTGTCGCATCGACGATCTGCCGCATCTGCGCCACCGTGACGATATCCGGCAGGCGCGACACCTTGGGGGCTTTGGTCAACCTGGCGCCGGTCCAGGGTTTGTCCAGCACGTGGGCGTAATAAAACTTCAGCCCGTACAAATCATGCTTGAGCGTGCTCCAGGACAGGTGCTCCAGAACCCCCGCGAAATAATCGGTCAACTGGTCTTTGCTCAGGTCATCGATCCGGTAGTCGAAATGCTCGCCTGCCCGGCGCACGCCGTGGCTGTATGCTTCGATCGTCTTGGGCTGCATGCCGCGCAGCTTCAGGCAGTTTGAGCAGGCTCTCGTAATTCTGTGTAAAAAAATTGTGGTTGTCGTGTGCCATCATCATTCTCCTCATGCTAAAGTGCAAAAAATCCCTTGCGGGGCCGAGGAGAATTATGGCTTTGAGTCAAATTGATGGGGGGCATTTCTCCGCGATAGCGGCTTCGTCCAACGATTAAGGTTAGATCGTGATCGCGAAGCGAGCCACGATCTAAACCGTTTGTTGGACGAGCCCGGTTTCGATGCGAGTTTTTATATGGAAATATCTTTTTGACCTTCACGTGTTGGCGGCTGCGTAAATCCGCGTAAATATGGCGGAGAAAAGTGCTTGCTTGCAGGTTGTAAGCGCAGAAATGCCACGCTTACTGCCTCGACCTGAGTAGTTGCGGTGTAAAAAATACTTGGGTAAATTGGTATGACGAAACAGTTTCGCCATTATTTTTGGTAGTGGAGAAACTAAAAATAGTTGTAACTGATTGATTTATCTGGAGGCGCGACCCAGAGTCGAACTGGGCTAATCGGATTTGCAATCCGGTGCATAACCGCTTTGCTATCGCGCCATGCTTCAAAACACTGGCTTAAAAATGTTTAAGGGAAAGCGAGGATGCTTTCCCTTGGATTTTGGAGCGGGAGAAGAGTCTCGAACTCTCGACCTCAACCTTGGCAAGGTTGCGCTCTACCAACTGAGCTACTCCCGCGAAACGAGTGCGCATTATAGGGATATTCAAATTTCTGTCAATAATTTTACCTGCAAAAATTTACTTTTTAATTTCCCTATCAAATAAGCGTTCAAAATTCTCCGTGGTACACCGCCCTACTTCATCAACACCGATGCCGCGCAACAAGGCGATTTCTTCGGCGACATGCTTTACATAGGCCGGCTGGTTGAGCTTGCCACGATACGGTGCTGGCGCCAGATAGGGCGCGTCCGTTTCAATCAATATACGTTCCAGCGGTGCGCGCTGCGCTACCTCCTTGATCTGCTTGGCGTTCTTGAAAGTGACAATGCCGGAAAAGGAAATATAGAAACCCATCTCCAGCGCGGCTTCGGCGACTTCCCATGTTTCGGTGAAGCAATGCATCACCCCGCCCGCCACGGTGGCATTTTCCTCAGCCATGATACGCAGGGTGTCAGCCGCCGCCTCGCGGGTGTGGATGATGAGCGGCTTGCCGCATTCGCGCGCGGCGCGGATATGGTTGCGGAAACGGGTGCGCTGCCATTCCAGATCGCCCTTCAGGCGAAAATAATCCAGGCCGGTTTCGCCGATGGCGATCACCTTGGGGTGCTGCGCCAGCTCGACCAGGCGAGCGGCACTGGGCTCTTCAACCTCCTCATAATCGGGATGTACCCCCACCGAGGCGTAGATATTCGGATGCTGTTCGGCCAGTGCCAGCACCTGCGGGAAATCCGCCAGATGAACCGAAACGCACAGTGCGGCGGCCACATCGTTCTGTTGCATGAGTGCCAGCACGTCGTCAATGTTGGCAGCAAGTTCGGGAAAATTGAGATGGCAGTGGGAGTCGATGAATGGCATGGTTAAAGTAAAACTCGCGTAGCGATTCGTTCGCCTCCTCGCCCGCTTGCGGGATAACCAGCGACTTGGTTGGCGCTCTTTGCCAACCTAGTCGAATGGCTAGTAGTTCCGCCAGAGGATTGAGGAGAGGGAACGGGCATGGGAAGTTTCATCATGAAGGGCGGCTACTTTCTATGTCCGTTACTGGAGCATGAGTTGACGGTAAGAAAACAGCAGCGACTCCATGAACAGCTTGGGATTGAGCGTATGCTGGGCTTCGCGTTTCGTGCCTTGCAGGTAACTTTGCAGGCGTGCCAAGTTTAACGGCGCAACGTTCTCGACTAATTTTTTGATGGCAGTTTCTTCGCCGGGATGGTAACGCAGCTTGCCCGCCAGTTTCATCGCACTCAAGTCGTAACTCCATTGCTGTAACCATTGCACGACCACGACTTGCTCGGTTTTCTGCAACGCTTCTGCCAGAGCGAACACGTCCAGCGCGGCGGGCTGGCGCACGGCACGCAGCAATTTTTCGCGCTCCTCGCTGCCCAGTTGCTCGTCCAGTTGAATAGCTTGCAGCGGCGCAAAGCCGGATGCGGCAAGCGCCACGGCGGGGGTTTTCACTCCCTGCTGCGCCAGCCAGCGCATGGCGCTTTCGGCATCGGGAGCTGGCAGGACAAACGACAGGCAGCGGCTCAAAATAGTCGGCAGCAATTGCTGCGGTTTTTGCGACACCAGGATGAACAACATACCCGGCGGCGGCTCTTCGAGGTTTTTCAACAAAGCATTTGCGGCATTGGTGTTCATCGCCTCGGCGGGATGAATAACGACCACGCGCCTGCCGCCTTGATGGGCAGACATGGCGGAAAAACCGGCCAGCCCGCGCACCTGGTCGACGGAAATCTGCTTGCTGGGCTTCTTGCCGGAGGCGGGTTTGACATCATCGCTTTCCTCGGCATCTTGGCTCAACGCCTCGGGCTGCAGCAGGCAAAAATCCGGGTGCGCCCCCTGTGAAAACCAGTGGCACGAAGGGCATTGCCCGCAGGCAAATCCGGCCTCATCGGGATGCTGGCACAGCAGGCTTTGCGCAAATTGTATCGCCAAATCAAACTTTCCGGTCCCCTTGCTCCCCCTGAACAAGAGGCCGTGCGGCGGGCGCTTGCGCAGCTCCTGCAAACGCACCCAGTCGTTTTTTTGCCAAGGATATATTTCTTTCATATCATATTTATACAATTGTTTTTTAAAGTGTTTGTTTATTAAGTTTATTGCCAAATTTAAACGGCCAGCCTTGAATGGGTTGGTTTTTTGAGAAAATTTGCAAATATTCATTACTTTACATCATGGCAAACACAAGCCACGTACACCGCCCACCCTGAAGTAAGATTAAAGTAATTTATGCGAATATTACTTCTACTAATTGATTATATTTGAATATAAAAATAACTACCATTTAAAAATGTGCGCACACTGGCTTTAATTTTCGACGCATTATAGCAATCGTTAAAGCTGAATTCCTGTTTAAAATGCTGGTTTTTATGCGCGCTTTCCTAACAATGACCCGAATGCAAAGCAATGGCTACCGGGTGCGCCTGTGGCATCCCGCCCCGTCAGGTAACTGCCAGGCGCTGCCGCCAACGCTGCAAATCGCCATCCGCACATAATAAGTGCATTTGTGCCATCGCCGCCTCCAGATTGGCTGCCGCCCTGTCGCTCAATGGGTTGCCCAATTCGAAATCGTAACCGCGAATGCGCAACAGAAAAGCCGGGGGCGCATCCGCTCCATAAACCTGACTATAGGTATGCAGCAACGCAAACGGTGACATGGCATGGCTGGTGTAGCTATTATCATGCGCTGCGGAAATTTCAGAGAAATGAAACGGCTCGATACAGGACACATCGGCGTCGACGAACAACACCGCGCTGCGCTCCAGCAAGTCGGTGACATGCTCAACCTGCAACTGGTAATCCTCGATCAACTCGACCCGCCCTGCCGGCGCAGCGGAGCCTTCCAGTCCTCGCACCAGCAGCGGCGCAAGCGCATCATCGCCGCGCGATTCGTTGCCGATGGCAAAGATCAGGATAGCCTTTCCCGCTGCTGCTGGCAAAACACTCAACGGTTCATCCCCCTTACGCTATCCATACATTTATAATCCATACATTGATCGCTGTAGTAATTAAAGTGGATCCTTGAGTCAAGACAATAATGCATCAAGTTTAAGCTGCACATTCGACTTCACTTGCAGCTGGACGGCGCTGCCCCGGTTTTACTTTTGCCTCTGTTCTTGATGTTGCTTTTGTTTTTGTTGTTATCTC
>JAUYJO010000132.1 GCA_030700315.1 Gallionella sp.
CGTCAGCGTCACCGGCACCGAGAACCTGATGATGGCAGCGGCGCTGGCCGACGGCGTGACCGTGCTGGAGAACGCGGCACGCGAACCGGAAGTGGTCGATCTGGCCAATTGCCTGCGCACGATGGGCGCGAATATCAGCGGTGACGGAACGGACACCATCACTATCACCGGAGTAAGAGCACTGCACGGAGCGAGCCACCGCATCATGCCCGACCGTATCGAAAGCGGCACCTTCCTCGTCGCGGCAGCGGCGACCGGTGGCAGCATCACCCTCACCGGGACACGCGCCGACATCCTCGAAAGTGTGCTGGAAAAACTCACCGAGGCGGGGGCGAGGATCAAGGTTGAGGGCGACTCGATCCATCTCGAAATGCATCGCAGGCCGCAGGCGGTCAACGTGCGTACCGCGCCGCATCCCGCCTTTCCCACCGACATGCAGGCGCAATTCATGGCGCTGAATTGCATTGCGGAGGGCAGCGCGATGGTGGTCGAGACAATTTTTGAAAACCGCTTCATGCACGTGCAGGAGCTGCGACGCCTCGGCGCGCAGATCGACGTGGAAGGCAATACTGCCGTGATCAGGGGTTGCGCACACCTGGAAGGTGCGGCAATCATGGCGACCGATTTGCGCGCTTCGGCCTGCCTGGTTATCGCCGGGCTGGTGGCGCAGGGCGAAACCGTGATAGACCGCATCTACCATCTGGATCGAGGTTATGAACATATCGAGGCGAAGCTTTCGGCGCTGGGCGCTAATATCCGGCGGGTGAAATAAAGGGCAGCATGTGCAAAAAAACAGGCAATGTTTTAACTTCCGCACCGGTTGAACTGCTGCCACAAAGGATTTCTTAAATGCCTATGCCATTCGCTCATCATGAAAAGATTGTGCTGGATACTTCGGTGCTGGTGGCGGCGGCACGATCCCGCCAAGGGGCGAGTTTTGAATTGCTCCGCAGTATTCCTTCGCGGGATTTCAATATTTGCCTTTCGGTGAGCTTGTATGCAGAGTGGCAGTCAGTGCTGACCCGAACGGAAAATATTCCACCGGGCTTGACCGTAGGCGACGTGCAAGGGTTTTTGCGCTACTTGGTCAGCGTAGCACATTTGCAGGCGATCCATTTTCTTTGGCGCCCAAACTTGCCGGATGCGAATGATGATATGGTGTTAGAGCTGGCCGTGGCAGCAGGATGCCGATATGTGGTGACTCATAATGTGAGAGACTTCAAAGGCTCCGAGCGTCTTGGTGTGCAGGCCATTACGCCGGGAAATTATCTGCAACTAATCAGGAAATCATGATGAGCGCATTGACCATTGAACTGCCGGACGCTTTGCAAAAAAGCATCGAAGATATCGCCTCAAAAGAGGGTTATACCGCAGGCCAATTTCTGGCGGCAGCAGCAGCAGAAAAACTGGCTGCCGTAATGACCATCAACTACTTGCGCGAAGAAGCTACGCAAGGCAGGCGGTCGGACTTTGAACGGTACTTGCAGTCCGTGCCGGATGTTGCGCCTGTGGACGATGATCGTCTGCCATGATTGCTGTAATCGGCAATTTTTTCTGACGGGAGGCCAACATGAAACTGAGCTACGACCCGAAATACAACATCGCATACCTGCGTTTTCATGAAAAGCGCGGCACGGTCACGACCGTCAAGATCAGTGATGAAATGAATATTGACGTCGCGCCGGATGGCATCGTCTATGGCATCGAGCTGCTCAACGCCAACGAACAACTTGCCGAAGATCACGGCAGTCTGATTCTGGAAACATCGGGTAACCACCGTGAGATTGCACTGGTGGCCTGAAGGTTAATGTATCGAAAATGTCAGGCTCAGATTCTTCAGGAATTAAAAATCAATTTGAGCCTGGCCACTTTGTCCGTAATATTACATCGGGAATTGTCGAAGCCTATGCGCAGTGCCAACGTAAGGCTTTCTTTTTGCTGCAAGGCAAAATTGAAGGGAGAGAGCACGAGTATTTTCAAATTCTAAAAGAACGTGCCACAGCAAATCGACTCCGATTTGAAGCATCCCCAGAAGTCGGGTTAAAAGACATCGTTGACAAAAAAAATGACGCGCCACATGTCGTTAAAAGTGGCGACATGGTCGCTGATTGTGATGCCTTGCTCAAGTCAGAGTCGGGCCACCTAACCTTGAAAACTCATGCTCAGTATGAGCCATGTCTTGCGACAGGAACATATAGTGTGTCAAAAGAGCAAAGGCTACGACTTGCATTTGCCGGGTATGTGGCGAACGCGACGACACAATTTCGACCGACGAGCGGCTTCATTATCACTCTGGATGGCCAAAAACATCGGATAAATCTCAAGCTTCTCTACTCGACGATTGTATCGATAGTCGACGAGTTGCGGAAAATGATCAGCGCACATGAATCAGTTCCGCCAAAGCTGATCTTGAATTCACATTGCCCACTCTGTCCATTCCGCGATCACTGCCGCAAGGAAGCGGAAGATGAAGACAATTTGAGCTTATTGGGAAAAATGACACAGAAAATCATACGCAGGTATGAAAAGAAGGGCATCTTCACCGTTAAGCAGCTTTCTTACGTATTTAATCCACGCAGGCGCCGAAAAAAATCCGTTGCAGCAAACAGCGTTTTCAACCTCGAACTGCAAGCACTGGCGCTTCGTACCGAGAAAATATACCTCCATGAAACGCCATTGATCCCAACTAACCAAGTTGAGTTATTTCTCGATATTGAAGGTATACCGGATCAGTGCTTCCACTATCTGATCGGGTTGATTGCAGTAAGCAAGGATGCAATCAAAACGTATTCTTTTTGGGCCAATACGCACGACGATGAGGCGACGATCTTTCAGAATTTTCTTACCGTTGCCGCAACCTATGAGAATGCACCAATTTACCATTATGGCAACTATGAGCCGAAAGCATTCAGCCGGATTGCCAGAACTCATGGGCTGAATGTGGAAGCCATTGAAAAGCGCTTTGTGAATGTCAATAGTTTTATTTATGGGAAAGTGTACTTCCCATCAAAATCCAATCGTCTGAAGGATCTCGGTGCCTTGATTGGAGCAACGTGGGACTCGCCAGAGGCATCTGGCCTTCAAAGTCTGGTATGGCGATATCAATGGGAGGAAAATCGCGACGATCAGCTTAAACAGAAACTGTTGCGATACAACCAAGACGATTGCCAGGCGCTTAAACGTCTATTGGATGAATTGCGGAATATCGGCCAGGTGGCCGTGTTCAGAAACGATGTGGAATTCGCTCTCAGGCCGAAACAGGTCAGCAC
This sequence comes from Gallionella sp., assembly GCA_030700315.1. GTDB lineage: Bacteria > Pseudomonadota > Gammaproteobacteria > Burkholderiales > Gallionellaceae > Gallionella. The sequence continues at coordinate 3,270 of JAUYJO010000132.1, forward strand.
AGAGGATGGTCACCTCATCCATAACAAACTTAAACAAATAATTGTTTTCGCGCATGAAGAAAAATACCAATTTAATCGCATAAAAATCAGGCGTATGCAGGACAGCACCGAGGAGAAACAGAAGAACTCCCCAAGACAGGAGCCAATTTCAGCGAGGAATATTCCCTCAACAGGTGGGAGAACGATTCGCGTGCCGCGAAAACGGCATTGCTCACACGAACACCGTACTGCTTTAAATGCATCCGATGAAATGGCGGAACATGCAATCATCGAGCTTTTTTTCACAAAATCCGGATGCAAAAAGACCTTTGTGAGATATGTGGGAAAAATGGCTGATTGCCCAACTTGCGGAACCAGACATTTACCGCCCACTATTCAACTTGTTCAACACCGGATATTTGGCCACCAATTTCAATCCTGGGTCGTGAACCAGCGCATTGTCCTGAGACTGCCTCTCAACTCAATTACCATGCAGGTTGCCGATCTTTTTAATGAGCATTTAAGTAGTGCTAGCGTTGATTCCTTCGTTCAGCAATTTGCAAAAATCTACGCGCTTACCGAAAAAAGACTTTTGAAGCAAATTCTCCAGAGTCCTTGTGCTCATGCTGACGAAACGAAACTCAGTATCCTTGGAACAAGTCAATATGCGTGGGTTCTCACAGACGGTATCCATGTCGTATTCTGGTTGACTCAGACGCGAGAAACGACGGTGCTCCAAGAGCTGCTCAAAGACTACAAAGGCATTCTGGTTTCCGATTTCTATGGCGGCTACGATGCCTTTGCTTGCCGACAGCAAAAATGCCTGGTGCATTTACTGAGAGACCTCAATGAAGATTTATGGAGAAATCCATTTAACATGGAGTACGAGAAGTTCGTTGCTAAAGTGAGCAATTTGTTTGTACCAATATTTGACGATGTATACAAATATGGTCTGAAGAAACGCCACTTTGGCAAACATATGAAAGCCGTACACCAATTTTATGAACAAACAATCAGTATCCATTCGACAAGCGAACTCATAGAAAAGTACCGCAAGAGATTCGAACGATACCGGGAATCGCTTTTCACCTTTCTTGAAGGCGATGGAATTCCATGGAATAACAACATGGCTGAGCGGGCCATACGCCATCTCGCGATCCAACGAAAAATATCTGGTTATTTTACAAAGGCTGGAGCAGATCGATATTTGCTGCTGCTTGGCATCGCACAAAGTTGCCGATTCCAGAAAAAATCCTTCCTGCGTTTCCTGTTGTCCGGCGAAATCGACGTAGACAAATTTAACGAAAAAAAGCAACCTCCAAGGAATGGCAAGTCAAATACGTGACAATGCTAAAAAAAACAACGGGCACAATAAACTTGATCCGCCTGTTTATGCAGCGCGGTAATACGGAATGCATCGCGATTCCCATACTATGCTGCCGCCAATCCAAGCTTCACTCGCTAGCCCAGTGAGGGCGCTTGCCAGTGTGGCAAGGTGAGGTTGGTGTGCATACGTTGCGCCATTGCCGTTTTGGTGAAGTACTGCTTGCCATAACCATATTCAACGCGTGGCAAGAGAGGCGCACCTGAGCCGCATTTAACGCTAGAATGCGCACCTTTATGACGCACTGAATCATCATGACTGGTATCACCATCGCTCTATCCAAAGGCCGCATCTTCGAAGAGACCCTGCCGCTGCTGAACGCGGCGGGCATCACCACGCCGGAAGACCCTGAAACCTCGCGCAAGCTGATTTTGCCGACCAACCGCGCCGACGTGCGGCTCATCATCGTGCGCGCCAGCGACGTGCCGACCTACGTGCAATACGGTGCGGCGGACATGGGCGTGGCGGGCAAGGATGTGCTTAACGAGCATGGCGGCGCCGGGCTGTACCAGCCGCTGGATCTGAATATCGCCTGCTGTCGAATGATGGTCGCGGTACGCAATGATTTTGATTACGAATCTGCGGTGCGTCAGGGCGCGCGCCTGCGCGTGGCGACCAAATATGTGCAGACGGCGCGCGACCACTTTGCCGCAAAAGGCGTGCATGTGGATTTGATCAAGCTGTACGGCTCGATGGAGCTGGCTCCGTTGGTTGGGTTGTCGGACGCGATTGTCGATCTGGTGAGCAGCGGCGGTACGCTGAAAGCCAACAACCTGAAGGCGGTCGAGCATATCGCCGACATCTCGTCGCGGCTGGTGGTGAACCAGGCCGCGCTCAAGTTGAAGCATGCTGCGATACAGCCGATGCTGGACGCGTTTGCCCTTGCGATCAGGAAATAATCACATGTAGGTCGGGCTATGCCCGACATGGTGGGCATAGCCCACCCTACGTTACATGCAATCAACAAGTAGGAACGATGCCGATGAATATCAGACAACTTTACAGCCGCGCTGCCGACTTTAACGAAGAGTTGGCCAGGTTGCTGGCCTTCGAGGAAACTGCAGACGAGAAGCTGGAGGCAACCGTGGCCTCCATTCTCGCCGATGTGCGCAAGCGCGGCGATGCCGCCGTGCTGGAATACACGCGCAAATTCGACCGTTTGCCGCTGGATAATGCCGCAGCGATGGAATTGCCGCAGAGTGAATTGCGCGCGGCTTTCGATGGACTGCCCGCCGATCAGAAGAGCGCGCTGGAGCAAGCCGCGCAGCGCGTCACCGATTATCACCGCAAGCAAGTGCAAACTTCGTGGAGCTACACAGAAACGGACGGCACGCTGCTCGGCCAGCAGGTTACGCCGCTGGATCGCGTCGGCTTGTATGTGCCGGGCGGCAAGGCGGCCTATCCGTCCTCGGTGCTGATGAACGCGCTGCCCGCAAAAGTGGCCGGCGTGGGCGAACTCATCATGGTGGTGCCGACCCCGGACGGCGTGAAGAATCAACTGGTGCTGGCGGCAGCCTACTTGTCCGGCGTGGATCGCGTGTTCACCATCGGCGGCGCGCAGGCGGTGGCGGCGCTGGCCTACGGCACGGCGACGATCCCGAAAGTGGACAAGGTTGTCGGCCCCGGCAACGCCTATGTGGCCTCCGCCAAGCGCCGCGTGTTCGGCGCGTGCGGCATCGACATGATCGCCGGGCCATCGGAAATTCTGGTGATCTGCGACGGGCAGACCAACCCGGACTGGATCGCGATGGACTTGTTCTCGCAGGCCGAGCACGACGAGCTGGCGCAGGCCATTCTGCTGTCGCCGGATGCGGACTTCATCAAAGCGGTGGCGGAGAGCGCAAACAAACTGCTGGAGCAAATGCCGCGCCGCGACATCATTCAGACCGCATTGGAAAATCGCGGCGCATTGATTCATGTCGCCGATCTCGACGAGGCCTGCACGATCAGCAACCGCATCGCGCCGGAGCATCTGGAGTTGTCAGTTGAAGACCCGCAAAGCTTGCTGCCCAAGCTGAAACATGCAGGCGCGATTTTCATGGGACGCTACACCTCAGAATCGCTCGGCGACTACTGCGCCGGGCCGAATCACGTCCTGCCGACTTCGGGCACCGCGCGCTTCTCCTCGCCGCTGGGTGTCTACGACTTCCAGAAACGCAGCAGCCTGATCCAGGTTTCCGCGCAGGGCGCGCAGAAGCTGGGAGCAATCGCCGCCACACTGGCCTTCGGCGAAGGCTTGCAGGCGCACGCCCAGTCGGCGTTGTTCAGACGGACGCCCCAACAGTAAATTTCGATAACGTATTTGTTTAACTCGCCGCTTGGGCGATCAGTGGGCGGCTTGAGCGTGGCTGAAGGAGAGACCGGTTGCTGGCTGATATGACGGGCGGGGGGCAATGAGTTCAGCCAGCAAACAACGCATCCAGAATGATCCGGCCTTTGTGCTGCACAGCTATCCGTTTCGCGAAACCAGCCTGATTCTCGATGTATTCAGCCGGTCACACGGCAGGCTTCCGGTCATGGCGCGCGGTGCGCGACGCCCGAGGTCGGCGCTGCGCGGAGTGCTGATGAGTTTTCAGCCGCTGCTGCTCTCTTGGTTCGGCAAGGGCGAAGTGCGCACGCTGCACAGCGCGGAATGGCAGGGCGGCCAGCCCTATCTGCAAGGCACGGCGCTGATGTGTGGTTTTTATCTCAACGAACTGCTGCTCAATCTGCTGGTGCGCGACGATCCGCATGAGCAATTGTTCGATTATTACCGCGCTACCTTGCATCGCCTGGCGCACGAAACCGACCATGCCGCCACGTTGCGCTGCTTTGAAAAACATTTGCTGCAGGAGCTGGGCTACGCGCTGGCGCTGGAACACGAGGCGGGCAGCGCCAAGGCGATAAGCGGGGAACTCTGCTATCGTTATGCCGTGGAACGCGGAGCTGTGCCGATGGATAGTGGGCCGGACGACGGCGCTACGCAAGCCGGGCTGCCGGTGCTGGGCAAGACCCTGCTCGACATGGCGGCGGACGACTATGCCGACCCGGTGACCGCGCAGCAGAGCAAGCAACTGATGCGCATGCTGCTGAACCATCATCTTGGCGGCAAGAAATTGCATACGCGTGAACTGATTAAGGACTTGCAAAAAATATGATCAAACTCGGACTGAATATCGACCATGTCGCCACACTGCGCCAGGTGCGCGGGTCGCGCTACCCCAACGTGGTGCGCGCCGCGCTGATCTGCGAGGAGGCCGGGGCGGATGCGATCACCTTGCATTTGCGCGAAGATCGCCGCCACATCCAGGATCTCGATGTGGAAATATTGCGCGACATGCTGCAAACGCGCATGAATCTCGAATGTGCCGTCACCGAAGAAATGATCGCGAACGCGCTGCGCATCAGGCCGCATGATTTGTGCCTGGTGCCGGAACGCCGCGAAGAGCTGACCACCGAAGGCGGGCTGGATGTGGTGCGTTATTTCGATGCCGTCAAATCGGCCTGCGAGCGTTGCGCGGCGGCGGGTATCCGCGTTTCGCTGTTCATCGACCCCGACGAAAAACAGATCGATGCCGCACTGCGCAGCGGTGCGCCGGTAGTGGAGCTGCATACCGGCAGCTATGCCGAGGCGGACAGCGTGCCGGAGCGCCAGCATGAACTGGAGCGCATCCGCGTCGCGGCGCAACACGCCCACGCGCAAGGCTTGCAGGTGAATGCCGGGCACGGCCTGCATTACCACAACGTGCAACCCATCATCGCGATTCCCAACATCGTCGAACTCAACATCGGCCAC
>JAUYJO010000139.1 GCA_030700315.1 Gallionella sp.
GATGGCCTGAAAGGCGTGTACCACATCAACGCGGTGGACTGTGTGACGCAGATGCAATTCGTCGCCACCTGCGAGAAGATCAGCGAGGCGTATTTGCTGCCAGTCATCCGGCAGTTGTTGGATGGATTCCCGTTTGTCATCCTCGGATTTCATTCGGACAACGGCTCGGAATACATCAACATCGCCGCCGCCATGAAAAAACGGGCGTAAAAATCGAGCCGACAAGGCAAAGCGAAGAAGCACCTATTGGTTAGATCGAACCAGATTTAAAATCGATTTATTCAGATTCAAAACCCTTCGCTCAGACTCATTTCTGAATTGGAAAATACTCGGGACACCGTTACAATTCAGCATGAATATGATTTACGACATGCCGCTGTTCCGCCCTCCCTCCGAAGGGGACAACCTGATCATCCAAGCCACGCTGGGGTGCAGCTTCAACCAGTGCAGTTTCTGCGCCATGTATCGCAGCAAGTTCAATTATGATGAAGATTGGCCGGCTGACACAATCATTCATCGGACGCAGTTAAGCAACCACCTAACAAATTTTCTGATGTGCGGAAATTTTTTCAACCAGCCCGCAAGCTGGCCAACAAAAATCGAGGAATGATAGGCAATCACCCATCGCAAGTCGCGGAATAATGTCCGTTTTTTTTTGCCTCCCGGAAATGACAGTATCGTCTCAGAAAACCCCATTAATGCAGACGGTTCATTCTTGGCGCGCAATGTAGCTTCAAGAAATTGGTGCTGGAACTTGCGGTCGGGTTCCAGGTGGCATCCCTCCGCCCATTCGTTCCAGGCATTGATGAAGATAAAACGCTCCTGCCCCGGAAATTTTACCATCGTTCTTTTTATGGTTTCGGCAAGCCAATACTCATAATTGGCAGGTGTGCCACCGAGAACGATGACTCCTCGATTGCCCGTGCGCGGCGTATTGTCCCATGAGGGGAAGACCCCCTTGAATATATTGCCATGCCGATATTCCCGTTCCAGGTAAGACCGGGCAATTTCCTGGTATTCCGGAACGTAACCACGGAATGGCTCATAGAACGATATTTGATCAGCAATGTTCTGACACTTCATGTTGTGAGGGGGAAACTCGACGCCACTGTCGAAACCGAATTGGTTGTAATCCTCATTGCCATGTGTTAACGCTGCGCAGAGGTGGATTTCACCTATGCCTGCCGAGCGGCAATAATCGCGCCAGATCGCGGCCGTTTTTCTGGCGTCAGGTAGATGCTGGGGACGATAGACAATCAGAAATGGAATGCCGTCGATGCGGATATAGCGCGGATCGTTAAAGAACGGAATCAGGCTTTTGATGAAATTCAGGTCATCGTCTGGCAGGTATCGCTGGGCGATGAGTATTTCATGCTCGGCGGCATCCCAGCGCCGTGTCCAGTTTTCGTTCGCCCAGCAAAGGCAAAAAGGCATATCGCTTTCCGAGTCGGCCAGCATGTCGTCCAAGGGTTGGTTGAGCAGGCGGGTTCCGGAAAACCAGTAGTAGTGATAGCAGAACCCGTCGATCCCATATTGTTTTGCCATACGTATTTGGTCGTGTCGGGTAGCGCGCACACGAAGGTCATAAAATCCGAAATCCGACGGTAGGTGGGGCTGATAGTGTCCGTCAAACAAGTGCTTTGCCTTGGTGACATTAGTCCACTCCGTGAACCCCTTCCCCCACCAAGTATCGTTTTCCGGGATGGGATGAAATTGTGTCAGGAAAAAAGCAATCAGGCGAGGACGAAAGGAGGGGCGACCGGACTCCATATTTTCGACCGCATCTTTCGATGGTGTTGAATCATTCACAATTGGCGATAAATTAAATTAAGCAAGGTGGTCAAAGCCGCAAACCAATCATTTGCAGCATGCTCGATATCCTGTCACGGGTTTTCAGGCTTATAAAAGACAGTATAAAACCAAGAATTCGACTTCCTCTGGCGCCAATACTGAATGAACCAGGATCTGATGATGAAACAGGTATTGATTCCAATCTCAAGCTCTTGCCTGGTGCACAATATGGCACCGCCTTGACTACTACCTGATAAATCATGCCAAATTTATTGCAAGCAAGTGCCTGACGGGTATCTGATGGCAGTCGGCGCCAATTTTGTGCAAATTCCGTCTGCGTCGGGGTTTTTATCACAAAGCTAGCTTCTATAATTTTGAACCCTGCATCATTGAACAGCCGTTGAATATTTTTCAGCGCAAAAAAACGAATATGCGTTTTATCTAACAGCCCTCTGGACTGATATTCAAAATCACCATTTAGCAGGCATGCAATAACGGCATTATGGCCAGCATGTGGCAGAGAAATAACGACACAGCCATTATCTGCAAGCAACGGCAGCAATTTTTTCAGCGTGGTCCAAGGGTCATATAGATGCTCCAGCACATCGGTTGCAACGATGGCGTCGAACTTGTCATCCACAGAAAAATTGTCGGGCCATGCTGGATCATTCAGATCGCATGAATAAACCTTTTCGCAATATTGTGAAACTATCTCGATAGCCTGTGTGTCAATTTCCAGCGCAGTGATATGGCATTGATTCTCTTTAAGCAACCTTGTTACTGAACCTGGTCCAGAACCAAGCTCAAGCACTCTTTTGCCAACTCCTACCATGTGCAACGCCTTCGCTGCAGAGGTGTTGGAATTTGCTTTATATTGGTATTTGTGTCGTTGGGTTGCCATTTAGACGAGCTCTTTCTTGTACCTACAAAACGCTCCAGACCGATTGCGTCGACCCAGCCAGGGGTGCTACGCCCCATGTAACCTATCGGTATCTTGTTGGGCTGATTTTTTCGCAGCCTCTGAGTGCATCTTACGCACCCTTGTGCGGGTAATGATCATTTTACCTAAATGAATTCCCGGTATTTCAATCATTCGATACGTCAACTCGGCTATCGCCAAGAGCGACATAAGCAACAGCAAGGCGCAAACAAAATAAGCGTAAGCACCCATATGCGGCACGAGCGCATTGTAAATCCATTGAATCTGGCCCTTGAGAAGAACAATCACTACCGGGTGTAGCAAATAGATGCTGTAGCTTCTCTCACCCAAGTACTCAAACAACCAGTTTGCACTCCACAGACTTGGGCGATCACTTTGCCAAATACATAAAGCTGCAAATCCTGCTCCCCATAACAGCAAATCCGCTTCCCAAATTTTCTGCAGCGGATTCTCCAAATCTGTAAGCAGCAGGATGCCGAGCAATGTCAGACAAAAAATCGGTACAATTTTTTGAATGTTGTGTGATGCTTGTTTATAAGGCCGAGCCAAACGAAAGGCATACATGCCCATGGCAAAAAAACAGATGTTCGAGGCAAATGAGAAATAAGCCCAATTGTATTTATACATGGAATATGTATGAGCGAAATGCTCATGCAGGCTTACACGGGCCGCATAAGCAACGACAATGCTAATTATCACCAGAAAAAACGTGCCAGAAGTTGAACGCACCGTAAGCAAAAGCATCGGGAAAATCGCGTAAAACAGCATTTCTACGCCGACAGTCCAGCCCGCCCAGACGATTCCTGACCAAGGCGCGAAACCGAACGTGAAAGTCAGGTTAAGCAGTATCGTGGGGATGTCAAACGCCACCGCATGCGATTTGATGATGACGGGCCATAAAATCATGCCGGCCATGATGGCGTAATAGAGCGGAGCAATACGAAAGAAACGCTTGATGAAATACTCGTTTACCCAAGCAGTGCGGTGCATGGTGTGCTCGGTTGAATGCATCAGCGAAAATGCGCTCAACACAAAAAACAGGTGAACTGCATAAGAGAATTCGCTGGCAATAAATGAAAAATACGTCGGCACTGCCACATTTGCAAGATGCGCCAGATGGTAAAGAACGATCGCCACCGCTGCAATGCCACGAAGTCCATGGAGACCTGGCAGCATCCTGTTCATCGGGATCGTTGCCGATTCAAATTCGGCTGTATGCGATTTATTCAGCATCAGAGCATCTGGAATTTTTGATCGTATCGCTGAAAATGTGTTCAATACGCATTACTGTCTGGCCAAGATCAAAAAAAATGGCAGCGCGCAGCCTTGCGGCTTGGCCCATGGTTTTCATTCTTTCCGGGTCATCCAGGAGCTTTGCTATCTGTGACGCCATTGCGGCCGCATCCCCCACATCAACTAAAAATCCACTAATCCCGTCTTCAATAATTTCTTGCGGGCCGCCGCTGCGTGTAGCGACTACCGGCTTGCCAGCAGCCATTGCCTCAATTATCGTCCGGCCAAACGACTCATAAACTGATGCACTGATATAAACATCAACTTTTCCCAACAAGTCTGGAATATCAGTGCGATATCCTAACAAATGCACTCGTCCTTCAAGCTCGTGCTTCAATATCTCCTGTTCGACCAGCAGCCTGTAAGTATTTGAGGTATTCCCGATAATGAGATGATGCAAATTAGGATATTCGTGACGCAACTTTGCTACTGCCCGAATATATGTCACGACACCCTTTTGCGGGCTAACAATTCCGCAAATAGCCGTCAGACGGCTATCTGCTGGCACATCAGGCAAATTCAAAGTGGATTTGAGGTTAAAAAATCGTTCGATATCCACGCCATTGTGTACGACATTAACCTTGGCAGGCGGGTTGATTCCAAATAATTGGCTAGCTAGTGCATTGGAATTGGCAATCACCATTGAAGACCTGCGCAAGATAAATTCTGGAAGCCATTCGACAGAGCAAGGGCTCGTAAGATCGCGATTGTCGGCAATCCGTTCCCGCAAATGCCAGATATGTGGAATATGGCATAAACGGGCTGCTATTGCTCCGTCGAGAACGGTAGCCGTATTGGTATAAATGAGTTGAACACCTTGCCTGCGCACAACCAACGATATCAGCAACACTCGCAGAGGGATGCCCGCCAAAGACAAGAATGCCAAAAGATAAGGGTGTTTGAGTACCCGCCAAGGTCGACACAAAAAATCTCGGAAAGCGAGCGACCTTGGTTCAAAAATCCAACGCCTTATTACCCCACTAATATAGGGGATGCCTAGTTTATCCAGTGCATCGGTAAACGGTCCAGTAGATGGCACCAAGACCATAAGAGCAAACCGTGAACGGTCAATTTTTCTTAGAATGTCCAACAACGACATCTGGGCACCATAAAGCTGAGAGTCATGGGCAATAATGAGCACCCTCACCGTATCAGAATCGCTGGATAAGTGTTTAGAGGAGGTAGGATTAATGTCCATTCATTGTTTTGCAAAAGTGGGGGATTCAGATTAGACAAGCCTAATTTTCTTGAGTAGAAAACTTGCAGGCAACAATTACAACGCTTTTCTCGCAATCGACGGTAATCGCTTACATATTGATAAATAAAGAAATTCATCATTATGTAGCTCAATCATATCAAAACCAGCTTCCAGTAAGTGAGCCTTTAAGGACGACCAGCAACAGATCATTTGATCTGGTCAGAGATTAGCCACTGCGCTGTCCTGGATAACCCTTCGGCAAATTGTATTTGCGGTTTCCAGTTTAATAGTCTCTCCGCTTTCGAAATATCCAAGACATTTATCGCAACATCAAATGTCCTGGCAGGCATATACACCCGCTTTGCAGGTGTTCCGATCAATGAATCAATAGCGTCCAAAATTTCGTTCAGACTACGGCCAACTCCGCTGCCTATGTTGAATAATCGATTATCACCCTCGTAGAACATAGCCCGAACCAATGCAGACACGGCATCACTTACATAAAAATAATCGCGCGTTACTGTGCCGTCGCCCCAAATTTCGATGACTTCATTGCGTAGCGCTTTATGGAGAAATACGGTGACGGCTCCTTGCGCTGCCGAAACGCGCTGACGTTCGCCAAATGGGTTGGACAAGCGCAATACGCAATATTCTATGCCATGCAACAAATGGAACAGGCTCATATACTTCTCAATTGCCAATTTGCTGATTCCATAAGAGCAAATCGGCCCTGTCGGGTGGGACTCCTTGATCGGAATTTCCTCGGGGATTCCGTAAACTGTTCCACCCGACGACACGAATATTATCTTCTTTACATTATGTTTTCTGACCGATTCCAGCAGGTGAAGTGTGCCGATGACGTTTGTTTCAACATCGTAAACAGGGTTTTCATTGGAAGAACGTGGCAGGGTTGTGGAAACCAAGTGATAAACGATGTCGCAACCGGAAACGGCGCTGTCCACATCCTTTAGATTGACAAAATCTCCGTCAATCCACTCCACCGTTGCGTGGTGCTGAAAGGGCTTGAAGCGTGCCAGGTTGGGGCGATCCAGAATGCGCACGTCGTGACCCTGGGCTAGCAAAGCTTCGCACAGATGCGATCCCAAAAAACCACCGCCACCGAGAATGAGACATTTCATACGTCACCCCGCCGTTCATTTAATGCCTATTTTTCCAATCGCATTATCGCTTTTACATTTTCTATTCCCTGAGACCTCGACCATATCTTCGACATGATTGCCTTGTTTGTGCGTATATCCTCCCGATTGAGTGGCGCATCCAAGCTTGCAATTGTTATGTTGTCTGAAAACGGGAATAGCTTTACCCCTAGGCGAGTGTAATAGCCGTAAATCGGGTTCTCTGTTCGAAGAAATACCTTGCCGCCGCGCAACAGCGCCGCACTGATATTTCCCATGGCTTGCTGGCGAATATGGTTCATGATGAGGATGCCACAGCTGGATACGAAACGATTATATTCCGGTAGGGGCATATAATCCGCAAGTGGAATAAACGATTCGCCAAGCAGGTCTTTTCCTGCTTGTATGATGCGCTCTTGATATTTCATATTGCCATAGCTGAGCGGCACGATCACTTTTCTGCCTTGCAGGCCAAGTTTCCCCAAAGCTCGCATTACCTCGATATGATTGTTGGCGGGAGTCGCAGAATTACCTAAAAGGATATCCTCGCCTGTCAGGTCTTGCAGCCCATCGCCTTTCAGGAAAATATCCTCCACGCTGTAGTAATTCAAGGGCAAAAATTGCGCCTTGAAATTGGGCAATGCTCGCTTCAGTGCGTCGTAATCGCCTGGAACGCAACAAGAAAAATAATCAATCCTTGCTATCAGCTTGTTAGCGATAACGGGCGCTGCTGTTTTTAAGAAAATCGCATTTAATAATTTTCTCGGGAGCTGCCTGACAAAAAACCGTTCCAATATGCTTGATCTCTTTATCAATAAGCTTGTTTCCGGCAATAGCAAGCGTAAGCCGTTGGCTTGCAAGATACCGTAATAATCAAATCCCCATCCACGCCAAATGATGGGCATTTTTACTGGAATGCGCGACAGCACCTGCAGTTTCTGCCAGTTCGATAGGTTCATCGAATGAAAAATCACACAATCGGCCACCTGCAAGTCGCTTTTGAATTTTTCCGAACCATAATATTCGTTACCAACAACTTCCATGCCCTCTGCTGGCACAGCAAATGCCGGTACAGGTTTGCAAGTGAGTACACGCCACATGCTTTCACCAGTCAAGGCCTCCTCAAAGAGGCCTTGCAGGAATGGTACGAATTTATCGTCAGGTGCTATGTGAAGAATCATAAATACCGGTTAAAACGCCAAATTTGGAATTTTTTCGAGAATGACTGATTGCATGCCAAGATTCATTTGCCCGTACCAATTGTTTTTCTCGCCGTGCCGCTCAGGCCGGTAATCATTGAGCCTTCCAGAAAACTTGTTGTCTTTTGGCGGTCTTTGTAGATAAGCCAACGAATTAGCGGCAGCAACGTGTATGACAATATTGTCCTAGCCCAGCCCTTCATCGGTCGTCTCCGCACCCACAGGCCGAGCAACTGCGCGAGGCTCGCATCCCAGCCGCCCAATGGATACAAGTCGATGCTCGTAAATCCGCTGGCGGCAAAATGACGGTGTAGAGAGAACGGGGTATAGCGGTATTCATCATGAGGCACCTCATGCAACGGCCACAGGAATGGAACGGTAAGGAACAGGAGTCCGTTCGGTTTTAGCACCCGGCAAATTTCTTTTAAAACTGCTTCTGGATCGGGGCAGTGCTCTAATACCTCGGTGCAAATGGCGCAATCCACCGAATTATCGCCTAATGGAATCTTGCCTTCATGCCAGGTGATGTCAGGCTGATTTTTATGGATAGGGCTATTTTCCATATCCAGTCCGATATAACTTGCTACCTTGCCGGGTGGCGACATCAACAGCGGTTTGTATGGTGACTGACCGCACCCGACATCCAGCAATATGCCAGAAAATTGCTTGTGGTGATGTTTCAGCGCATCGAGAATGGATGAACGAATCAGGTAGCGATCCAGCTTCGCAGGACGGCATGATGGCGCCATAAAATCATCTGTAGGCTGCCCCGATTTTGGACGGGTTGCGGGCGCAATTGTGCGATCCTCGGATAGATTAAGCGGGGCGGGCGAATTTTTGACAAGGTAAGCCTTGAATTTCTCCAGGGTCGATTGATATTCCTCCAGGTAGGGCTGTAGCAACCCGTCATCACCAGAGCGAATCCCGTTTATCGTGCTACGGGTAAAATGTATAAAAACGATATCCCATTTGTTATCGATCTTGATCCGGCCATCTGAAGACAGTGTCCTGCATGATTCGATCTGGTTCCAGTTCGCCACATTACATCCCCGGTGGCGTAGTATTTTTACTCCGTCGAAATATATGGGCAGCAAATTCAAATAAGCTTGGTCAGCAAAGAGGCCGCGTTTCGTATCCTTGATGCACTGATATTCGCAAACGCTTGCCCACCACTCCATGGCTGGTATGCCTTGCCGGGATGCGGCAACAAAACCGGCATTGTACAACCCGCTAGTTTGCAATACCTCGAAATTGGCCGGATCGATCTGTGGTGCGGAAGTCCGCCAGTGTGGCGTTAGCAACACACTGCATCCGCTCAATTCCTTGGACAAAAAATCAGGTCCAGAGAAGAAAAACAAGTCTCCATCCAAATAAAAAACCTGGTCAAACCCAAGCTGAAGCAGATAAGTTATGTAGACTGGCTTCATTGACCACCGGAAACAATCCTCTTGCCGCACGGCATATTTATTTCTTATATTCTTTGCGATACCCTCATTGCACAAATCCTTTGCATAATCGAACCTGATCTTCGGAAAATCGCCAGACAGGTATGATAAATCGGCACAATGATCTGTAACCAGTACGTTTAAAGTCGCGTTTACGTGATAGCGAGAGATTGAATGGTACAAAGCGAGTGCATAATGCAGATAATCGGCAGTTATGATCGTGCAATATGTAATCTTCATTGGTTTTATTCGTATCAATCATGATCCCGTTGCATACAATTCGGCAAGCACCAGGTTTGGTTGCCGAGAGACCTGAATGCATCTGAAGTCATGCAGCCATTTCGGCGGTTAAGTTGATTTAGCCAAACTTGATGCCGGCTCGCCCTGCGTGGTCTGTATATTGCAGAAAGGGGCATTTTCCGTGAGCAGCGAAATACTCGTCCGTTGCCTCTTTTGTGCCTGCCCAATACCCATAGTCATCAAGAATCAAGACCCCGCCAATACTCAACCTTGGGTACAAGACTCCCAGTTCTTTCTTTGTGGATTCATACCAATCTGTATCTAGGCGAAGCACGGACACTTTTTGCGGCAGGTTTTCTTCCTTGGATAATGTCTTTAGAACATCACCTTTTATAAAGCTGACGTTGTCATTCAATAATCCAGCTTTTCGAAAGTTTTGTTTGACATCCTCGATAGAGGCGAAACACCATTCGTTGTATGTTTCTTTTTGATTTTTTTGGTATTCGCCAATAGCAAGAGTGTTGTCAATGATTTTTCTGTCCTTGTTTGTTGGCTCAGTCATCCCTTCAAAAGTATCAAAAAGATATACACGTTTTTGGCATTTGTATAGCTTGAAAAGCGCAGCTGCCAGCATAGCATTCCCGCCTCGCCAAACGCCGCACTCCACAAAATCGCCATCTATATTTTGAGTAATGACATGCTTGCAAGCCATTATCGTCGCCCATAATCGTTCATATGACGCCATTGAAAGTTGGTTTTCGATCACGTATAAAACTATTTCTTGCTCTTCTTTGCTTAGCTCTGCCGGCATTCGAACTTGGTGTTTTGCCGGAGCTTTCCTCATCCCGAGGCCAACAGCCCTAAGGATAGACTGAACAGGTTGCTTCAGTAATCTCATTTTCTCTCCAGATGTCAGGTAACAAAACCTCTTTAAATTCGGATTTGATATTTTTTGTTCACAGCATGGCAGACCCGATTATATTTTTGGGCATGATTTACTTGAATCTGCGATATAACGAACGCAGGGACAATCCCAATACATTCCTGCAACACAGGAGGCTGAATAATAACGCCTTACGCAAAATGCCAATTTTCCGAGAAAGCTCACCCCGCACCCTCCGCAGCCAACCTTGAAAATTCCAGCCAAACAGCCGTCTCAACTCTGTAGGCGTTTTTTTGTTTTGTTCACCCAGCTCACAAGCGGCCCACTCCTGATGAGCGTTCGCCTGCCAAGGGTTTACAGCGAACTGCTTATAAGTTTCAAACATATAACCATTTGATTTTCTATCCGCCGCAATATCCAGCAATTCGGGAACGTTTTTATATAAAGATAAATTTGCGTAGTCTTCTTTACGGAACTCTACACGTGGTCCTGATACTGAAACCTTGCAACCGAAATAGTTCGCATAAGCTACTTGTGAGCCAAACTCGTTTGTTGTTACATATTCAAACTGAGAAAACAAATCAGCCATTCTTTGCAAACTGTTTGCGTCTTTCACCTCGGCACCGCTCACCACTTCGAAACCGGCTTTGGTAAATGCACTCCAATTATCTTTAGCCAAGCATGCGCTGTGAATGCAAACAACAATTTTTGAAAAATGATGGGAAATGAACCTGATGTATTCGACGTAAGCATCGTCATTCCATTGTTCGGTGGTGCCCGGAAGCGAATGCACAGGCATGACGAGCAAACTGCCCGCCATTCTGTTCAATTGGTTAGAGGGCAAATAAACAACAGGCAAGCCTATTGCTACTACATGCTTATATCCGCACGACCTAAGGTATGACGCCTGATCTTCCCGCGCTACGAAGAATTTCACTTTTCCCCTGCGCCCGAATGACTTGCCATCGTAACCAACAACAGACTCGGGATGTATATTTCTTTCCTTAACTATCCATCCGTGCTGCCATTCGCCTTCGGCTTTCCAGGGTGGAGCCGATAACCCACAATACTTCGCAGCAACCATCTGTGCGCCATACAGGCCACCTCTGGCATCATAGTTTCGCGATGGTAAATTCAGGCCGTTCATTATCGCCCGATTATTTTTGAAGCGACAATTCCATGCTCCGACCTCAACATCGGAATTCCACGCAGCGCAGGGTAAACCAGGCCAGATTGCGCCGACGCGAACACATCACCCAGATCATTGAGTGGCATGTGTGTCAGAGGACAACGCCATGTTGGCTTCCCCGTACTCGTGCTGGGTTCTTTCTCGATTAAAACCAATCCGCTTGGATTGAGCGCATTGGCGGTGTAAGCAAGCAGACGATAATCGGAAACCTTCGCCCCCAAGCGTTCGGCTGTTTCCTTGAGCCCCCGCACGTAGCCATGAGCGCGCATCCGGGCTTGCGCTTCCATATCTGCTAATTCATATATTGGCTCAAACAGGATCACTGCACGGCGGGCGACTCGCATCAACTCGCGGATCGCATCTTCTTCCTGCCCTCCATTCGGTTCAAGGGAGTGTGAGGTGTAAACAACGTCGATACTTGCATCCTCCAGCGGGATATTGAAAAGATCGGCCACGAAGAGTCTTGCAGAGGCATTGTGTTCCGACAGCCACCCCAGCCCTTCGGCGCAACGCGACCAACTGATATCGAAACCGAACGCATGTCTGGGCGTATTATTCAGTCGCTTCAGCACTCCTGCCAATGTGGTAGCCTCGCCGCAGCCCACTTCAAGAACCGAGCTCTGTTCAGTGATATACGTGTTCAGAATTTCTGACAACTGGCCACACCAGCGCACCCGCCCCTCTGGATTGGCGCGCGCAGCGGCAATATACCTCCCGGCCTGCAGATCATATGCGATCAGTGTAGCGACAGATGAGTTGCGCAACGCGCCAGTTGTTTGTCTGGCATACGCCATGGCGTTCTCTTTACGTGCATAAGCAGTGCGCATACCGAGAATCAGGCACCCAAGCTCAGTGACATCAGAATTCAAAGGATCATCTGGATCAGTTTTCATAAGCCATTTCTCTCGCCATCGTTACCTCGGCAAATTTCAAACGGAACCGGCATTTATTCCGAACTCAACTCTACAGAAAACGGCATCAGCCTGCCACCCGCGCGCGCCGTGTCATCCAATTCGCACAAGGAGAAAGAAAGCCGGGTTAAATGGCGATCTCCCGCCCGTTGATGTTTCAGCATGGGAATAGCCGCGCAATCGGCGGGGTTCCAGGAAAAAACCAGCTTTCTATTTGCAGCATCTTCAATCATCATGCGCCCATTTGTTGCGCCAAAAGCGGCTGTGCTTGAAACTAGGGTCGATGCGGCGTGTCCATGGTTTACCTCATGATCGAGCGGGAACAATTCTGTTTCCTTGCCGCCATTTACACATCGCACTGCCAGCGGCAGCGAAAAAGCTTCGGGGAGAAGCGTGATAATTCCAACGCGCACAGTTCCCAATGGGCGATCAAACTGCTGGAAATCGTAGGTCAGCTTTACCCGTTCGGTTGCAATATCAATAGTAATGGTCTTTTCCAGAGCGCCATGAGCCAATGGGATCATGGCGCTGATCAAGAGCCCGGTGCCTTGCTGCTGGATTTTTGGGGTTACCCATTCAAGATCAGTCACGCGGCTACGCTCACCCGGCACTTCAACGAGTATGCCGCCGCAATAGAAATCCGCGCCGAGCTCGATGGTGCTGAAATAGCCTTGCGGCAATGTGCCAACAACAGGCTCAAAGCGATGCGATTTGAATGCCAGCGCCACAATTGCCAAACCCCGTCGTATATTCAGGACAAGATGAACATTGGGCGTTTTGACCGTCCAGAAAATTCCTTCCTCATCCTGAATAATCTGAACGCCCTCCGGCAGGCTGTTTTCGCACAGCGGGGGATTAGACGCCACCCTTTTGACGCTGCCAGGCTTCAATACTTCCATGCCGAGGCGGTGGATTGCCTGGGCGATACGGTTTATTGTTTCATCCCATCGATCGGCGGTGATGTGGGTGCGCAGATCGCTTGCCCACAGTTCGCAGAGCTCCCGCCAGTCATTGTCCGGCGCATCACCCCTCGGCGATAACGTTTGGTGCATTCGGTGGCAAAGGGTGTTCAGCCACAAATCGTCCCTGCCCGTCACTGCCCAGCGGTTGATGTTGTACTTTGCCTGTTTTTTAACGGGAACCGGCTGGCTCACGGAAGTTAGATGCCGGATATTGGGGCTGGGCGAGGCCGCCTGAATTTCAAGCGCCTCACTAGGACTCAGCCAGTTAAGCCCAAGGTCTTCCTGTAACAGGGTGCAGACCCGATTAAATCGTTCCCACTCGCCTTCCGGGTGCAAGCGCGATTCAGTGGTAAATCTGCCTGGCCGGTAGTCGAATATTTCCGCGTCGTTGCAGTAGATAGGCAGCGCAGCATGATCCCGGCCTGCACGCTGCTTCACGTATGCCATATATTCGGTGACAGGAATATCGCCATGCACGACCCGCTGCAAGCGCTGAAACAAAATCGAATCTGACCACAACACGGGCAATGCCCGGTCGCCGCATCCCAGAGCATGTGTCGGAGTTGCCGCGAGCGGGGCATGACCCAGCCCAAGAGCCAGGCGCACGTTGTCCCGATCCATGACTATGCCTTCGTAACCGGCCTCCGCATACACATCCAACATGCCGGTCGAGAAAGCCATCTCGTTCACCAGCACAAGCCGGGGTGTCACCCCCAGCATCTGCCGGTAAGCATCCATCCCCAGCCACTGGTTCCAGCGATTCACCTCGTAAGGAACCAGTGGCCCGATAATCTGCGACCATCCGCTACCGATCAGCTCACACTGGCGGCGTTCAAGCATCCGGCGAAAGCGTTCCAACCACGCTTGATCCAGCGAGGCAATCTGTTGCAGCGTCCAGCCGGTCAGCTCAATCCCGATGGGAATGCCAGTGCGCTCGGCCAAATCCAGCAGCGGCCAATAGCACTTGCTGATTACCTCGGGCCGCGCCTCCGCCTTGATCGAAGAAAACGCCAGATTAAGGTGAAAGATCAAATAACCCTGTGTCATAGCTCAAGTCACCAACTCCGCTACCGCCCGCGCAAATTTATGCCCGCCGGAAACAGACAGTTTCTGTCTCGCATACCGCGAGAGCGAAGCCGCCAAATTATCATCCGCCATCAATTCTTTCAGTTTAATCACCGCATCCACCTCATCCCTCGCCACCCGTGCAACACCCTCTGCCGCAATTGCGTTCAGTTCTGCGTCATCCTTGCCGCCGTATGGGGAAAATACGACCGTAGGCACGCCATAATAAAGCAACTCAAAAAAACTCACGCCGTAAACTGTCATGGCATAGTTTGCGTTCGCCATCAGGTCATCCAGGCCAGAGGGCGATTGATGATTCAACATCGAAATCCGTGGAGAAGGTGGCGAAACCGGTTGCTGCGCGTAAGGGCCGGTAACCCAGTGCAGTTCGGTATCGGCAGACAGCGCCGCATCGAGTAACGTCGGCAGGGTCTTGCCTAGGCCTGTCGCATCGCCTCCTCCGGACAAGGCAAGAACTTGCCTGCCGGGCTTCCAGTTGACGGCAGGGTGTTTCACCTTGAGCAAAAAACAGTCCCATCCAAACAGGATCGTGGCGGCACCGGCCAGGTTCGCCGGGGACGAGAAATGAAACGATGGAATAAAAATTAGATCGAGATGACTGCGGTGGCTGACAAGACCATCCACACCGATGATTTTGCATCCGTCCTGCCGCAGCGTCTTCAAGAGAGCGTCCATGCCAGCAGACACCAGGCGCGGATGCAAATCAAGAATCACAACCTGCGTGTCAACATGCCGGGCCTGTTGGCGAATTGCGCTATCCAGGCTTTCCTCAAGCCCCAGAAATCGATGCTCAAACCCCGCCAAGTCGGCGCGTTGCACGGGATCGCCCTGGATCAGCAGGTACACATTGACGCCAAGCTCCTGCTGTAAAGCGCGAGCCGCCACAAGGGAGCGGGTCAAGTGCCCCAGCCCCAGCCCCGCACCCGCATGACAGACAATCAAGGCATTCATGCCAGACTAACCGATCTCAATTCGATCCCTTCCACTGTGCGCGAATCTCTTTCATCGGGCGCAATCCATCGGACGGGTCTGCGCGCCACATGCGGTCAGGCAATTCGGAGGGTACGGGTTCCTTGATGCCATTGCCATCGGCCGCAACCCCTCTTTCCACATCGCGAATCACGGCGCCGATCTGATCCGGCAGCCAGCAATGCCCCGCCGCAAATTCTTCTCCCTTGCCATCCAGATCAAGATGAAATTCAATTACCCTGGCACCCCAGCGATGAATCGCCCGATGGATAACACCGGGCTCCACCGTATGATCAGACCACCCTGCCTCGCAGCCGGTTGCCTGCCGTATGGTTTCAATCGCGGCAAGGTTGGCCTCAGCATAGGGCGTGGGGTAGGCCGAGGTGCAATGCAGCAGGACAGGCGCATTGCAACCGTTCCGCCGAAGCGCTGCAACCGCATGCCGGATCTCGTCAATCGTGGCCATTCCGGTAGAAAGAATGACCGGTTTCCCGGTGCGGGCGCAAGCGGCCAGCAGGTCATCCCAGAGCAATTCGTAAGAAGCAATTTTGTAAAAATCCACATAAGGCTCCAGCTCAGAAACTGCTTCCATATAAAACGGGGTGCAGGAAAATTCGATCCCCACCTCCCGGCAGCGTTGTGCAAGTTTCGGAACGAATTCCAGCGGCAACTCCCATTCCTTGCGCTTGCGGTGCTTCTCGGAGCGCTCCAGGATTTCGGGGGAGAACAATTGCTCCATCTTGAAGAGCTGGAACTTCAAGGCAGAGCATCCGGTGCGAGCCGCTGCCTCGATGAATTCAAAAGACCGTGACAAATCACGCTGATGATTACTCGAAACTTCGGCAATGAACTGGCAAGGTTTTGTCATTTTTATATCTCAAGGCTGTAGCGGTCGCCATCATGTTGAACTACAACCACACGCGAATCATTGGCCAGGCTCAAATCCGCTGCCTCAAGAGCAGCTGTAACGGAGGCGGATTCTCTTAACGTGGGCAGCCTTTCATCCAGCTCTGGCAGTGTGATGATTCCCTGAATGAATCCAATGCAACTTTCCAGAAAGGCCCGGATGCTGATGAAGCCGTATTTGGTATTCAATCCAAGCCGGCCCAGCGGGTCCTTCGTCAGATTGAAAAAATAGGGGTTTAATGCCGAGTACCCCTCTCCGGATATCACTTTCCTGAACCCGCGATAGCGCTGGTCTGAGTCAACGTGGCCTTTCTCGCAAATCAAATGAAGTTCTTGATAGGTCATGGATTCAGTTTCCGAAGGATCACTCCACCCCGAAATGTGATAGCTTGTAAACACGCCCCCGCTCTTGTCCTGCCAACGGATCTGCGTCTCAATCAGGTCGGCGATGCCATTCTTATTCAGCATCTTCTCCGCCACACCAAATTGGGCGGTGGCGCGAACATCAAGAACTTTTGCGCCCGTGATAAAGCCGACCATGTGAATATAGTGTGAGCCAAGATAGTGATTAATATTGGTGGCGGCATTCGATGCAAGCTGGCGGGAATAGATGTCGAGCATGTCGCGGCGCTGGGTCATCAACGAAGTTGCATGCTGCAACTTGCCGTAACATCCCTGCTGATACTCGGCACTGAGCAGGATATTGGCCTCATCAAATACCTTGTGGTAATCAACCATGCCAAACACCTGTTTCCGGCCAATGGCATCAAGCACATCATGGAGGTCGCGCAGGTTTGTTACTGCCGGTTTAACAACCAGAAAATGAACACCTTCGGCAATGCAGGCCATCATGATCGTTTTGTGCAAATGATCCGGCACTGCGATGAGAGCAGCACACGGCCTGGGCATGTTCTTTAACGCGTCAACATATGCTTCCGTATTAACGACGCCTTCAGCGGGGTAGCATTCAAAATAAACGGATGGGAAAAATTGCCCTCCCCGCGAAATCCAATCGCGGCGAACCTTTGAGATTCTGGCGCCATCCGTGGCCACCAGCCCTATCTCGCCGACAAGCCCTTCTTGCTTCAGCGCCAGCACAGAGGGCAGCAATACGCCCAGATCCTTGTCTGTAGACTTATGTCCCGTCAGTGAGGTTGTGCCAGTGGAGTAATGCCCCGCCCCGATAATCAGGACATTTATTTTTTGTACATTACCGTTCATTGAGCTCTATCCTGATTTTTCTTATCGCATCTTCGCACCGCTGCATGGCTTCTTCCCTAGTGCTCCCCGTGCATATAATCTGCCCATACCTCTCGGCATGGTTGGTGGCCCGCCTGAGAGTGGAGCCAATCTTTGGCAGAAACATGGTTGACATCACTACGCCGGGCATTGCCTGTGCTTCTTCAACTCCCGTTATGGACCGTACAACGCCACTTTCCGTCGGAATAATATAGCGCTGCGCGCACCCCAGGTTTCTTGTCGGCTTGAGAGAATCCAGGTCAGGCTCATCGCCCACCGCCATCTGCAATAGAGGCTTCAGCATGTTCACTCCGGTTGCGGCAGGAATGCTGCCCGCTCCGAACCAACCACCGGAAGTTCTTGCAGCCATTTCGATAACCTTTGGGACACCCCGGTCAATAATGATGTCGCCCTTTGCCGCCCCGAAATTGATACCTAGAACACGTATTGTCTTTTCAACCAAATCATATACTGCCTTCTGAATATCAGCGGGCAGTATGCTTGGAAAATTAATTCCGTCCTCAATGAAATAGGGTGAGAAAAATTCTGGCCTGGCATAGTTACGGTCAGCAAAAGCAAAGGTGTAAATCTTGTCCTTGTATATTACTGACTCTGTGCTAATTTCGGGGCCGGACAAGCGCTCTTCCAGCAAGACATCTCCTGCCCTGGAATACCTGGTGGCTTCGGCGTAGGCGCCGGCAAGTTCGGCCTTATTAAAGACAAGGCTTACACCGCGCGACCCGGCATTATCGACAGGTTTGATGATCAGTGGAAAGCCAAGTTCTTCTGCAGCGCTCTCAAGCTGTTCCTCTGCCGCAACCGGCCTGAAATTTGCGCAAGGAATACCGCTGTTTTTCAGGTGGGCGATTCTTAATTTCTTGTTTGTTGCTTTGACTGCAACATCGGGCGGCACACATGGCAAGCCAAGCTTTGTCGCAACATTTGCAACGATATGCGGGATTTCAACAGCATGTGCAAACACGCCACCCACCGAACATTCTCTCGCCACTCTTGTTACTTCACGCTCGTTCTGTATATCAATGACATGCGATATATCGGCATTGGCAAAGCCAACCGCGCGCGGATTCTCATCGCAGGCAATTACAAAATAACCCAACTCCCTGGCCTCGCGTATCGCCAGGGATTGCTCCAGGCCCGCACCTAAAATTAAAATTTTCTTCATTGCTGTCAAATCAAGTGGCCGACGTTAACCAGGATTTTTTATGCGCCATGGCGGTAATTGCGTGATCCGCATATTTTCCCAGGGCGTGAACACCGTCGCTCATGATTTTTTCCGCATTTTCAGCAAAAACATTTCTCTTTCTGAGCGCATCATCCAGCGCACTAACAATCCTGGTCTCGCTGAGATTTCCAAGCTCCATGGCGTACTCTTCGCAGCCGAGCCACTTATAGAACTCCAGAACTTTAGGATTGTAATTCAGCCCTACTGTCGGCACCCCATGCCTGATCGAAAAAACATTCCCATGCAGCCTTGTACAGACAGCGCCCATGGCTCTCTCATACAGCGAGAGGCAATCATAAGCATTCATTTTTTCTTCGACCGAAAAAAGTTTTTCCTTTTTTCCGGAGCGTTTAATTACCTCGGCTGCAATATTTCTATCATCTTCAGCATGATTCCCAAATTCGTAGGGACATTGCGGTATGAATAACACATTGCAGCGATATTTTTCTATCAGGCAATTGCATGTCTCAGACATCAACTTAATATAGTCATCTGTGGACAATCCGGCACCGCTCGGCATGGATCGCACAGATACGGCGATAACCGGATCGCCGCCTGAATGTGCATTGCGATATGCCGGGAATTTCATGCCATGCCCCTTTGCCGGGAACCTCAAACCTAACGCGGCGTCCGGTAGAAGAAAGATTTCCTTCTCCACCCCTAACCGATTGAGCTCGGTAATACTTTTCTCATCACGAACGGTAATCACGGTGGCCATGCGTGCCGCCAGCCTCGACATATCCCTTCCGATTTTTGTGTTCAACGGCCCGACTGACATGCCAAACCAGAATATGGGCGTTCCCGTCATTTCGGCCATCAGGGACATAACAAGAAATCTTGGAATAGACCCTTTCAAAATATCAATGCTGTAATCCACCAGGAAATTGCCGGCTCCAAGCACCAACAGATCACTGGATTCGATCTCTTGATAAAGCCGGCATAAATCATCCCGTTCGTCGTTCGGGTTAAATCCGCGAAACCACTTGCCTATCGCCTGTTCCTTGGTTTGATATTCGATGCCACAGATGGATCTAAGGCCGTAATCCGAATAATCATAATCCTGCATATGCCTGTTCACGACCACACCATCAATCTCACCAAGCCGCTGGCGTAGCAATTCCACTAGGACTATTAATGGAGCGTCGTCACCGAAACTCCTGATCCCATAGGCACCGTCAAATATTATTTTTTTTCGCAACGCCTGATTGGCCATCATTTATCTATCGCAATAAGCATGGTTTTCATCACACCAGCAGTCAGGGCAGCACATAACGCCCGATGCAAACTTCAAATGCTTCACAAATTCGCAGCCGCATTCCCCATTGCCGGGCAGAAACACTCCAGCTCGTCATTTACGATGAGCCGCGCCGTCATGGAAACAAACGCTCTATAGAGGCATTGGGGAATTGAATTTTTACATCCTTTTCAATTGAGCCGCGCAGCAGAGAGGATGCAGGTGTTGCAATTATTAAACTCACATCCTTAAGTTCTTTGGGGTCGGTTACTTTGTAGCCAAGGAAATATTTCCCAATTTTCTTTGGGCTTCTGTCTACCAGCGCGAGTTCAAATTGCCTTAATTCAGGAGTGTTGGTAACAACCTGGTATAGGTCAGAACCGGCCCCCCACAATACCGCACCCGGATTCTCGGAAATTATTTTTAAAAGGCGCTTCCCGGCCAGCTTGTATATGCTTTCCTGATAATCAACGGCAGACATGAATGCCACGCTGCCGTCTTCTGCCGCGCTTAATTTCCTGGCAAAAATACGAAAGGATGGGTAGCGGAACTTGCCTGTGCTATCCATGGTATGAATGGATAGGCCCGCTTTCATTAACAGAAGAATGAGCCCTTGAGATGTAAAGTGCGTGATGTGCACCCCGCTGACCTGATCGCCCCACGCCAGCATTGAGTCGCCCGGCACCTTGCTGTTATCGGGCACTTCGAGATATAGCCATCCACCTGGTTTTATGCATTTAACGATTTGGCCGACAAAAAATTGCGGGTTGAGCACATGCTCTAAAGTATGCATCGATAAAGCCAGATCAAACTTGTTTTCAAGTTGCGTAATATCAAGATTTTCAATTGTCCCGGTTACAATCTGCGCACCATGGCGATTACGAGCAATCTCACTTGCTGTTTCCGATGGCTCAATACCGGCAACATCAAAGCCTTTCTCTGCAAATCTATTCAGGAAGCTGGCATTCGCACACCCTACCTCAAGCACTTTGCTGCGAGACGGTAGCTGCGTTACATCCAGCAGAAAATCAAATCGATCATTAAAAACCTGGTCTTTATATGCCGCATAATTCTCCATCTCCACCAGCGGTGTTAAGATGGTCTTGTAGTAGTTGCTTATGACCTCGACAGTTGGCAGTGGAAATTGTGCGACTGAACCACAATTCCCGCACAGCCAGTAGTCAATTTGCAACTCCTCCAACCTCATCGGGTTAGCGTCATAGTTCAAGTCAGGCAACTTCTGCTCATAGATTAGCTTGCCATGGTCGACGCCGCATACATTACAAATAAAGTCGGTTTTCATTCCCCACCTTTTTTCTTGCAAAAAGTATTACTTCGCGCCCGATCCCAATGCTGGCAAGGTGCTGAAACAAGCTTTTCTTTACTGCGCCCATTCCGGCATTTGTTAAATTTAGTTCCAATGCTTTCCGCCGTCCATGACAGGCACGCCCCAGCTCGTCATTGCCAATGTAGTTATCCCCCATCAGCAGAAACATATCAATCGGGAAGGTAGTTTCTTTCTGCACCACCTCAAACCCGCATCGTTCCATAAGTTTCTGGAGCGAGTTGAAATTGAAATAATTGATGTGGTGGGGAGGGGCGACCCACCAGGGCTTGAAGTCTAGGTGGTCGCGTGCTACCAGCTGGAACGGGTTGAAATCGTTGGGGACCACAACACAGAGCAAGCCGCCCGCATCCAGTTGCCCATGTGCAAGGGTTAGCAAGGCCGCCGGTTCAGGGATATGCTCCAGCACCAGGCTCATGTTGATGGCATCGAAAGTCCCCAGCCCGGAAGCTGTTTCTTCCGAGAAATATCCCTGCGCTACATCCAGCCCCATGCCCCAGCTGTGTTCTATCGCCTGCAAAGATGGCTCTATTCCCTTGACCTGCCAGCCACGGTTCTGCCCATTGAGCAGAAAAAGCCCTGGCCCCGAACCGATGTCCAGCATGCGCCTCCTGCCGGGGGGCAAATGCTGCTCCAGCGTTTCATAGCGCTCGGTATAGGTCATGTTCCACCAGTCAATATCCTCACTATACCGTTCTAGGTAGAGAGGCTTCTCTTGGGTGTAGTAGTCGTGCCGGTATGTCTTTTCCAGCTCCTCTTCGGTGGGGATAGGGACAATATGCCTGAACCCGCAAGATGCGCACTCAATTACGTCAAAGCCATTGGCTGCCGCTACAATCGGGCCATGATGCTGCCCCCTTTTTATTGTGGGGTTTGCGGGTATTTCCTTATCCCCATCCTCTGGGCGGCAGCTAAAAGCTTGTTCGCCGGGATAAGGGGCAATATTGCCGAAGGGGATATGCAGCGCCTCAAACATCAGCTCGGCGCGCTGCCAGTCTTCGATGGTGTCAATATCCTGGACCTGATGCCTGGGAAGAATCAGCGGTATGGCATCAGATGAGAATGCTGATACTTGATTCAGGACGGTGCTGATTCTTGCCCAGTAGAATTGGCCGGCATCATGGTAGGCGGGCTCCAGGTCCTGTGACCGAGATGAATAATGCTCCGGCTGGAACATTGCAACTCTTCCGTTCCCATCAATCTTGACCGCACGCTGTATCGGGAAGGGAAAACTTGTCACCGTGAATACAATCTGGGCATCGCTTTCACACAATAGCGCCAGCCCCCTATCCAGGTCAGCGGGTTTTATGAACGGCGCCGTGGCGTAAATGGTGCAAACGAACGCAACTTCTCCGAGATTGTTTATGGCCCATTCGGCCGCGTGTTTAACCACTGCGCCTGTGCCAACATAATCATCCGACAATTCGGCTGGCCGCATGAACGGCACTTCTGCGCCCCACTGCTTGGCCACTTCAGCGATCTCGGCGTCATCGGTGGAGACGATGATATGGTCGAACAGACCGGATATCTTTGCCGCCTCAATCGGCCAGGCAATCATCGGCTTGCCACAAAAATGCTTTATGTTTTTGCGCGGGATGCGCTTGCTGCCGCCGCGTGCGGGAATAATGGCGATTTTCATTTGTTACTTTGGATCATGGTAATTGATATACCACTTGACAAACTCACCCACACCCTTCTGAAGCGAAGTGACAGGTGTGAACCCGAATTCATCGCGCAATTTGCTGGTTTCCGCGAATGTGGCAACTACGTCGCCTGCCTGCATGGGTAGCAAATTCTTGATCGCTTTTTTCCCCAACGCATTTTCTAGCGTCTCGATAAACGTCATCAACTCGACCGGCTGGTGATTGCCTATGTTGTACACACGATAAGGTGCATAGCTGGTGGATGGGTCAGGATTGGCCGTATCGAAAACAGGGTCCGGTGTTGCCGGCCTGTCAGTTACACGCACCACCCCTTCGACGATGTCGTCAATATAGGTAAAATCGCGCTGCATTTTCCCATGGTTAAACACATCAATCGGCTTCCCTTCGAGAATCGACTTGGCAAACAGTGAAGGGGACATGTCAGGTCTTCCCCATGGGCCATAGACAGTGAAGAGCCGCAAGCAGGTGGCGGGCAGTCCATAAAGGTGGCTATAGGAATGCGTGATCAACTCGCCGGCCTTCTTGGTGGCTGCATATAAGCTGACGGGGTGATCCACATTCTGATTTGTCGAAAAAGGTATGGCAGTGTTCGCGCCATAAACACTGGAGCTGCTGGCAAAGACAAGATGCTCGATTTTGTGATGCCGGCAGCCTTCCAGAATATTGGCAAACCCTACAAGGTTGCTTTGAATATAGGCATGCGGTTTTTTTATGGAATAACGTACCCCAGGCTGGGCAGCCAGATGGATGACGCGCTGAAAATGATGACCTGCAAATAAAGTTGACACTCCGTCTCGATCCGTCATGTCCAGCTCGGAAAATGAAAACGACTCGAATGGGGACAGTTGCGCTAGGCGGTCTTTTTTAAGTTGAACATCGTAGTAGTCATTTAGATTGTCTATCCCCACCACCTCGTCACCTCGTGCAAGCAAGCGCTTACAGGTGTGCATTCCGATAAACCCGGCACAGCCGGTGACCAATATTTTCATTTGCCGTTTCCTGTTAATGCTTTGTCCAGTGCATGCGCTACTTGATCTTGCTGCGCTTCTGTTAAAGCCGGGTAAATTGGTAAGCTCATTGCTTCGCCGTAATAACGCTCCGCTTCAGGGCAGTACCCTGTTTTGAAGCCAAGTTTTTCGTAAAACGGCTGCCGGTACACAGGGATGTAGTGCAGATTAACTCCGATGGCCGCCTCCCTTAACGATTCAAAGACTTTGCGATGAGTTTTGCGAATTTGGTCAATTCTAAGGCGAATCACATATAGGTGCGAACCGGAATAACTGTC
This sequence comes from Gallionella sp., assembly GCA_030700315.1. Lineage (GTDB taxonomy): Bacteria > Pseudomonadota > Gammaproteobacteria > Burkholderiales > Gallionellaceae > Gallionella. Next base: position 24,159 of record JAUYJO010000139.1, read on the forward strand.
CGGATTCTGCCGGGGAGTTGTCAGCGGGAGTTTTGCCAATAGATCATCATAGCGCTTAGCGACAGCATGTCGTTTGGCGACGAATTCATCCAGTCGCCGCATCTGGCTTAATCCTAGCGCGGCTTGCAAATCAGTCATGCGGTAATTGAATCCGAGTTCGATTTGCTGATAGTACCAAGGGCCGTCTGGAGCATGGGTCATTTCGCCCGCCTCGCGGGTAATGCCGTGGCTGCGCAGCAATTGCATGAGCCGGGCCAGATGTGCATCATTGGTCAGCGCCATACCGCCTTCTCCGGTGGTGACGATCTTGACCGGATGAAAACTGAAGACGGTGATACTGCTATAGCGGCAGCTTCCGATCGGCTCGTTACGGTATTTGCCGCCAATGGCATGCGATGCATCCTCGATAATCTTGAAGCCATAGCGCTGGCTGAGAGCGTATATGCCTGCCATATCGCAAGGGTGCCCGCACATGTGGATCGGGATAACTACCTTGGGCAGTTTTCCTGCATGGTTCGCCTGTTCGAGCTTTTCAGCCAATCGTTCCACGCTGATGTTGCATGTTCGCGGATCAATATCCACGAAATCGATTTTTGCTCCGCAATATAAAGCGCAATTGGCGCTCGCAACGAAGGTGATCGGGCTGGTCCATACGATGTCGTTTTCCCCGACACCCAGCGCCAGACAGGCGATATGCAGGGCTGAAGTAGCGCTGTTAACTGCTACTGCATGCCCAGCGCCACAGTATTGGGCTATAGATTTTTCGAAGGCGGGTGCAAAAGGGCCTTGGGTGAGAAAATCCGAGCGCAGGACATCCACCACTGCCTGAATATCGGCTTCAGAAATGTCCTGGCGACCGTAGGGAATCATTTGCGTCAGAACTTCCCCGTCTTGTCGCGATTGTGTTCTATCCATGATCGCAGGGTGCCGACATCCATCCATTCGGAATTGTTGTCGGAACGGTAGGTAAAATCGGGCGTGACCTGGCGGCCATTTTTTATGCGTGCGGGGTCTCTGCTCCAACTGTGAATCGCGGGCAGAATTTTATAGTGGTCGTCATATTCGTAAGTGTGCGATGCATCTTCGTAACCTATCATTTGTTCGTGCAATTTTTCTCCGGGGCGGATGCCGATAATGTCAAGGCGCGCTGCCGGCGCAACGGCAGCAGCGATATCGGTCAATTTCATCGAGGGGATTTTCCTCACATAGATTTCGCCGCCGACCATGTCGTCAAAAGCATGCCAGACTAATTCCACGCCCTGCTCCAGGGTGATCATGAATCGTGTCATGCGCGCATCGGTGATTGGCAGCACCCCTTTGCCCGCAATGGACATGAAGAAAGGGATCACCGAGCCGCGCGAACCCATGACGTTGCCGTAGCGCACTACGCCAAAGCGTGTATTGTGGCCGCCGGCGTAAGCGTTGCCGGCGACAAACAGCTTGTCCGATGCCAGTTTGGTGGCGCCATAAAGATTGGCCGGGCTGCTGGCTTTGTCCGTGGAAAGGGCGACCACTCGTTTGACCCCTTTGTCGATACAGGCGTCAATCAGATTCATCGCTCCAATGATGTTGGTTTTGACGCACTCGAAAGGGTTGTATTCCGCCGTGGGAACAATCTTGGTGGCTGCTGCGTGAACGACGTAGTCAACACCATGAAGCGCGCGCGCAAGCCGATCCTTGTCACGCACATCGCCGATAAAAAAACGCACGCGCTTGTCGTCGCTGTACAGCTTGGCCATTTCCCACTGCTTCATTTCGTCGCGCGAAAAAATCACCAGGCGGCGCGGATTGTATTTGGCCAGCGTCAGGGTGACAAAGGTGTGGCCGAAAGACCCGGTTCCGCCAGTGATAAGAATGGATGAGTTCGTTAACATGATTTTTTTGTTCTCATGGTGCATAACTCCGCAAAAATTAGTCAGGACAACGAGGCAATATCCCCTTTGGCAGATAACAATTCTGCTGGGGTGCCTTCCGCCACTACCATGCCATGTTCCAGCCGATAAAGCCTGTCACAGTGCGCAACGGTTGAAAGGCGGTGTGCGACAATCAGAATGGTCTTGCTGCCACGCAGTGATGTGACAGCCTGCATCACGCCGCTTTCGGTGTCAGTATCAAGTGCGCTGGTGGCTTCGTCAAGAACCAGCACTGAAGGGTCATGGTATAACGCCCGTGCGATGCCGATGCGCTGACGCTGGCCGCCCGAAAGCCTGACCCCACGCTCACCCACCACGGTTTCAAGGCCATTCGGCAGGCCGGCGACAAACTCTTCCAGTTGCGCGTTCCGGATGGCGCGCTTTAGGGCGGCTTCATCAATCTCTTCGTTGGGCAGGCCAAAAGCCACGTTGCGTTTGAGTGTGTCGTCTGTCAAATAGATAGATTGTGGCACATAGCCGATCTGGTTCTGCCAGGCGCGCAGATTTTTTTGGATGTCTGATCCATCCACCGTTACCTGTCCGGCTGTCGGTGGCAGCAGCCCCAAAATAACGTCAACCAGGGTGCTTTTACCCGAGCCGCTGGAGCCGACGAAACCCACGGATTCGCCTTTTTTGATAGTGATTGACAGTTGGTTAAGTGCATGAGTTGTCGCGCCGGGGTAAACATAATCAATATTGCTCATGCAAATTTCCGTTTTGAAAACGGGTGGGGAGCACGCGCTATTTTCATTAGCAGCGCCTGCGCTGGCCGCGATAAGTTTGGCTTCCTCATGCACCAGATCGATGGCCGGCATGACAAAGCGCAGCGACTGTACCGCACTCAACAACCGGTTTACCGATGGCATTAAGCGAAAGGCCGCAGCGGCGAATAGCCCCAGCGTGGGCACAATCCTGTCCGTACTGTGCCCTTGCCCAAGAATGCTCAATACCAATAGCGCCAAACCCGTCACAGTTAAAAGCTCCAGCCACATGCGGGGGATTTGCTGCAGCAGGTTCTGAAACTTCACTATTTGTGCGCTTTTTGTATTGTGCAAATAATAATGCGCCAAAAAGCTGTTTTCGCGACCGAGCAGCTTCACGTCCTTTACGCCGCCAAAACCCTGCGACATATGCTGACCTTTCAGCCTGTCGTGATGCAGGCGCGCCTTACCCCATCTGGACAGGTGGGCGCGTGTAGCATAGTAAAAACCCCAGGAGGCGGTCGCAAATACAATCATTACAATCAATGCTCCGAGAGGTTCAACCATCAGCAGCAAAGCGACAATGCCAAGCAGAACCAACCCTTCCGATACGATCAATAAGCTGTTGGTAATCGCCCCGACTACAACACCACCCTGGGTAATGTTGTGCGTCAACCGCGCCGAGTTGCGCTGTAAATGAAAGGTGTACGGCTGGCGCATATAAGCGGTAAAAAGCCTTTGTGAGAGCTCTACCTGCACTCTGGATGTGAAACTAAAGTTCTGCCAGGTGAAAAAAATGGAAAAAATATTTTTGAACAGATAAATACCGACGAGGCAAAACATGGAAACCCAAATCAACTGGACCTGATTGGGGTTGCCAAAATATTCAAATAAGGGTTGGATTTGCGGATAGCGGGCGGGCAGATCGTCCTGCACCAGGAGGATCATAACCGGAAACAGCGCTCCAACCCCCATCGTTTCCAACACAGTACCGATGACTGTAAGGTACATCAAGATCAACATACCTTTGCGCTCAGCAGGGGTGAGAATGAAGCGGATTTTCTGAAAGGCCGTCATGGATTATTTTTCATCTGATAGTGCCAAGAAAGGATATCGAATCATGCCGCAGATAACTGTTTGTCATGGTTGAGCTCCCACCGCCAGGCATGCGCCACGATGACATCCAGATCGGCGTAGCGTGGTAGCCAATTCAGGCTTTGGCGGGCACGGGCAGCGTCCGCCACAAGAATGGCCTGATCGCCTTCGCGCCGGGGCGCATGGTCTATGAAAATCTCCTTCCCGGTGACTTTACGAGCCGACTCGATGGCTTCGAGTACCGAAAAACCTGCCCCGTTGCCAAGGTTGTAGGCATCGCTGTCGCCGCCGTCGAACAGGTGTTGCATGACCAGCAGGTGGGCCTGTCAAAGGTCCGTGACGTGGACGTAATCGCGAATGCAGATGCCATCCGGCGTAGGGTAATCATCGCCAAAAATCCAGATGGTCGCACGCCGCCTCGATGCCACTTGCAAAGCCAGGGGAACGAGATGCGTCTCGGGGTCGTGGCGTTCTCCCAGGAGTCCGCCGGGGTGGGCGCGGCATTGAAAAGCGCAGGCAGACCGATTTCAACCCGTAGGCGAGACCATAGTCGGCAAGCATGTTCTCGACCATGAGTTTGCTGCGCCCATAGGGGTTGATGGGTTCATTGGGGTGCGCCTCATCGATGGGCGTGTGGCGGGGTTCGCCGAAAATTGTGGCGGTAGACGAAAAAATGAGATTGCGGATACTGTGCTCCGCCATGGCATCAAGCAGGTTCTGGGTGTTTGCGACGTTGTGGCGGTAATACCTGGTAGGGTCACATACCGATTCGCCAGCCTGGATAAAGGAGGCAAAGTGCATAACGCAATCGAATCGATGGGTCTGGAACAGATCGGCGAGCTGGCTCCGCGATGCGAGGTCGGCATGAATGAACGTGCCGCCCAGCCCCGCGCTACGGTGACCGCTCACCAAACTACCCAGTGTCACTACCCGATGGGCAGCATCCAGCAGATATTTGACCATACGAGAGCCGATGTAGCCGGCGCAGCCCACGGCCAGAATATTTTGATTGCGCATTTGTTCAAGGAATCCGTTTGGTTTCGGGCGTACTTGCGGCAGAGTACTCTTATCCGCAAGGCCGCCTAGTTTTTTATTCTACCCGCTTTGACATTGAATCGCTGGCATTGCAACCGATAAATGGCTTACAGCCTTTTTACGGTAACTGGGTATTTTCTTCGCCCAAGTAACGGAAGGTTTCTGGAAAAAGTGGAAAACGAGCCCTTAAAATGGTGCGATCCCCGATCTCCAGCGCTAATATTCTGGTTTTTATCGCCTTTGTCTGCCCACAGGTAGCCGCGTTGCCTTTGATCGCAGCGCTCCTTGGTTTTGCTTGGGTGAAAGAGATACCCAGTTAGTCGGATCTGGTGCCGCCCGTGATGGCGGTGAGTATGCCCCGCAGGAGCGCAATCGGCGTGGGCGGGCAGCCGGGCACCGCGACATCCACCGGGATCACGTTGGAAACTTTGCCGCAACTGGCGTAGTTCTCGCCAACGCTTTCGGTGCAAAAGATGCCACCACCGCAGCCGCAGTCGCCGACGGCGACTACCAGCTTGGGTTCGGGGACGGCATCGTAGGTGCGTTTGAGTGCGACCTCCATGTGCCGTGAAACCGGGCCGGTCACCAGCAGCATATCCGCGTGGCGCGGGCTGGCGACAAACTTGATGCCTAGCCCTTCGATGTTGTAGTAGGCGTTGTTGAGGGCATGAATCTCCAGATCGCAGCCGTTGCAGGAACCCGCATCGACATGGCGGATGGTCAGCGCGCGACCTATATGACCCAATATTTCTTTCTGCAAACGCTGTGCCTCGACGCGCAGCGCATCGTTTGCCTGCGGCGGCGTTTCGGTCTTGATGCCGGTTTTCAGGATTTGTCTGATGATCTGGTACATGGTTACAAGTCCTGTCCGGCGTAGCTCAGATTGAACGATTTGTTGATCAGCGGGAAATCCGGCACGATGTTGCCGATGATCGCGTGCTCCAGCACCGGCCAGTTCTGCCACGACGGGTCGTGCGGATGCAACCTGTGGATGCTGTTGTTTTTGCCGGTATGCAGCGCGACCAGAATTTCGCCGCGCCAGCCTTCCACCCAGCCGATGCCCAGTGCATTTTCCGGCGCATCGGCCACTGTTGCGCGCAATTCTCCCGCCGGAAATTTTGCCAGGATCAGCCGGATCAAACGCATCGATTCCATGATCTCTTCGAAGCGCACGATGACCCGTGCCGCGACATCGCCATTGCGATGGGTCGCCATGCGCACTTCCAGTTGATCGTAGGGAGCGCAGGGAAACTGGGCGCGCACGTCCCACGCCTGGCCGCTCGCCCGCCCCGGCAAACCGGTCAAACCCAGTTGCGCCGCCAGGTCGGGCATGACCCTGCCGGTAGTGAGGAAGCGATCCTGCACACCGGCATGCTCGTCGTAGATATCCTTCAGCGTTTTGACTTCCTGTTCGAGGTGGCTGAGCAACTGCAAAATTCGCTCCATACCCTGCTGATCCAAATCGCAGGCGACGCCGCCGGGCGCTATTTTGTCCATCAGGTAGCGGTGGCCGAACAGTTCGGCGTTCATCCGCAGCACGTTTTCCTTGAGTATCCAGAACTGGGCGAAGCCGAACGACAGTGCCGCGTCGTTGCCGAGATAGCCGAGGTCGCCGAGGTGGTTGTGGATGCGCTCCAGTTCGAGCAGCACAGCGCGCAACGCCAGGGCACGGGGCGGCGGCACAGCGCCGGTGACGCTTTCCACCGCTTGGGCGTAAGCCCACGCATAGGCCACGGTGCTGTCGCCGCTGATCCGCCCGGCAAGCTTTGCGCCCTGTTCCAGATTCAGGCTTTCGAAGCGCTTTTCGATGCCTTTGTGCTTGTAGCCAAGACGCTCTTCGAGGCGCAGCACACGCTCGCCGATGACCGAAAAACGGAAGTGCCCCGGCTCGATCGTGCCCGCATGTACCGGGCCAACTGCAATTTCATGCACCCCTTCGCCGCTGACGGGCACGAAGGGGTAAGCGTCGGCTTCCGTCGGGAATACCGTGTTGCCGTCAAAGTTTTTGCGCAGCGGATGCACGTTGCCCGGCCAGGAAGCATGGCGTAGCCATTTGCGCTGATCGTCCGCGCCGCTGGCATGTATGCCGAGCAGATCGGCGACGGCGCGCTGCATCCGGCTGGCGCCAAAAAAAATGTCGCTGATATCGGGATAGGCAGGGCGCTCCGCTTTCACCGGCAGGGACAGACAGAGCATACCGGGTGCGGCAACCAGCGAGACATGCAGCGCATACCCCCCATCGCATGGGCTTTCATCGCTACCCCATAGCGCCACCAGCTTGCCGCCGTCGTGCTTCACCTGTTCGCACAGGTTGCGGAATTGAGCGGCATCCACCGTGCCGTGCCAGATCGGCATCGCGCCGGGCAGTTTGTTGAATGTTGCGGTGAACTCGTCCAGTTTCATAAGTCTTTAAATCTATTCCTTAAGCCGGCCAAGCCGGAATCAAACAAGTAGCCCGGATGAAACGCAGTGTAATCCGGGGATGGAGAAGATGCCCCCGGATTCCGCTCTCGCTACATCCGGGCTACGGTTCTAGTCATGTGATTCTTTACCCGATCAACGCCGCCGCCTGCCTGTACCAATCCGCCAGATAAGGCGGGATGTACAAGCCGAGCAGCAATACCAGTAGCAGATGCACGAACACCGGCACCAGCGCGGGCGAATGCGGCAGACGTTTGCCGCTGGTTTCGCCGAACACCATGCCCTGCACCCTGCCGAAAATCGCGGCGAAGGCCACGCCCAACGCGATCAGCAGGAACGGCGTGGTCCACGGATAAGTATGCATCGCGGTGGTGATAATCAAAAACTCGCTGGCAAACACACCGAACGGCGGCATACCGAGGATGGCCAGCGTGCCGATCATCAGTCCCCAGCCTATAGTCGGACTGGTCTTGATCAGCCCTCGAATGTTTTCCATCAACTGGGTGCCGGATTTTTGTGTGGCGTGGCCGACGGCGAAGAAAATAGCCGACTTGGTCAGCGAATGCACTGTCATGTGCAGCATTCCGGCGAAAGTGGCCACCGCGCCGCCCATGCCGAAGGCGAAAGTGACCAGCCCCATGTGCTCGATCGAGGAATAGGCGAACATGCGCTTGACGTCCTTCTGGCGCGACAGAAAAAACGCGGCCATGACCACGCTCAGCAGCCCAAAGCCCATCATCAAGTCCCCCGCAAAATGCGTGCCAAGCGCGCCATCGACCAGCACTTTGGAGCGCACCACGACGTACAGCGCAACATTGAGCAGCAGCCCGGACAGCACCGCTGAAACCGGTGTGGGACCTTCGGCATGGGCATCGGGCAGCCAGCTATGCAGCGGCGCCAGGCCGACCTTGGTGCCGTAGCCCACCAGCAGAAAGACGAAGGCGAGCGACAGCACGGTCGGTTCGAGCTCGGTCTTGACGCTGTCGAGATGCGTCCACAACAGCGCGGTGCCGCCCGCGCCCAGCACTTTTTCCGCCGCGAAATACAGCAGGATGGTGCCGAACAACGCCTGGGCGAGTCCCACGCCGCACAGGATGAAATATTTCCAGGACGCTTCCAGGCTGGCGGGGGTGCGGTACAGCGAGACCAGCAGCACGGTGGTCAGCGTGGCCGCCTCCATCGCCACCCACATGATGCCCATATTGTTGGTCAGCAATACCAGCAGCATGGTGAAGGTGAACAACTGATACATGCTGTGGTAGAGACGCAGCATGTTGACGGTGAGCTTGCCGTGCGCCTGCTCGATGCGCATGTAGGGACGCGAGAACAGCGCGGTGGTGAAGGCGACGAAGGCGGTGAGCGCCACCAGGAAGACGTTGAAGGAGTCGACAAAAAACTGTTCGTTCATCGCGGTGAGCGGCCCGTCGGTGATGACGCGGGCGGTGAGGAATACCGAGGCCACGAACGTACCGAAGCTCATGGCGGAATTCAGTTCCGGCGCGAACGAACGGCAGCCGAACAGCGCCAGCAGCAAGCCGCCAATCAACGGGAACGCCAGTATCCAGAAAATTTCCACGTCACTCTTCCCTGAGTTTTTCCATGTGCTTCAAGTCCAGGCTGTCGAAAGTCTCGCGGATCTGGAAGAAGAAGATGCCCAGAATGACCATGCCGACCAGCACATCGAGCGCGATGCCTAGCTCCACCACCATCGGCATGCCGTATGTCGCGCTGGTGGCGGCGAAGAACAGGCCGTTTTCCATCGCGAGGAAACCGATCACCTGCGGCACCGCTTTGCTGCGCGTGATCATCATCAGGAACGACAACAGTACGCACGCCATGGCGATCCCCAGCGTGCCCTTGGTGATCGTGCCGGATAGCTGCGAAATCGGCGCCGCCAGGTTGAAGGCGAACACCACCAGCGCGATGCCGATCAGCATGGTGGTGGGAATATTGAACAGCGTCTCGACATCCCATTTGACGTTCAGCTTGCGGATCAGGCGGTGCAGGATCAGCGGCAGGACAATCACTTTCAGCACCAGCGTCAGCGCCGCCGAATAATAAAGGTGGGTCTGGTGCGAAGACCAGGCCACGACCGCCGTGCTGGCCGACAACACCAGCCCTTGCAGCGCGAACAGGTTGATCAGCGACAATATCCGCCGCTGCGACAGCATCGCGAAGGCGATCAGCAGCAGCAAGGCGGCGAACAGGTTGATCAGCGGGCCGGATAAATTCGCCATTATGGGTGCCTATAAAAATTCAAATTTCGCCCAAATGCAAGGCGCGAAAAAAATTTCGCCGCGCCGCATATGGACAATATGTAAGCGAGAAATTTTTTTCGCAACGCCGCAGTTGGGATGAAATTTGGATTTTGAGAGGTGCCCATATCAGCTCCCCAATAGGAAATGGATCAACATGCCCAACACCGCCAGCAGAAAGGCGGTGCCCATGAATTCCGGCACGCGGAAAATGCGCATTTTTGCGGAGACGGTTTCGAGCAGCGCGAGGCCCGCGCCCGCAGCCGCCAGCTTAAGAAACAAGGCCACCAGCGCCAGCGGTAGTGCATTCAGATTGCCCGTTTCGGCGATGCCCCAAGGCAGAAACAGGGCGAAGCCGATGGTGAAGTAGGCCAGCAATTTGAGCGCGCTCGCCCATTCGACCAGGGCGAGATGGCGGGCAGAATATTCCATGATCATCGCCTCGTGGATCATGGTCAGTTCGAGGTGGGTGGCGGGATTATCCACCGGGATGCGCGCGTTCTCCGCCAGCAGCACCATGACAAAAGCAACTGCGGCGAATGCCAAGCTCGGATAAATCATGAATTGCTTGTGCGCCAGAGTTTCGACGATCGTGACCAGCGAGGTGGACTGGCTGATCATGGCGGCGGTGAAAAACACCATCAGCAGCGCCGGTTCGGCGAGAAAGCCGACCAGCATTTCGCGGCGCGCGCCGAGCGTGCCGAACGAGGTGCCGATATCCATGGCCGCGAGCGAGATGAACACCCGCGCCAGCGCGAAAATACCCACTAAAGCGATCACGTCCACCGCCGGGGAAAGCGGCAGATCCGTCGCGATGACCGGCACCAGCGCAGCCGCCAGCCACATGGTGACGAACAGGATATAAGGCATGAAAAGAAACAGCGGCGAGGCGTTGTGCGCCAGCACCGCGTCCTTGTGGAACAGCTTGATCAGGTTGCGGTAGGGTTGCAGCACGCCGGCACCGCTGCGGTTTTGCAGCCAGGCGCGGCACTGGTTGATCCAGCCCAGCAGCAGCGGTGCGATCAGCACCACCAGCGCATTCTGCAAGAGTTGTATAAGTATGCCGTTCATCGGATAAACGCCAGCAGCGCGAGCAGGGTGACAAAGCTGTACAGCAGGTAAATGTTGATGCGGCCATGCTGCAGCTTGCCGGTCAGCGCGGAAAGTTTTTCGGTCAGACGCGCAACCGGCAGATAGCACCACTCCCACAACAGGTCGCGGGTCTCGCCGTGGTAGTGCGGTTTTTTGTCGAACGGGTCGGGCACTTTGCGGGTGATGCCGAAGAACAGTTCGAAAATCTGCCGGATCGGCTGACCGAAACCCTCGGCGCTATCCTGCATCCGCGCAGTCTGTTCCGGGTAGCCGCAATCCCAGGCCGGGCCTCGGCGCAGGCGGCCATGATAAAACTTTTTCACCGCATAGGTGGTGGCCAGCACACCAGCCGCAACGATCGCAAGCAGAATCAGCGGATTGTAGCTGGCGCGTTCCGGCTGGATCGGGGTGAGCCACATCCAGCCGGTCTGCGCGGCACTATCGCCCAGCGTTTGGCCGACCAGCTGTTGGGTGACAAAATCGATATGCAGGATGAAGAACACCGGAAACGCCCCCAGCAGGACGCAGCCCAAGGCGAGCCAGATCAGCCCGGCACGCTCCCAAATGCCGATGTCGTGTGCCTGCTCGACCACGGTTTTCTCGCGCGGCTGGCCGAGAAAGATGATCCCATAGAACTTGACCATGACATAAGCGGCCAGTGCCGCGGCCAGCGCCAGCGCGGCGGCGGCAATCGGAATCAGCATGTTGAGGTAGGAATGCGGCAAACCCGGCGACAGCAGGAACGCCTGCAACAGAAGCCATTCGGAAACGAAGCCGTTCAGCGGCGGCAAGCCGGCCAGCGCGAGGACGCCGACCAGCACCAGCAATGCCAGTTTCGGCATACGGTGGATAAGCCCGCCCAGTTTGCCCAGGTTGCGTTCGCCGGTGGCGTGCAACACCGAACCGGTGCCGAGGAACAGCAAGCCTTTCATGAAGGCATGGTTAAGCGAGTGGTACAACGCGGCTGTCAGCGCCAATGCCGCCATCGCTTCTTTCTGGAAAGAATGGAAAACGATGGCGAGGCCGATGCCGGCCAGGATAACGCCGATATTTTCGATCGAGGAATAGGCGAGCAGGCGTTTCATGTCGGTCTGCACCGCGGCGAACAGCACGCCGAACAGCGCGGTGACCAGGCCGAGCGTCAGCGCCAGCGCGCCCCACCACCACAATTGCACATCGAGCAGATCGAAACTGACGCGCAGAATCCCGTAAATGGCGGTTTTCAGCATGATGCCGCTCATCATCGCCGAAACCGGCGAGGGCGCGGCGGGATGCGCTTCCGGCAGCCAGGCATGCAGCGGCAGAATGCCCGCCTTGGCGCCGAAGCCGAACAGCGCCAGCAGGAAAGTCACGCTGGCCCAGAAGGCGGTCAGGTTTGATTCGCGCATCGCATCAAAGGTGTAATCGCCATGCCCGCTCTGCATCACGCCGAAACACATCAGGATGGCGATTGCACCGACATGGGCGATGAGCAGATAGAGAAAACCGGCGCGGCGGGTTTCCGCCACCTTGTGGTCGGTGGTAACCAGAAAGTAGGAGGACAGCGCCATGGTTTCCCACGCCACCATGAACAGGTAGGCATCATCCGCCATGAATACCATCGCCATCGCGGCAAGAAAGACATGGTATTCGAAGCACAGCAACCCCAGCGCGCCCTCCTCCATCGAGCGGAAATACCCCGCCGAATAAAGCGAGATACCTACAGCCGCCGCACCTAGCAGCAGCATGAAGAAGGCGGACAATGCATCCAGGCGCAGATGAAAAGGCAGATCGGGCAGCCCGAGCGGCAGCACCGCGACGTTAACGGCACCCCCCAAACTCGACAAGGCGGCAACCGCGAGAACCAGGGCGCCCAGCGCGCCTGCGGGAAAAATGAACCGCGTGATAACGCGGCTGTTTTGCGCCAGCAGGCCAGCCAAGCCCAGCAACAACCAATACACAATCACCCCCAGCGCGATGTCTATGGGCAGCGGCATGGTTGAAGCTGGCATCACGAGCGGGTTCCCTCAACAAATTGTTGTCGCCAGATTATAGCCATGTTTGTACCCCTTCGGTGACGCAGATAAACGCCATTCGTTCGGCATGTTCTTGCAGCCAACGAAATGGTGTGCGCCTTCGTATGACAGGATGCGAATAATAGATGCCCCCTATTTATTTGCGCGGAATGGCAGATTTTTTAGTTTTGCGCGCTGTCTTCATTTATGTAAAACTTAATAGCCCAGAATGCCTGTCCGGGTTGGAGCTTCTATTAACCCAGATAATCCATTAGCTCTTGAGGCATTGCAAAATCAATGGGTTGTAGGTCGGGTTTTAACCCGACATGTCGGGCTGAAGCCCGACCTACGTCCAAATGGATTATCTGGGATTAAGGTTCCCTTTACGTGTATATTGCAAGGGGCGTTCTGAATCAATCTCTTCAAGGGGATCCGGATCATGAGAATGGTTTTCAATCCTATGATTTCTGCTGCACTGTCGCTGTTTTTCTGCGTTGGACTCGTTTCTTGCGCCTATGGGCATTCACTTGTCTTTGGCCCGGAATTATTTTTCAGCGGGAGTGGCAAAACGCAGCGAGTAGTTAAAAATTTTTCTGTTGAGGATGTCAGCCAGAAGTATTTCATTTCGATACAAAGCAAAACGGGCAGTGAACCTAAATTGGGGAGCGGCGCAATCAACATAAACGGGAAGCGTATTTTTTCGGTCGATGAGCTTGGCCAGCAGTACAAGATGCTTACGAAACCCATCAAACTGCAAAAGCAAAATAAAATTTCTGTCGAATTGGCAGGCGAAGCCACTGCACCGGTTATCGTAACCATAATGAGCCTGAAAGAGCAGGCGGTAACCGCCAAAATACCGCCTATTGGCGGGGCGGTCGATCTTGACGGCTATGCCTCGGTCATATTTCCTGCCGGCACTTTTGAGGGCACTCGGGATGTCAGGATATCCGTTTCTGCGTCGCCTTCAGTTCAGAATATTTTTCAGGCCAACGCCACAGAGCCGCGCTTGCCGTATGAAATCAGGATTAACTCAGGGGGCAGGGCACCAAAAAAAGATATCGAGGTCAGCGTAAAGTACCCAGACTCCTTTTTTGCTTCGCATTATCAAATTCATGTATTTGCCCATATGCATGACAATCCGGATGAGCCGGATACGCGCGACAAGTTTTTCTTGATCAGCTCTGGATTGGACGATCAAGTTAATATGGCTATGGCAACATTGCCGAAGCAGGCTTTTTCTAAGAGCCATGGCAAAAAAGGGGCTTATGAAGCGATAATCACTATTGGGCTGGTTCATTAACCACCGGCGGTTCAACAGCAGGTGCGCTACATAGCGAAAGTGCAATTGCAATGCCGATCCCATTAGCGCAGTTCAATTCGTCATTTCGGGTGATTGATTGGGCGGCGCGTATCCTGCATGATGCACGCCATCGCCAACCAATCGCCACCGCGCCATGATTGAATACATCTTCTTCGATGCATCTCTGCAAAACGAATTCGTGGAATATGCCGCGAGTCTGGGTATAGCCAGCACATTGCGCGATGATCCCATGGGTATGGTGGTGGCAGTCCCGGAGGATATTGGCGATGACATGGAAGACGCGCTCGAAGAGCGCTACGACAAGCTACAGGGCGAACAATCGGATCTGCTCGCGCAAGATGAGGGCGGACTCAAGCGGCTCGCCGGATTCTGTTATACCCTGCCGGACGGGCAATCACGCATGGCCCCGTTGCAAACCGATATTGCCAACCGCCTGCTGTCCGTGTTCAGTCTCGATGAAATACAGGAACTGTTTGCAACGATCGCGCGCAGCGCATTGAGCCGGGAAGAAAAGTCATTGTGCAAGATGCTGGCCGATGAGTTGCCACCCGCTACCGACTGATCAACCGGGTTCGCCTTGCCGCACACATTTTTATCAGGCGCACGGTCGGTTTGTGCCTGACGCCGTACTTGGTGTGCTCTCGGGCATATCGTCCAATTCGGCCGCGAAGTCACATCCCGCTCCGGCCGCGATGCGCGAGGCAAAAAATCTTCCGCTGCGCTCCCGCAGAGCATGCGGGATCAGGCGCACATATCGATCCGGGCAAACGACCATGCCGCACACATAACGGTTTGCGTCATCCTGCCACAATAGCGCACGGCACTTGCCCTTGATCTGAAACAGGAAGACATGCGCGACCGGGCACGGCTCCAGCGCACAGCACACCCCGCAACCATTACAGTGCGCGCCGTATTCAGGTTTTGCAGGTGCGAATGAATGCAACTCGACTGTTGGCAACTGCGTGTTTTTCATTTGGAAAAACTAATGCGATGCTGGTTCATTAGATTCTCAGGATTTTCTGAACAACTCGTCAAGCGGGTTCTTGCCTGCGGGGGCAGCAACATGGAACTTGCGTAGCGATTCGTTAGCGTGCTGCCGTCGTCGAGTCGGACCTGCAGCATCCGGGCGCGCGCATCGTAGCCGATGGCGCGCAACTTACCCGAATTGATCTTTTTCACTTCCATGCGGGCATCCTGGAGCTATTTTGTTGCTGACCACATTAGTTATGTAATTTTTCAGGCTTACAGACGTATTTTTCTTTATTCACCTTTTTGCCGCATTTGGCGCAGACAAACTTAGGGTCGGCCTGTTTTTTAGCACGTTGTTCCGCCTCTTTCGTTTTGCACATTGTTTTCGACATGGAACTCTTTCCGTTTATAGGCGTGTGTATTTTTGCCTTATCCTTTTGTTGGGACTGATCCTGATCGTCCCGGTTAACCGAGCGCCGGAAACAGGCCGCGCATGCCGCTGGCGATAAACTCCACCGCGATCGCGGCAAGTATCAGCCCCATCAAGCGGGTAAACACATTGATGCCGATCTTGCCCAGCCGTTGCGCCACCCAGGGCGCAATCAAAAAAGTCAGCCAGACGGTGATGCTGAGCAAGACGATTTCCAGATCCATTATCAGATAATGCTGGATGCCGTTCGCCTTGCGCATAAACTCGGCATAGTTGCGCGGGTAATCAACACCGGCTTGGGGAGAGGTCTTCTGTTTGGAGGTGTATGTTGATTCCACCGCATGATTGTATCGTTACCGTAATTATCATGGGCATCCCACAATAGTAATGCAGAATTTCCCGGAGGTTGCGCGCAAAAACGTCTTGTGGATCCACTTGTCGTGCCATGGGACATAGGCCGTACAGGCTTCCATTGCAGAAATAACATGAACCAGCCCCGGCGCTTCGCCGCGCTCTTTTAGCACGCGTGCGACGACTATAGGGAAACGCGGAATAAATCCGCGCTTCCTTAAACAGAATCAGTTTTCCAGATAATCTACAAGAATCCCGCTGGTCAGGCGCAGGCGCTGGCTGAGCAGCTGCGCGATTTTAAACAGCAGCTTTGCCGAGAGCGCAGGCTTGTCACGCATGATCAGCATAAAATTCTCCTGCGTCAGCACCGCCAGGGTCGACTGCACAACGGCCACTGCAGTCGCGGAGCGCGGCTCACCGTCCACGATGGTCATTTCGCCCAAGCTGCGTCCGGGAAATACTGTAGAAACAGTTTTGTCGATGCGCCGATTGTCTTCCTTGTGAACTTCGAGTTTGCCCTCAAGGACGATGCACATGAAATCCCCCTTGTCGCCTTCGCGGAACAAAACTGCCCCTGGGTGAGCGCGATAAATCTGGACATAACCGGACAGCGCCTCGATTAGCGCCCATTCGAGATCCTTGAACATTTGCGCTTTCTCGAGCATGGCCGCGATCCGATCCGAAGATGCTGAGTCTGACTGGGGGCGCTGGCGTCGATCAGGGTTCGCCCCCGCAGCCTGCTGGCGGCGCTCCGAAAATTGCTTGCCGGGCTCCAATAGCTCCAACGATGCCAGGGATGATTTTTCGCTATTCAAGGCCATATTTTTAGAGCGGTAAACCGTAAATGCTGCTTGCGGTTTATCGCTCGATACTCTCCTATCAGGTGTTTTCCACGACCACTTTCGGGAATACGGCACTGCGGTTCTGCGCCATTTCCGCGACTTTGACCGCGATGCGGCGCGCAATCTGTTTATACGCCTTCGCGACATTGCCGTCGGGATCGGCGACAACCGTCGGCGTGCCGGAATCGGTCTGCTCGCGGATGCGGATATCCAGCGGCAGGCTGCCGAGCAGCTCGGTGTTGTAGTCGGCGCACATCTTCTCGCCGCCGCCCGATCCGAAAATATGTTCCTCATGCCCGCATTTGGAACAAATATGCGTGCTCATGTTTTCCACGATGCCGACGATCTTGATGCCAACTTTTTCGAACATCTTGAGCCCCTTGCGCGCGTCCATCAGCGCAATGTCCTGCGGCGTGGTCACGATCACCGCGCCGGTAACCGGCACTTGCTGGGCCAATGAAAGCTGGATGTCGCCGGTGCCGGGCGGCAGATCCACGATCAAATAATCCAGGTCATCCCATTTTGTCTGGCGCAACAATTGATCCAGCGCCTGCACCACCATCGGGCCGCGCCAGATCATCGGTGTATCGTCGCTGCCGATCAGAAAGCCGATGGACATCGCCTGCAAGCCGTGGTTGGTCATCGGCTCCATGAACTGGCCGCCGACCGTATTGGGCTGGCCGGTAATGCCCAGCATGGTCGGTTGCGAAGGGCCGTAAATATCGGCATCCAGCATGCCGACGCGCGCGCCTTCGGCAGACAGTGCCAAGGCAATATTGACCGCGGTGGTGGACTTGCCCACCCCGCCCTTGCCGCTCGCCACCGCAATGATATTTTTCACGCCATCCACCAGTTTCGCGCCATGCTGCACCGTGTGCTGCACCACTTTGCTGGTCACGTTGACGCTGACGCTGCTGCCCGGCAATGCCGCCTTGAGGTGCGCTTCGATCATGGCGCGAATTTCCCCCACCACGCTCTTTGCCGGGTAGCCCAGCAAAATATCCAGCGACACGTTGTTGCCGTCGATTTTGACGTTCTTCATGGATTTGCCGCTGGCAAAATCCTTCTTGGTGTTCGGGTCGATCAGATTCTTCAATGCGCCTTGCACATCGGCTTCGCTAATACTCATTATTCACTCCTGAAATTGTATAAAAATTAAGGTTGGATTCTAAAGTTGGCCAGAGCCCGCACACTCGCGTATTTTAACCCAATGACCGGCAGCCTGCCGGAATTGAAGAATTGAATCGCATCGGGATAGGCAGGCAATTTTGCGTAACAAAGAACCCCTTGCACTAACGAGCATGGCAGAGGTCGCCCCTGACCATGAAGCGTTCCGTGAGATTGCCCCGTGCGGCACTCCGACCCCCCCCTCTTCACCTATCAAGGGGGAGCAGGGGATCGATGTTGTTTCACGTTAATGGTGACACCGCTCAGTGATGTCCGCAGCCGCCACCCCCGCAGCCACTCTGCGGTTCAGGCGCATCACCGGGTTCACGGCTTGCTCCCGCAGCCTCCAGTTTCTCCAGATAGTTTTGCCACAATTCGGCCTGATGCCGGCCCAGCTCGTCAAGATATTCCCAGGTGTAAAGACCGGAGTCATGCCCATCGTCATATACAATTTTCATCGCATAACTGCCCACCGGGGCAACTTCGACCACCCCCACTTCTTTTTTGCCCACCTGCAAGGTCTCCTGGCCGTGTCCATGCCCCCTCACTTCTGCCGAGGGTGAATGTACGCGCAAAAATTCGTAGGGCATTTGATAGTGCGCGCCGTCGTCGAACGCGATTTCGAGCAGGCGGGATTGTTGATGCAATTTAATTTCTGTAGGGTGTCCTGACATGATTCCAGATTAGCTCCTGTTGTATGCGGCGCAGTGCCGCTGGTGAAAAATATCGCGCCCCGGCAACCGACGCCAATCAACCCGAGATGCAATTTTTGCGAAAATGAAAGATGGGCCGCGACGGCGTTGCGGCTACCCACAGGCAAAAAGCACGGGTAACCGGGCAAAAAACACAAGATGGTCACTATACGCAACTCGCGCTAACGCATCAAGACCGGAAGCCGGGCAGGCCTGCGGTATACTTTAATACCGCACTGTCTTCATCGGAGTCGAGATCATGAAAACCGCCGTTACCACCCGAGTGCTCACCCTGATATTGACGTGGGCATGCTGCGCCTTGCCGGCGCAAGCCGCGCTCCAACTCATCGACACCGTCAATCTGCGCGAGCGGCAGGCGCAGCCGCTCGATGAAAACGTGTTGAAGCTCCATGGCGCTACGGTGGATGCCACGCGCAATCTGGTCTACGTCGCGGGCATCGTATCATCCAATCTCGGCGTGCTCGATGGCGCAAGCGAAACCTGGACGCGTAACTACGATACCGGCATCAGCGGTTTCGCGCTGAAAAATCTGGAGGTCGATAGCGTTGCCCATCGCCTCTATGTCTACGATACCGCAGGCAACACGCTACGGGGCATCGATCTCGCTTCCGGCGCACTGATCGGGCCGGTTGCCGTACCGATGACCTTGGCCAAGCCGGTAGCAGATTCGCGTCGCGGCCTGGTGTACATGGTGCAGTCAGGCTCGCCCGCTTTCAGTGCCTTCAACGGCGGCGATCTCTCGCTCAGCTATTCTACCGATGCCATGGGTAGCGGTGTCGCGCAAGTGATCTGGGACGAGCGCAGCGACAGCGTCTATGCGCTTGATGCCGGAACACCGGGGCGGTTGCGCATTTACAAATTTGACCCGAACACACGCGCTATTGCCGGAACCATAACACTCACCCTGGGGCCAACCCAGCGACCCCGCAAGATGGCTTACGATTCCAGCGGGCAGCGTTTTTTCGTGGTTGCCGGCACGCAGGTGCTGGCGGTAAGCGCTGCCGGCAGCCTGCTCGGACAAATGCCGTTGCCGCAGGAGCAAGACGTACAGGATATCAGCTATGACCCGGACCGCAATGAGGTAGCGGTGCTAGTGATCGACATGCCCGGCAACGGCACGCAGGCCGAAAGCGGCAATCATCTCCTGGTGTTCAACGCCGCTACGAATGCGCTGGCACGCGATCTGCCGCTGGCCAGAAAGGCGCATACCCTGAACTACAACAGCGCCAATCATCGCTACTATTTGCCCGAGAGCGATGCCTCTACCGTGTGGAGCGTGTCCGGCGGCGGCGCCGACTCGCGCGGCCTGCGCCTGGGCGATTCGGCGGAAATGGTGGCGCTCGCGCGCGGCGGCGAGAACGTCTATATCACCAGCCGCCTCGGCGGCAGTTATCTTATGGAATGGCGCGCCTCGACCAGCAGCCTGCAAACCTTCAGCGCGGGTTTCTGGCCGATACCGATGCGCGTCAGCGACAGCGGCAACGAGCTCTACGTGTTGAACGCATGGGATAGCACGCTCTCGGTATACGACCTGAGCGCCGGAAGATCGCTCAGCGCTACGATACCTATCGGCCTTGTCGATGGAACCACCGATCGCCTGCCGGATCTGGCCATCGACAGCACGCGCCAGCGCGCCTACGCGGCCTATCCCGAGTTCGGTCAGATTGCCGTGGTTGACCTGGCGCAGCAGACCGCGCTGACCCCGCTCACCGTGCCCGGTTTCGAGGGCGGCGATACCGGCGGCGGACCGGGGCAGTTGCAAGTGAGGGTGGTACCGGCGAGCGGACGCCTGTTTGCCTACTGGCAACCCGCCAGGCATCTTACGGTGTGGGATGTCAGCGGCTCAACACCAGCGCTTCTGCTCGACCGGCAGCTCAACGGCATGCCGACAATCGGCGCTTCATTCGATCAGTTGTTCGTCGATAACGGCAGGAATCGCGTTTACGCCGGCCCCATGGAACTCGATGGCAGCACCGGCCTGCCCACCGGCAGAATGCTCGGCAGCGGTGAGCGGGTGATCGGCCTCGACGAGAGCGCCAACGTGCTTTGGACATCGGGCATCGAAACCGTGAACGGCGTGAGCACCGATGTGGTGGCACGGCTCAATCGCGATACCCTGGCCGAGCTCGAAGTGATGACGCGCGGCACGTCGCCCTCGGTGATGTCCACGCAATACGCCTTCGATGCCTCGCGCCAGCGGCTTTATGCCGCCGACGGGCAAGAGGCGCTGTTGCGGGTCTACAACACTGCCGCCACCTTACCGGCACACGTGACCGCCGTAGAGTTTTACCACCCCACACTCCAGCATTACTTCATCACTGCCGATGCGGCCGAAGCGAAGGGCATAGATCGTGGCGCGGCTGGCGCGGGCTGGGCTCGCACCGGCTACGCCTTCTATGCCTACCCGACCAGCGGCGCACCTGCGGGCGTGAGCCAAGTCTGCCGTTTCTATGGCACGCCTGGTGTCGGCCCCAATTCGCACTTCTACACTGCGGATTCCGCAGAATGCGCGAATGTGAAAACCGATCCCGGCTGGTACTACGAAGGCATCGCCTTCAGCATCGGGCTGCCTGCGGACGGTGCCTGCACCGCAGACACGGTACCCGTTTCACGCGCCTACAACGGGCGTTGGCAACAGAACGACTCCAACCACCGCTATAGCTCCGACAGCAGTGCTCATGCCCAAATGACTGCCCAAGGCTGGATGGGTGAGGGAACCGTATTCTGCGCGCCGAGGTGACGAATTTTTTTCTAATGAGCTACGGGTTTAACAACAGCAGGCCATACCCGGCGATTTTCCGCCGCCGCATGCACATGCTGCGCAGCGCGCCCATCGGTAATCAGGGTTCATTTTTTTGCAATGAGCCGTCCGGCAATACCTGATATTTTTCGCTGCCCGCACTGCTGCCACGGATGTAGTGATTGACCGTAATCTCTTTGCCGTCCTGCCCAAGCCTAATTTCGTAATACTGATAATTTTTGAAAACTTCCTCGATGTTCAGGCCTTGTCCCGGCGTCCAAGGGCGCTGTCCGGGGTCGAAACTATCGAAATAATAAGGTGTGCCCGGCGTAAGCTGCCCGGCGGGTGAAGCCGCAGCTACGGAAAACGGCAGCATCAGCAGACCGAACAACGCAATGTAGCGAACCATATCCATATCCTCTATCCTCTAAACTACACGGCGCATTTTAGCCGATAGCACCGTTGCCCGGCTCAAGCTGTCAACGCTAAATAGAAATGTAAGCGCATATTGACACCGCGTCAGGTTTGCCCATAAACCCCTATAAAAATCAGGGAGAAATAATAAAAATGGCTCATTTATTGCCACCAAACCGCTGCTAGCAGCCTGTCTGGCTTCTACGATAAAAAATATCGCAAAAAAACCAACTAATTACAGTTGTGGTGCGGTATAATTGCGCTTGTTAATCAATAAGTTGAAAGCAATTCAATGAGCCGCCTCAAACCGATCAAACGTGACATGAACTACCTGTTTCCGCCTTCGATGAGCGACTGGCTACCGGAA
>JAUYJO010000145.1 GCA_030700315.1 Gallionella sp.
TGTCACCCGTCCATCCGTGCTGAGCGGACCAAGTCCATTTAAGTCCACATCCGTGCCGATTCCAAAAGTGATTCGCATCCATGTGTCCGCATCAGCGCGGCCATTGGATAAATTGAACCCTAGATTGACTGATGTGGGCGGAGTAAGTGGCTCGCGTTCGATCAATAAATCCCGCGCACGTTCGCTGTAATAGCCGTCCGCATCAAGTGCCTGACCCGTCCGCCAGGAATTCGAGGCGGCCTCGTTGTCCCCAAGTTTTTGTTGTGTTTTTCCGATCCATAAATAAGCGCGCGCCTGGTCTTCTGCGGCGACAGATAAACCAAGACTGCGATGGAACGAATCCAATGCGGAAGTGAAATCTCCCTGGCGATAATCAATGATGCCCATCAGATAGACTGCATTGGAAGCCTGGGCAGTACCAGGATATTCGTTCGCGACACGCGCCCAGGTTTCCACGGCTTTGTCATACTGTCCGCCGCGTTCGTAGATACGAGCCGCGCTCATTAAATAATCCGTTGAAAGCGGGCTGCCTGGGGTGATGGAAACAAATTCCAAAAGGGTCTCTGCAGCTTTGGAATACTCTCCCTTTTGAGACCATTCGATATAAGCTTTATCTCACCAGGCATCTCCCCAGTTTCGATGCGTTGGATAGTTTGCGATAAATGTTTCGTAATCCTGTAAGGCTTCATCATTAAAACCAAGGTCACGCCTTGAAAGCGCGCGGTAATAATAAGCCGTGCCGTCGTTGTCCGCAGGGTTGGATTCAAGATAGCGGTCAAAGGCAGCGATGGCAACTGCATATTGCCCGGCGAAATAATCCACCAGACCGCGATCCAATTCGCTGACCGCCCCGCCGGCATCTATTAGCGCAACCAGGCTGAGATAGGAATAATAGGATAACGGATAATTTTCCACTGCGAGACGGAACTTTTCCAAGGCCGCTTCATTTTGACCCTGGGCCTGATACACCAACCCGGACTCATAGGCCGCCTCAGCCTTGATGTAATCGTTCGGCGCGCGCTCTGTGA
>JAUYJO010000110.1 GCA_030700315.1 Gallionella sp.
GAGATCGTCAACGTTTACTGGAACTCAGATGGAACGATGGCCCTGGATTATCTCCTTACGTTCACGACACAACCTAGCGGGCATACCATTGATTTTGTGGATGTAGGTATGCCCAACGGTAATTTCGATTTCAACAGCATCCAGTCCAGCATCAATGGCAATCCCCTCTCGATCTCTAAAGATTATCAAGGTAAGGGCGGGGAAGGCTTTGCTGTAGAAATGGGTCCGTATGCGATTATGCCTGGGCAAACGGGAACAATACACGTCTCCGTTGGTCGCATTTCGCAAGTTTTGTATAAGGATGATCAGGATGAAAATTATACCAGCGCGGTGTTTACCCCCCTGTATTTTCAAAGCAATGTGATCACCGGTAGCACGGATATCACAGTTATCTATCATCTGCCGCCTTTGGTAAAACCCGAAGAACCAAAGTGGCATTCCGCGCCAAGCGGTTTTCCATCTGAGCCGGAGACTGCGTTTGATTCGCAGGGACGTATAACATATACGTGGCGCAACCCCGGCGCAAACGGGAAAACACAATACAAATTTGGCGCCTCATTTCCGAAAAGCTATGTCCCCGCAGATAGCATTGTCACAGTGAGTGTTCCGAATACATACCGATCGTCGGATACCATCTTCTTCATCTTGTGTATTGGTTTCTTTGGCTTCATGTTCCTCGGCATTCCATTGCTTACGATTATCGCGGGCAATCGCCGCAAACTTCAATACATGACGCCGCGAATTTCCATTGAAGGGCACGGCATTAAGCGCGGACTCACCGCGGTCGAAGCCGCAATTCTCATGGGAGAATCCCTGGATAAGGCAATGACCATGATCCTGTTCGGAGTGATCAAAAAAGAAGCCGCACAAGTGGTCTCGCGCGACCCGCTAAAAGTGGAAATATCCCCCTCGCTGCCTGATGGTTTGCATGAATATGTAGTGAATTTTCTGGTGGCTTTCAAAGAAGGTAATACGAAAAACCGTAAAGATTTATTACAAGAGATGACCGTTAAATTAGTTCGTTCCGTTTCTGAAAAAATGAAAGGCTTCAGCCGCCTTGAAACGATCAACTACTACAAGAACATCATGCAAAAGGCATGGCAGCAGGTAGAGCAGGCGGATACGCCCGATGTGCAGGGGCAATTTTTCGAGCAGAATCTCGAATGGACCATGCTGGACAGGGATTACGACGACCGCACGCGGCGTGTATTTCGAGGCCCGGTCTTTATTCCCACTTGGTGGGGACGCTACGATCCAACCTACTCGAGGCCTGCTTCCGTTCCAGGAGGTTCATCCTCAACATCTTTACCTTCAGTCCCGCGTTTACCCGGCTCTGATTTCGCTGCCTCTGTCGCCGTTGGCGTACAAACCTTCTCGCAGAAAGTCATCGGTAACGTCACAGACTTTACCAGCCGTGTGACGAATGTGACCAATCCTGCTCCCAAGCGCTCCTCCAATGGTTCTCGTGGTGGTCGCAGTGGAGGTGGTCGTTCCTGTGCTTGTGCATGTGCTTGTGCCGGCTGCGCTTGTGCATGTGCGGGCGGAGGAAGATAGTGAAAAGTGTATTTCGATCCTCCTCCCTGGTGGGTGTTCCTTCAGCGGGACTCCATCATTACACACGAGAAACTGATTTTGAAAAGTCTCGCATCCATTTACGCATCGATGCTGATGGGCATGGCACGCTTATCGTCAA
>JAUYJO010000189.1 GCA_030700315.1 Gallionella sp.
AAGAGCGGGATGAGCTGCGGGTTATCAGAAGTAGTCATACTGCCTTCCTTACACCGAGATCGATCACAAAGAAAATCAACAACTTAATGATTACTGTTTGAATTAAAAAAGGAGTCATGACGCGTATACATACATCATGACTCCCAGGAATCTTTCGCCCTTGCCAGCGTCTCACGCGAAACATCTTGCTATATTATGTCATAATGCTTTGACAATCCTTAGTATATGCAAATGACAAAATGTGTCAAGGGGTTATGACAAGCTCGTTATAACCTTATTTCATCTTTTATGACAAAATGACAAAGACTATGGACACTAAATTTTCAGACTGGCTTCTTGAACAAATGCGTAAGTACGACTGGTCTCAATCTGACCTCGCTCGCACTTCGGGTCTCACGCGACAATCTATTAGTTATTACCTAAGTGACAAGTCAAAACAGCCTGATGAGTTCGCACTTCAAAAGATTGCCAAAGCTTTCAAACTCCCCCTCGAAGAAGTCTATCGCGCCGCCGGCCTGCTTCCCCCCGAACCCGTCGAAACAAAACTCATCCGTCAGATCACCCACCTCGCCTACCAACTCCCGCCCGAAGAACAACAGGATATCCTCGAATTCATCAAACTCCGTCTGCGCCTCTCGGAACAGCGTGGAAAATATGAAACCAAAAAACCTTCAAAGCACACTGGCTCGGCTAAATAAGGTTGACCTCTGTCTCATCCTCATCTACGCTCACCTATATGCTTTTATCTTCCTTTCCAGACAAGCGAAAGCGATAAAAAAAGAACCTGTGGCAATGTAGTTTTGATTTGTGGTTTATTGAACGCTATAAATTTAGCATATCCCCATTTTCCCGCAACCATTTCCTTTGTTTTTTATAGTCAGGATAAATAGCCTCGACAGACTTCCAGAATTTAATGGAATGGTCTTTCACGCGCAGGTGAGCAAGTTCATGCGCGACGACATAATCGATCACGTCCAGCGGGGCCATTACCAGACGCCATGCGAAATTAAGGGTGCCATTTGGACTGCATGATCCCCAGCGTGTTCTTGCAGAGGTGATTTTTACTTGTCTGAGTGTGAAGTTGTATTGCTTTGCATATTTCTCAACGCGTTCAGAGATGATCTCATAAGCGCGTTCTTTATACCAGCGTGTGAAGGTTGATGCGCCTCTCTTTTGTGCGGTGTGACTGAGTGTGAAGCCATTGTCGAACTGCAGAGAGGGGCGTTGCGGTCTCACCAGTTTCAGGTCAAAGGAAAAACCGAGGAATAAATACGTCTCGCCATCCTTGTATTGTCTCGCGGGATTCTGCGGAATGGGTTTGAGTCTCTCCCGCGTGCGGGTGATCCAGTCCGATTTTTCCTGCACAAAAGAATTGATCTGCGCTTGAGAAATTCGCATTGGCGCGCGGACCGTCAACGCGCTGTCACGTTCTATAATTATTGCGATCGTTCTCCGTTTGCTGCGGATGAGTTTGTCAATTTTTAATTGCATAAATAACTCAAGTTGCTATCTTCGTTCTTCGGTTAATTTTCTTCCATTTTTTTAACGCAAAGACTTAGAGCCGGAAAGAAAACATTAAAACTTAGGGCCTTGGCGATTTTGCGTTACATTTGCGCGAATTCTGCAAGGCTGCATTTTGGAATAAATATAAAAAGACCACCTTTTTGCCGGCGGTCTTTAGAGTGCCGAGGGAGAGATCTGCGAAGTCCCGTTTGGCGGGAAACTCTCGACCGAAGGCTTTAGACACCGCTAATAAAAAAGACCACCTTTTTGCCGGCGGT
>JAUYJO010000111.1 GCA_030700315.1 Gallionella sp.
TTGACGACTCTCTTTTGTCCGCGTTGGGTTGGTAGTTCAAACATATTGAATTGCTTGAGCTGATCCTGCCATTCCTGTTTCCATTCGCGCTCGTCTTCTTCAATGACAAAATCCACGATGCGGGAAGGTTTGAGAGTTGCAAGAGATTTTCTTTGGTTTGGGTCTTTGGCAAGTTCAATCAGTTCCCTCATCGAAGTAAAAACTTCTTTGAGAACATAGCTTTTGCGTGCCGCCCATTCATTGGCTGTGCCGATATGTTCAAAAACATTAATTGGCTCATCCACGCCAAGTTTGGGACTATAACTTTCAGGGCGAAAATCGCTGGTGTTACGAGTCAAGTTCAATTCCACCCATGAGTATTTTGGATATTGTTGTTGATCTTGCAAGAACCTGTATGGAATCGGGTACACCCGAATCCATTTTTCTCCATCCAGCAATCCCGCCGTGCAAACCAATTCCGTGTAACTACGTGACGGCAACGGATAAGTCTTTACCGTAATCAAAACTCTTGCTTTTGGGATTTCGTTGGGAAGATAGGGCATGTGTCCCCCATTTGGGAGTTATAAGTGAATAACGGCTCTTTTGAACGCTTTATTATTTTGCAAATACTCAACCAAAGAATGCCGATGACAAAAAAGATGGTCGGCTTCAAAACAGACCAGCGCAATACGTTCGCTTTGTTTGGTCAAGTCAAGCAATTGTTTGATTTCGATTTCCTGCTTTGGTAACAGTTTAGTTTCGTATGCTTTGAATAAGGTTTTGTAGGAGACGCTTTCACCAAGTCCTTTGCGCATGGCAGAAGGAATTCCAAGTTCGGGGATGTGGATGTATTTCATTCCCGAACTTTCAATGTATTGCTTGAAACTCTTTTTGGAAAATCCATACTTCATGGATTGTGGATTGCTGCGAACATCCACGACAACAGTAATATTGTTGGCGATGAGTTTGTTTAGGAAAGAGTCAATGGTCAAGCCTTCGTAGCCGATGGAAAACACGGTAGGCTTGGTGTCTGTGTTCCATGCAAATTGAAGTTGTTTTATTTCATCAGTGGTAAAGTGTCTGCTTGCAATTTTGCTTCGAGATGTGAAATGGGGAAAATCACGGTAAGTCTTTTTGACGAGTCTGTCGCCGCGCAAGTTACCCATTGAAGATTTGAATTTCAGCAGGGCGGTTTTGTCCGCTGAGGTGAGTTCGTTCAAATAAGAATGTTTTGTGCTCAATTGAAAATCATCGGTGGATTTCAGCAACCCCAAGTCAATCATTCGCCGCTTATCGTAATACGATAAGAAACTAAAGGGTCCGTATTTGTAGGGGAAAAAGTCGTAATGATTCTTGCCTGTCTGCTGGCAGAAATTAAATAGAAGTTTTTCGCAGTATGTACTTTGTAGACTGCCGCCAAAAACTTCAATTAAGGCAAGGAGAACTTTTCTTCTGTAATACATTGTCTTGCACAAATTATACAGCAAGTTTGTTCTAAGTTTTATGGCAATATTGCTGTCTGATTTTGTTTTTCTACTATCTGCCCTTCGGGCATCTGGCACTGGCTTGGCTCGGGTACACGTGGGACCTATCCCCCCGCCCTTCCCAAATCCCACAAGGGGACGATGTGGGAAGGGGGCTGGTCGGTTGATGGTTATGACGGTTTGCCAAGGGAAAGGCTTTGTTTGAGGATGGCTTGGGCTTCTCCCCTTCAGGGGAGACGGGAGAGGGGTTTGTATGCGCATTTTTCCAAGCCAGCAGTGTAAAATGACGGCATCATGCCCGTCAAAAACATCATCCCAGGTCAACGTATCACCAAAGAGAAACTTCAACGCCACCCCTCCGTCCTTCGGACATCTCCCCATATTCAAAAAGCGAAAATGGGGAGAGTCGCCGTGAGATGACTCCTGCTGAGAAGATTCTGTGGGAAGAATTGCCCCCTACGGGGACCTTCGGCGGGCGAACAAGTTGGGAGTCCACTTTCGACCCCCTCCGCCCCTACCGGGGCACCTCCCCCAAATACGACAAGTTAAAGTCTGATTGCGGATTCAACATTTTCATCGTCGGCTTTGGGGGAGGCTGGGTGGGGGCAAGATGCCAGGCGGGAGATGGCTTTGAGTGAGTTGGGGCTGAGGATT
>JAUYJO010000193.1 GCA_030700315.1 Gallionella sp.
ATTGCTTCGTCGGGAAGAGCGCCTCCTCGCAATGACGGAATTATTTCTCCAAAACCTTCGCCAAAAACTCCACGCACTTTTCTTCCGCATTGATCACATTATCCATATCCAAAAATGAATGCCCCTCATCTTTGTATATTATTAATTCAACTTCCTTGCCCAATTCAATCAGTTTATCACGGGCATCTATCGAATCAGACGCGGGGCAGCGTGGATCATTTCCCCCGCAGATCATTTGCACGGGCGCATTTACTTTGTCCAAAAAGAAATAGGGCGAACGCGCGATCCATAACTCGCGGTTCTCTTCGGGGTCGCCCATGTTTTCGATATTCCAATGCTGCAAGTCTTCCCGTGAATTTTTATGTGACTTCATCCAATTCAAGAATGGCACGATCGCCGAACCGACCGCCCATAATTCAGGATACATCGTCATGCACGTCATTGTCAGATAGCCGCCATGGCTCCGCCCCGTCACTGCGATTTTAGTTTTGTCAGCCAGTCCGTTCTCAATTAGATATTTCACGCCCGTTGCGCAATCGTCAGTGTCCACGCCGCCCATATCGTAGCGGCTGGCGTTCTGCCATTTTTTGCCATAGCCTGTTGAGCCGCGATAATTTGGCGCGAGCACCGTCCAGCTGCGCGAAGCCAGATGACTCATCATCGGTTCCCATAAAAATTGATATAACCAATTTGGTCCGCCGTGAATATTTACGACAGCAGGTGAATCCTTGCTTGCATTTTTCGGGCGATATAACAAAGCGGGTATTTGCGTCCCATCTTTGCCTGCGTACCAAATTTCTTCAGGCTGAATGAATTCCGCATTGAACAACTCATCGGGCAATGAATTCGTTAATTGCTGCATCGAACCATCTTCAAGATTTATTTTCCACAAGTCACATGGATGACGCGGATCTTCATAGAGAATTACAACGCCATTGGCAGTGAACTGCGGAAAATGATGGACGCCCGCCCCGACTTGAACCTGCTTAATGTCAGCGCCTCTTTTCTTAAACTGAAAGCTGGTGACAGCGCCCTCGGAATGAACCCACCCGATGGCTTCTCCGCTCCGCGACCAAGCAGGTTGCATGTCATCGCCAACGGATTGATTGACCCATGTAATTTCCTGTGACTCAACATTGAACAATCCAATATCGTGCCATTCACCATTTTCGCCAGAGAAGGCAAAGAATTTAGAATCAGGCGACCACGCAGGATTTTGCGCGTTCAATTTCAATTGCGTAGTAGCGACTTTAGTCGCTTTGCGCGGACGATTGACAGGCATCACATAAATGCTTCGGTCACTCGCAGTTGACTCAGCCTCGATTGCGATCCATTGACCATCGGGCGACCATTTCGCATCCCAGCACGGGTGAAATACATTTTTCAACATGCGTCCCGGTGTACCGTCAACGGGGAGCAGGTGCAATGCAAATTGTCCAT
>JAUYJO010000206.1 GCA_030700315.1 Gallionella sp.
TCCGCCATGCCTGCGGCGAGCGTGGCATGGAAAAGCGCCGCACCGTAGCTTGCGCCATTATTTCCTTTGGGACAACCGGCCAGCACCGCGAGCAGCGGCGAAAAATCCAGCACGCTTTTTTCATTGATCCGCCAGCCCTCCCCCAGCGGCGCGACCGGCCCGTGGCGTTGCGCCAGTTCCTGCAACTGGATCGCGGCTTGCGCCTCGAAAGCCTGTATCTCGTTTACACCGAGCAACCCTGCGGCGGCATCGAACAACCGCCCGGCGCTGGAGGTAATCGGGCAGTTCAGGTTTTTTTGCAGCATCTCCGCTACCGTCTGCGCCCCCGACTGGTTGGAAAAACGCTGCGCAATCTCTTCGCTGCGTCCCAACTGGAACAGCACCGCCGCCGCCATGCGCCACGGCTCGCGTGCGGCGCGGTCGCCACCGGGCAGACGGAGCGGCGCCAGATGTCCGAGACGCTTAAACCCATCCACACCCCAACCCTCCCCTTGAAAGGGAGGGAGACCTCTATGAACTTGCAGCAGTTCGCCACCCCACGGCGTGTTGTCGGTGCCCAACCCCACGCCATCCAGTGCCAGGCCGAGCACCGCATCACAAATGTGATGTTCGGCGCAGATCGCGGCGATGTGCGCATGGTGATGCTGCACGGCGACCACCGGCAAGCCGCGCTGTGCGGCATAGGTCTGAGCAAACTGGGTGCTGTAAAAATCTGGATGCAGGTCGTGCGCTACGATCTCTGGCTGCACATCGAGTTCGTCGCACAGGCGCGCCACGGTATCGTCGAGCATTGTCCGCGCCTCGGCGCTGTCCAGATCGCCGATCAGTTGCGAAACATGCGCCTCGTTGCCGCGCGTAACGCAGACGGTGTTCTTCAGCCATGCACCGCAGGCCAATACCGGCGGCCCGTCACAGGGTAAGATAATGACCGTATCGGGGGATTGCTTGGGCAAATCGGTTTTCATCTAAAAATACCGGCTGCCACCGCAATGGCTTTGGCCACCTTAACTTTCGTGATGCTCTATTTTTTCATCCAGCTTGTCTTTGAGTACAATCCTTTTGCAGGCATTCTGAATTGCCTCGCAAACTTTATGCTGTTGAAATGGTTTCAGCACATATCCCTTTGCACCTGCCTTCAGCGCATCAAGCACCATTTTTTCCTGGCCGTGCGAGGTGACCATGACAATCTTCGCATCCGGGAACTCGCTGATAATCGCTCGAGTAGCTTCAATTCCATCCATTTCCGGCATCGTAATATCCATGGTCACCGCATCGGGCTTGCAGGAATGATAGGCAGCGATGGCCTCTTTTCCGTTTGCAGCCGTTCCGACTACCCTGTATCCCGCTGCATCCAGAAGCATACTCAGTTTTCTGACGATAATCGGTGAATCGTCAACCACCAAAATACCCAAAACTTCCGAAGAACCCATCAATCCGCCCTCACTTTACATACTCAAGATTTGTGTTAAAAAGTTCCCTTGGCCCCACGAGGCTGATAGTCATGCTTCCCAACGCTGTGTCAATATTCTGCGTGTAAAACATCGCATTTTTCATGCGTCGAATTGTTTTTACCTGATCAAGAATGACAGGCGGCGTCATGGCTATTCCCCGTCCATCCAGTTCCTGCAAATCTACCGTGCAGTTTCCAAGAATGGTGTTGATTGCCTCCCCAGCCGCGGCTTCACGATACATATCGACCTCGTCGGGCTGAATACCCAAGCCATCGGTCATCCGCTCAAACATGGCGTTAATCAAGCCATCCTGAAAGCTGAAAGCGATCAGCAAATTAATCGCCCCTCCCATGCCGATGATCGCAGTCATGTCGAGCAGCGTAAGTGTTTCAAAGTGCCCAGCATTGCTGCCAGTTTCAGTCAGGCTTATTTCGAATTCGCCCTCAAAGTAGGCGCGAGTCCTCGATATCACGGACTGCATGATCTGCGCGACTTCATCTTTCAATTCTTTATTTAGATTTTCATCTGACATGATTCCCCCATTTTGCAATTCTGCACCTTAGTCCTGCCGCCTCGCTTCAGCAGTATATCGGATAAATTATTCCGCACAAACCTGGTTGCGCCCCCCGCTCTTGGCTCGGTACAGCGCGTTGTCGGCGCGCTTGAAGACTGTCTCCGGCGCTTCATCCGGGCGGTATTCTGCCACGCCGAAGCAGCAAGTCTTGTGGCCAACCAGCGGGAAATCGTAGCGCTCGATTGCGGTACGGATGTTCTCGGCAACCGAGCAGGCACCGGTTAGATTCGTCGAGGGGCAAAGAATCACGAATTCTTCCCCGCCCCAACGCGCCACCGTATCAATCTTGCGCACCCCTTGTTGGATGAGTCGCACGACCTCGATCAACAGTTGATCGCCAACCTGGTGTCCGTAGGTGTCGTTCACCATCTTGAATTTGTCGATATCGGCAATTATCGCGGTCAGCGGGGATTGAGCACGTCGGGCACGCTCGCATTCTTGCAAAAATATTTCGTCCAGTTTTCGCCGGTTAAATAATCCCGTTAACGTGTCGGTGGTCGATAGGTTTTCCAGAATCTGGCTTTTCAAAGCCAATTCGGCATGAGCCTCGGCCAGGTTGTTCTGCATTGCCTTGATTGCGCCGATGTCGGTGGCGAACGAGTACAGTGCCGTGCGTCCGTCAGGCAGAATCAAAGCTCCTTCACGGAGCTGATACCAGTGATCCTCCATCTCATTGAAGCGTTCATAAGTGATAATCCGTCCGTTCGGTCGACCGTCGGCATCAACCAGTTCCGCCATTTTGCATGACAGGCAGGGGCTATCTTCCTGATAATACGTCTGGTAACACTTGGCTTTGCCATACACCTCTTGCGACTGGCGTTTATTGTTTGCATAAATAACTTGATGCGACAAAACATCAACGACATAAACCCTGAAATCAGCGAGTTCCAGAATATCCAGCATCGTGAATTTTTCATTCACACTGCCCTGGTTCGGCTTCATGCCCATATCTGCTTTCGCTGCTATCCGCCCGGCGCTATTGATTGGCTTCATTAAAAAAACTCTGCAGGTATTTCATCGTAAAATAAGCCCACTCAATTGATATTGATTTCGAACAGCTCGCTCGCAACTTAGTGCTGAAGTGGCAGCGTAAAAATAAATTCCGTGCCTTTTCCGGCAACCGTCTTGACCGCGACATCCCCACTCAGGTTTTTTGTTTCATGCAGTACTGCCGCCAGGCCGACACCACGGCCTGCCAGCTCCGTTGCTTGTTGCTGCGTGCTGATGCTGTCCATGAAAATGAACTTGGCAACCTCGTTATCTGCAATATTCGCCATCTCGGTTGCGTTGCAAATTCCCGCTGCCACCACACGTTGACGCAACGCATCGAGATTGATACCGGCACCGTCATCTGCAATGCTTAGTTTAATGGTGCTCCCCTCCAACGCAACGCTGCAAGTGATTTTTCCAGCCTCATCTTTTTCAGCTTTCCAGCGAACATCGGGGCTCTCTATGCCGTGCGCCACGGTGTTGCGAAAAACATGCACCAGGGAACGCAGAAATGGGCGATAAATATACGGATCAATCCAGACATCGTCACCCCCCGTCACCTCGATGGGCGCTACCTCTTTTTCCATGCGTTCTGCAGTTTGTCTGATCATACCATCAAAGCCCATCAGCACATCCCCGAAGGACACTTTGCGCAGAGTGATGATTTCGTTGAGCAAGGTGCGCATTTCGGCAACCGAGGCATCGACAGTATCGCCACGCAAAAGGCGTATGGCCAGCTTCTCCAATTGCAGCGCCTGATCGCCGGACAAAATGATGTTTTCTCCATGCGCCAGAAATTCTTCGCCCAGCGCATCAGACAGAACGGCAATATCCTCATCGAAGGGAACTTGAAGGGTATCAGGTGAAACAAGTTCGGCGACCATTTCCCTCGTCAACGCATCGTCGAGCGACAGCAAACCTGACAAACAGGTCTCGATATCATGCAGCGCCTTGGGGGTGCCGGGAAAGCTGAACTGGTTCAGCAATCCCTTGTAGGTATGTATTTCTCGGTAAAGCCCCCTGGCAAGAATTTTAGGCGCTGCCGTTCCATCCAGCATGCGCGGCAAGCCATGTGCAAGAAACTCGCGAAAGGCATCGACGGTGTCAAAGAAGTTGCGGCTATCGGAAACAGCCATCACAATCAATTCGAGGCGGCAGCGTTCGGTGTGCAGCATGGCCGCCATACGTCGTTCCTCGGTAATATCGGTCAGGATGGCCATGAATTTTCCGTTATCGAGGATTTTGTATTCGGCCTTCAGAATGGCATTGCCACGCAGGATTTCCACCGGCAACAAGGACAGCATGCTATCCCGGATATATGGGTCTGATTCGTCCAGCACCGAAGAAATGATCGTGCGGAACAGATCGGCCTTGGCGGCATCACCGTGGAAAAACACGTCAGCCGCATTCCGCCCAGATGGAGACCACCCAAGCATGGCTTCGCAAGCAAGGCTGTATTGCGTGTCGATCACCATATCTGGTCCAAAGGAGAGAAACCCTTGCCCCGAATTGTCCAGCAGGCTCGCAAGCCCCAGGTTGGCTTCCTCCGCAAGTTCCTTTGCTTTCTGAAGCTCATGTTCCAACCGATTGTGCTGGGTAATATCCATGGCGGAATGCAAATATCCAATTCGCTCACCGCTCGCATCTTGGAATCCCGTTATGGAAACGCTGACGGGGAGCAATTCGCCACTTTTACATTGGTAATGCCACTTGTGCGCCTGGAGCAGTTTGCGCCTCACCAATTGGTCAAAAACATGGATGCCGCCAATGGTAATTTGGGAAGTGCCTGCCAATGCAGACCCCATTTCCTGCAATTCATCAGGCGCGTAAATACTTAGAATATTTTTTTTGTTGAGAACATCCTTGGCAGAATAGCCCAATAAGTTTATCGCCCCCTGATTAAATAAGGTAATCGTCCCTTGCAAATCGGTGGCGATAAGAGACAGTTGAGAAACAGCATCCAGCACCGCCTGATGTTCGGCATTGATGTCCTGGAAGTTGCGCAAGACACGCTCAGTTTTCTCAAATTGTTTGACAACCTGTGTTGAGGTAACTTTTGCCGCATCATGGGCCAGCTTCAATTCTTCCCGAAGCAAGCGATTTTCTTTTTCAAGTTCTTCAATACGTTGTTGGCTCATTTTTGCCCATTTTGCGCGATGTATACAGATAAATTCGCAGCCTCTTCCACCAGCTTTTCGGTGTATGGCCCTTCGATACCAATTAACACAATTTCGTCAGGGAGCTTGCCTTCAGATACTTTGGGAAGTACCGATAAAACATAGGCCAAACATGAATTGTGATCATAATGCTCGGCCCCGGTGGCAATAATTTCTTTTTGATCCAGCACAACAAGTGAACCAGGCTGGGTAAAGCCAGAAACATTATCAACAAATACAACTCTCCCACCTTGCTCAAGGAAGGGAAGTAAATTCAACCCCATCAAACCGCCTTCAATCACGCTGATATTGTCTGGCAAGGTTCTTTGTTGCAGCATGTCAAAAACCATCAACGCAGATGAATCCTCGGCCAATAAACGGTTGCCAATACAGATGATGAAACTCTTCACCCCCCAAAACCTAAACGCATTTGCCCTCTCGGTCTGCCGTTATAAACCGTATGAACAGCGCACACCAGGCAGGGGTCGAAAGAACGAATTACGTGGCCGGCTTCTATGGGGTGCGATAAATCCCGAACAGGCGTGCCAATCAAGGCTTGCTCCCACGCGCCGGCGATCCCGGCGCTGTCCCTGGGTGAACCATTCCATGCGGTTGGCGTGACAATTTGATAATGTTTTATTTTTTCATTTTCCACTTCCACCCAATGCCCCAAGGCACCGCGTGCTGCCTGAACCAGGCCTTCGCCACGGCCATCGGGTATTTCTGTGACGTTATGATAGAAGTCGGCATTGGGGTTTTGCATTAATTCATCAAGCCAGACAGACATGGCTCCCATGTAACTGACCGGCCTCACCAAACGTGCCAACTGCCTGACCAGCACATTAGCGCCCAGATTTGTAACCAGATCAATGAACAAAGGGTCTTTTGCAGCAATTTTTTCAGCTAAAGCCCCCGTCTCTGCAGGAGCGCTATCGTAACGAGGCGCTTTTATCCACGAATAACGCGGATCGTTTTTACCGGCGATAAACGGATTGGTTTGACCTTGATGCGGGTGAGCGACCGGGTTGTCTTGTTGAAACCAGCTATACGACACGTCTTCCTGTATTTTGTTTAAATCCAGAGTTTCAACCTCGGTGCCTTTGGCAAAACCAGCCGCAAATAAACGTCCACCCATTCCCCGCACCGCTGTTTCTTTGGGCAACGTATAACTACCGTAAGAAATAAAATTATTATGCCCTCGACCCAATGCGTCCAGCTGCGCGAGCCTGGCAAAACGGATAAAAAAACCAACTTCACTATTTCTGTGTTCAGGTTTTTCATCCAACCATGCATCCAGCTCGTCCAGCGTAGTAATTTGCTTCCAGCGTTCGCTGGAACAACCTAAAATTGACCGTTCATACCAGTTTTTAAAATGCGCCAGAATAGAACGGCATTTCATCGTGTCCGTTAAACTCAGGCCATTGGTAACGCCGCCCGGCACCATGAATGAGGTGTGCGGCCATTGCCCGCCAATCAGCGCCACAATCCCTAATAATTTCTTGGTTTCCTTGATTGTTTCAATGGCTGCACTGCCGCTTAAGGGAGCATACCGTTGAAAAGCTTCCTCGCCCAAAGGATGGTTTTGATAGCTTTCACGGTGTGCGAAATCGACAAGGAACATCAATACTGCGTGACGAATATCGCTTTGAACCGTTTCCGCCATAACCGCCACATTACGTAATCGCTGTGCATTGGCAGGCGGCTTAATTCCGGTAATGGCATCTAAAGCCTCCGCTGCCGCATTCAGGTGGGTCATGCTGCAAATGCCGCAAATACGCGGTGTAATGACCAGTCCATCCAATGCGGCACGACCTTCCATCATCCTTTCGAAACCGCGAAACAGCGTGCCTTTGCTCCAAGCATTGCTGACAACGCCGTCAGCAATTTCGATAAAGATTTCCAGGTCGCCTTCGACCCGGTTTAACGGCAATTTGATAAGCCTTGATTCCGCTGTCATAAGTTGCCTTTATTTTTAAGGCGTTCGGGAGCTGCCGCCGCCGCCATATCTTTATAGACCATGTAATGCGCCCGGTCTACGCCAGAGGGTAATTTTACCGGCACACCCTCTATATTACTTGTTTCGAAAAGTGGCATATTCATTGGAAAATCTGGGGAAGTGCAACCAAAACAAGGAACACCAGCGCGGGTTTTAGATGAGTGTTGGTTCCATAAATTCGTGTTGCAAACACCTGACACCAAAGGTCCCTGGCAGCCCATATGGAAAAACATGCAACCCTTCTCGCCAAAGCTTTCTTCCTCCACGCGGTATTCATGATACTCGTTACGGGTGCAGCCTTGATGAACCAAAGATGAAAACCATTCTTGCGGGCGATTATATTGATCCAGTTTTAACACAATGCCATTGGCTACCGCAGTTATCGCACCGGCCAGGATGTCGTGGTGGCAAGGGCATCCAGCCAGGTTGATCACCGGCTGCCCTGATTTCGCCAAAAAACCAGCGCCCAATAAGCCCCCTTTTTTTCGCTTGCAAAATTGCAACCCGGTGGACTCGATCATGTCGTCCACGCCAAAGCCACCGAAGGAAGCGCAAGTGCCTGCTGCCATTACTATGCCAGCGTGTTGAGCCATTTCATAAGCAATATCTTTGGTGGGTCTGCCGTCGCGCGTGTCAAATAGCCCGGAACCCGCAGGTCCTTGAATAACGCTGCCTTCAACAAGCAGAACATCCAGTTTCAAGTTCCCTGAATAGATATCGGCAATGATTTGCTCATGTTCCAAGGCAGATATGTTGGATAAAGACGGATGCCACAGTAAATTTATATCCAGTGATCGAAATAATTCAGCAATATCCGGGGCATCGGCATTTAAAAATGACATGCTATCACCACCGCATCCACCTATTTGCATCCAATAAACGTTGACACTCATGCTGTTTGTCCTGACTGTTATGATTTGCGCATTTCGGTGAATATGAAAGGGCTGCGGCACAATTCTACACTTAAATTTTAGCTTTCCGCCGGAACAGATAAACAGCGGATTCCAGTTCGGGCGGCAGCAGCAGCGCGCCAAGTTTTTTGCCTTCTTCAAGCTCGAAAGCGGATTGTTGCTTGTAGTCTTTCCAGTTGCCGAATGCGAACTGATGACGGCTGCCGATGACGATATAAAGCTGAACGCTGGGTGTGGTGAACACATGGCGCTCGAAATCGTTCTGCGCCGGCGGCCATGAGCAGATGACCACCTCCGGTGCATAAGAAGCCAAGGCCTCGCGGGCATCGAGCTTGATGACCCAGTCCGGATAAGCCACGGCATTTTTCCAGCCGTGATTGTCCGTCGCGGTGAGCTTCACCTCACTGCCCTTCAGGAAGCGTGTCAAGGTCCCATCTCCCGCGCCGATTTCCAGGCAGCTTCGGGAAGCGATCATCCCGGCCAGCGCTTCGACCAGTTCACGCGTATAGAAACAATAAATTCCCTTGGGTTGCACCAGCGGCATAAGCCGTTTTTTCTGCCAGATCAGCGGCCAGAACAGGCGGAACCAGAACAGCGAAACCGGCTTGCGCTCCAATCCTCTGGAGAACAACAGCTTCTGGGCGATAAAGCCATTGAACAGGTTGAAGCGCAGCTTGCCTTTGGTGACACCCGCATCGGCGGCCAACGTGGCCAGGCAAAGCTTCTTGACGGACTCATGCGCCATGCGGCTGCGGATAAATTGCGACAGCGCGGCTTCCCGATTTTTTGGCGTCTTGCCGGACGATGCAACAGGGGCGGAGAGGCGCTCCAGATAGGCTTTCAACTCCTCTGCGACGCCGCGCTCGACGATGGCGGAAATCTCCTGTTGCACCGCTGCCCATTCTGCGGGGCATCTGGCGCAAAGCTCATCCAGAGAAGGGTTTGTCTTCAGCCACTCCAGGGTTTTCGCGTAGTCCGCTTGCTTCATCCCGAATAACCTTAGCCGACTATTCCCGTACAAGCGGGAATCAGCAAGGGCCAATGCGTATCGTCAGCGGCTTGACGGCGATAGCTACCCAACCTTGGGCAGCCGCGCCAACGCGGCATTGATCGCCTCTTCCGGATAAGTGAAATCTTCCAGCTTGCCGCTGAAATAGCTGTCATAGGCGCCCATGTCGAAATGCCCGTGTCCGGAAAGGTTGAAGAACAATGTTTTCTTTTCGCCGCTTTCCTTGCAGC
The DNA here is from genome assembly GCA_030700315.1 of Gallionella sp. GTDB lineage: Bacteria > Pseudomonadota > Gammaproteobacteria > Burkholderiales > Gallionellaceae > Gallionella. The sequence goes on from JAUYJO010000206.1 coordinate 9,318, forward strand.
GCAACGCTTCGTCGATACAGGCGGCGATGGCATGGTTGGATTCCGGTGCGGGAATGATGCCCTCGGCGCGCGCGAAGATCACTCCGGCCTTAAAGGTGTCGAGCTGCGGCACGGCCACGGCCTCGATCAGTTTTTCATGGTAGAGCTGTGATACCAGCGCGGAATCGCCGTGGTAGCGCAAACCGCCGGCGTGGATGCCGGGCGGCATGAAATCGTGGCCAAGCGTGTACATCAGCATCATCGGCGTGAGCTTGGCGGTGTCGCCGAAATCATAGGCATAGTGGCCGCGCGTCAGCGTCGGGCAGGAGGTCGGCTCGACCGCCACCAGCCGCACGTTCTTTCCCGCCGCCTTGTCGGCAAAAAACGGAAAAGCGACGCCGCCAAAATTGGAGCCTCCGCCGCAAGGCGCGAAAATCATGTCCGGGTAATCGCCGACCTTCTCGAACTGTTTCTTGGCTTCCAGCCCGATCACGGTCTGGTGCAGCAGCACATGGTTCAGCACCGAACCCAGCGCATAATTGGTGTCGGCGCGCGAGGCCGCATCTTCCACCGCCTCCGAAATCGCCAGCCCGAGCGAACCCTGGTTATCCGGGTCTTCCGCCAGCGCGGCGCGCCCGGAATTGGTTTCCATGCTGGGGCTGGCAAATACTTCCGCGCCCCAGGTTTGCATCATGGAACGGCGGTAGGGTTTCTGGTTATAGCTAACCTTGACCATGTACACCCGCACCTCCAGCCCGAACATCTGCCCGGCCAGCGCGATCGAAGAACCCCACTGCCCCGCGCCGGTTTCGGTGGCGATGCGTTTGATGCCAGCCTCCTTGTTGTAATAGGCCTGTGCGATGGCGGTGTTGGGTTTGTGCGAGCCCGCCGGTGAAATGCCCTCATTTTTGTAGTAAATCTTTGCTGGCGTACCGAGCGCCGCTTCCAGCCGATGGGCGCGAAACATCGGCGATGGCCGCCACAATTGGTAAATTTCGCGCACCTTTTCGGGAATTTCGATCCAGCGCTGCGCTGACACTTCCTGCTCGATCAGGCTCATCGGAAAAATGGCGGTGAGCGCATCCGGCCCGATCGGCTTGCCGTCCGGCCCCAACGGCGGCGCGGGCGGGCTGGGCATGTCGGCAATGACGTTGTACCAGTGCGTGGGAATCTCGGATTCATCCAGCAGGATTTTGGTTTGCAGCATGGTTTCTCCCTGTTTTTTAGTTATCGAAATGAGTCAAACAGGCATGGCAAATATGCCGCCCCTGATAATGAAACAAGCCATGCCCGAACCCCTCGCTGCGCCCCCGCCCCTTGACGGTTGAGGTGTTACCCTTCAGCAGCTCTCAACCCTGTGGGCTTTATGCGCCTTCCTGATCGAGATCGAACGCCTTGTGCAGCACGCGCACGGCCAGCTCCAGATATTTTTCATCGATAACCACGGAAATCTTGATCTCCGAGGTGGAGATCATCTGGATATTGATGCCCTCTTCCGCCAACGTGCGGAACATTTTGCTGGCGATGCCAACATGCGAGCGCATCCCGACGCCGACCACCGACACTTTCGCTGCCTTGTTGTCGCCGATCACGTCACGTGCGCCGATGTGCGGCTGCACCTTGCTCTTCAACATCTCCATCGCCTTGGCAAATTCATTGCGATGCACGGTAAAGGAGAAATCGGTCGTGCCGTCCACGCCAACATTCTGGATGATCATATCTACGTCAATATTGGCATCGCTGACCGGCCCCAGAATTTGATAGGCGATGCCAGGTTTGTCGGGCACACCGATCACGGTGATCTTGGCTTCATCGCGACTAAACGCGATCCCGGAAATAATGGCTTGTTCCATTTTATCGTTATCCTCAAAAGTAATCAGTGTGCCTTCGCCCTCTTCTTCGAAGCTGGACAGCACGCGCAGCTTGACCTTGTATTTCCCGGCGAATTCAACCGAGCGAATTTGCAGCACCTTGGAGCCGAGGCTGGCCATTTCCAGCATTTCCTCGAAGGTGATGCTCTTCAGGCGGCGCGCTTCGGGTACCACGCGCGGATCGGTGGTGTAGACGCCGTCCACATCGGTGTATATCTGGCATTCATCGGCGCGCAGCGCTGCGGCAATCGCCACGCCGGTGGTATCCGAACCGCCGCGCCCCAGCGTGGTGATGTTGGCATGTTCATCCATACCCTGAAAACCGGCCACGATTACCACACAATCGTTATCCAGGTCGGTACGGATGTTTTGCTCGTCGATGCTGACGATGCGCGCCTTGGTGAAGGCACTGTCGGTAAGTATCTTTACCTGCCCTCCGGTGTAGCTCTTAGCTTTCAGGCCGATATCCTTGAGCGCCATCGCCAGCAAGCCGATGGTGACCTGCTCGCCAGTGGAAATGACCACATCCAGCTCACGCGGATCGGGATGCTTCTGGATTTCATGAGCCAAAGCGACAAGGCGGTTGGTTTCGCCGCTCATCGCGGAGACCACCACCACAACCTGATGTCCAAGTGCCTTGAATTTCGCAACACGGCGTGCCACATTCTTGATGCGCTCCGGGCTGCCGACCGATGTGCCGCCGTACTTCTGAACTATCAATGCCACGATTTTTCTATACCTGACTTAAATAAAAAATTTGCGCAATTCTAACGCACCTGCCCCAAAAAAACGAGGCAACAAAATGGCAGCAAAAAATGGTCAAAATTGGTCAAATTTATGGGGATTATTTCGGTATGCGAAGGTATAACCAGATATACCGCAATATACTAACTCTTTGATTTTACTTGGTGCGAAAGACAGGAATCGAACCTGCACGCCTTGCGGCGCTGGAACCTAAATCCAGTGCGTCTACCAATTCCGCCACTTTCGCGCTGTTTGTATGCCAGCTTCGAGCGCGAATTATAACATTAACCAATCCGCCTTATCTCCACCACCGTGCGCCCGCGCAGCCTGCCTTGCAGCAGTTGCGTGAACACTTGTGGCAGCTCGGCAAAGGGCGTGGTATGGGTCATCTGTGCCAGCAACTGCGGGCGCAGGCCGGCCTTGAACCCTGTCGAAGCTTGCACTGAGTTTGATCGAAGGGGGGCCGTGGCCAAACGATGCCAGATTTCAGCGCGCAACGGCATTGCGGTGGCAGCGGAATCGATGCCGATCAGGCGCACCCCGCGCAGGATGAAGGGCATCACCGTGGTGTGCAGCTCTATACCTCCCGCATTGCCGAAGCTTGCGATCACGCCGCCCTGTTGCATGGTGCGCGTCAGCCACGCCAGCGTCTCGCCGCCCACCGCATCCAGCGCGCCTGCCCACTGCGCTTTCTCCAGAGGACGCGCGCCCATTGCCAAATCCTTGCGCGACAAAACTTCAGCCGCACCGAGCGACTTCAGGTAATCGTGTTCGGCGTCTTTGCCGGTCAGCGCGACGACGTGATAACCGAGCTGCGCCAGCATCTGAATCGCGAGGCTCCCTACCCCGCCGGTCGCGCCCGTCACCATCACTTTGCCGTTTTCGGGGCGCAGCTCATTCTGCTCCAGCCGGTGGATCGACAGCGCGGCAGTAAACCCCGCCGTGCCGATCGCCATCGCGTCGAATAGCGTCAACCCTTGCGGCAGCGGCACTACCCAGTCGGCGGGAACACGCACATACTCGGCAAAGCCGCCATCGTGATCCACGCCCATGCCGTAGCCGGTAACGATCACCTCATCGCCCAGCTTGAAGCGCGTGTCCGATGAACTTGCCACCACCCCCGCCGCATCCACCCCGCCGACGCAGGGAAAGCGGCGTATCACCTTGCCCGCACCGGTGGCCGCAAGCGCATCCTTGTAATTCACGCTGGAGTAATGGGTCTGGATGACGACCTCGCCGGGGTCGAGATCGTCCAGCGTCAGCTCGACGAAGCGCCCGGCGGATTGGCCGTCTTCCTCGAAGATGCGATAGGTGCGGAAAAAAGGCATGGGCAATCCTGGCATTTCAGGCGGCTTTGTTTAGCGTTGCCCCAGCGGCACATAATCGCGCCGTGTCGCACCGACATACAACTGGCGCGGTCGCCCGATTTTATGATCCGCATCCGCGATCATTTCGTTCCATTGTGAAATCCAGCCCACGGTACGCGCTACCGCGAAGATCACCGTGAACATGTTGACCGGGATACCCAGCGCGCGCAGCACGATGCCGGAATAAAAATCCACATTTGGATATAGCTTGTGTTCGATGAAATACGGATCGCTCAGGGCGACGCGCTCCAACTCCATCGCCAGCTCGAACAGTTTGTGGTTCTCCAGCTTGAGTTCCTTGAGCACTTCATAACAAGTCTTGCGCATCACCGCAGCGCGCGGGTCCATGTTCTTGTAGACACGATGGCCGAAGCCCATCAAACGGTATTTCTTGTCCTTCACGCCCTGCACATATTCCGGCACGCGCGAGATGTCGCCGACCTCTTCCAGCATCTTCAACGCCGCTTCATTCGCCCCGCCATGCGCCGGCCCCCACAATGCGGCAATGCCGGAAGCGATGCAGGCAAACGGGTTTGCCATGCTCGATCCGGCCAGGCGCACCGTCGAGGTGGAAGCGTTCTGCTCATGATCGGCATGCAGGATCAGGATGCGATCCAAGGCGCGCACCAGCACCGGGTTCGGCTCGTAATCTTCAGCGGGAGTGGCGAACATCATATACATGAGATTTTCCGCGTAGCTGAACTTGTTCTTCGGGTACATGAACGGCGCGCCGGTGTAGTACTTGTGCGCCATCGCCGCGAGGGTCGGCACCTTGGCCAGCATGCGTATCGCGGAAATCTCGCGGTGGCGCGCGTCATTGATGTCCAGTGAATCGTGATAGAACGCCGACAGCGCGCCCACCACGCCGACCATCACCGCCATCGGGTGCGCATCGCGGCGGAAGCCGGAATAGAAGCGTACGATCTGCTCATGCACCATGGTATGGTGCGTCACGATATCCTTGAATGCAACGGACTGCGCAGTATTCGGCAATTCGCCGTTTAGCAGCAGGTAAGACACTTCGAGAAAATCGGAATGCTCGGCCAGTTGCTCGATCGGATAGCCACGGTAGTAAAGCAGCCCGGCGTCGCCGTCGATAAACGTGATCTTCGAGGTACAGCTGGCCGTGACGAAAAACGCTGGGTCATAAGTGAACATCCCGAGTTTGGCAAGGTTGCGAATATCGAGCACATCCGCCCCCAGCGTGCCCGACATGATCGGCAATTCGATGCTGCGCCCGTCATCCAGGGTCAGCGTTGCGATACGTTTGTTTTCCATAATTATTCTCCCGTGTAGATACCCGTCAAACTGCCCTGATCTTCTCCAGCAATGCCTGTTGCTCGCTGGATTCCGCCTCCAGTCTGCCCGCAATCATGTCCCACAGCGGGTTGTCCGGCATATCCAGCAATACCTCAAACGCCTGCCGCTCGGCCTCATCAAGCAGCTTATATTGTGCCTCGATAAAGCGCCCCAGCACGATGTCCAGCTCCAACAAACCGCGCCGCGCCCGCCAGCGCACCCGTTCCAGATTCTTCATACCATGCGCTTGACCATCATATCTTTGATCTTGCCGATCGCCTCGGTGGGGTTCAGCTCTTTCGGGCACACATCCACGCAATTCATGATGGTGTGGCAGCGGAACAGTCGGTACGGGTCCTCCAGATTGTCGAGACGCTCGCTGGTGGCATGATCGCGCGTGTCGGCGAGAAAGCGGTAGGCCTGCAACAATCCTGCCGGGCCGACGAATTTGTCCGGGTTCCACCAGAACGATGGGCAAGCAGTAGAACAGCAACCGCACAGGATGCACTCGTACAGGCCGTTCAGGTGCGCGCGCTGCGCGGGCGATTGCAGGCGCTCGGTTTCCGGCGGCGGATCGTTGTTGATCAGGTAGGGTTTGATCGAATGGTATTGCTTGAAAAATTGCGTCATGTCCACGATCAGATCGCGGATCACCGGCAGGCCGGGCAGCGGGCGCAAGGTGACCGGTTCGCTCAGGCCGGACAGTGGCGTGATGCACGCCAGGCCGTTGCGCCCGTTGATGTTCATCGCATCCGAGCCGCACAC
>JAUYJO010000214.1 GCA_030700315.1 Gallionella sp.
GCCATGCCCGCGACCGGATGTGGTCGCGGGCATGGCCCGCTCCTACAACGGCAGTTTGTAGGTCGGGATTCATCCCGACGCACTTTTCATGTCGGGTTGAAACCCGACCTACGTTCAGACCGGAGCGTACCGCATGACCATCCGCGACATCATCGCCGCGCAATCGGCGGCCATCGAGCCGGAGGCGTTTCAAGGCGCGATTGTGGAAGGCATGACGCGCGCGCTGTTGCGCGATGCCGCGCCGCCCTGTTTGCTGCGCGCGCCGACGGGTTCGGGCAAGACCTTCATCATTTCGCGCGTGTTGGAGGCTGTGAGCGCGGCGCGTCCCACGTTGTGGCTATGGTTTGTGCCGTTCGTGAATCTGGTGCAGCAGACCGAGGATGCGCTGGCGGCGAATTGCGCCGGGTTGATCCCGGTGATGTTGGCGCGCGGTCGCAATCAGGATGCGCGTCCCGGTATGGTGTTGCTCTCCACCGCGCAAGGCGTGGCAAAAGCAACCGGCCGAAAGACGGGCTATAACTCGAATGCCGACGACGATACGCGCACGTTGGCGGAGTTTGTAGCAAGGGCAAAAGTGCAAGGCTTGTCTATCGGGCTGGTGGTGGACGAGGCGCACATCGGCTTGGACAAGACCACCGAGTTCGGCAAGTTTGCACAATGGCTGAATGCGGATTTCCTCATCATGGCGACGGCGACGCCGAAAGATGAAAGGCTGCTGGAGTTTTTGCAGCAGGCGGGCAAGAGCGCGTTCGAGAGTTTTGCCGCCAGCCGCGACGAGGTGGTGAATGCGCGGCTCAACAAACGCTACATCGAGGCGGTGGTGTACGACTTGCGCCAGAGTGTGCAGACGGTGGCGGACTTGAAGCGCACGGTGCTGCGCCAGGCATGGAAACGTTCGCAGCGCATCAAGAAGCAGTTGCAAATAGCGGGTGTACCGCTGATGCCGTTGCTGCTGGTGCAGGTGGCGAACGGCGACAAGACGGTGGAAGAGGCCGAGCAGGATTTGATCAAGCTGTGCGGCGTGCATCCGGCGCTGATCGGCAAGCATTCTTCGGATGATCCCGATCCGGTGCTGATGGCCGCGATTGCGAACGACAGCAGCAAGGAAGTGCTGATCTTCAAACAGTCGGCGGGTACGGGTTTCGATGCGCCGCGCGCGTTTGTGCTGGCATCGACTAAATCGGTAAACGATGCGGATTTCGCGATGCAGTTTATCGGGCGGGTGATGCGCGTGTCGCGCCCGATTCGCGAGGCATACCCCAAGCCGATGCCGATTCCGCCAGACCTGGATACGGCCTATGTCTATCTGGCGAATGCGGAAGCGCAACGCGGCTTCGAGGCGGCGGTGCAAGCCAGCAGCGCGGTGAAAAACCAACTGGAAGGTCAGACGGAAAAACTGCTGGTGCGTCAGACAGAATCCGGCGCGGTGGTCTATACCAACCGCGAAACTCCGCAAGCGCCTTTGATGTATGACTTGCCCTTGCCTGAAAAGACGACAACTGACACTCCGGCGCATGCCACGGTAGCCCCCACAACCGTGGGGCCGCAGCAGTCGCTGTTCGGAAGTTCGCCCAGCGAGGCCGATGATGGCCACAAGCTGGACGAAGTGCTATTTGATATTGATGCGGCGCTGGGCGCGGCGGCTGGCGTACCTCCGCGCAAACCTGATGCGCCGCGCACTGAAGCCGAACTGCTGGAGCTGTTAAAGGGAAAGGGTGTGCGCGCTTATCCACGTCACACCAATATCCGCAGCTTGCCGCGCGCACTCAAACGCGAACAACGGCCGCAGATGCAGGACATGAGCAGGGTTTCGGAAGCCGTAGCGACGCGCTTGCCAATACCGGACGAGTTGAAACGGAATGCGGTGCGAGCGGCGCTGAACCGGCTCAAGGAAAAAGAGGTGCATACCGAATTGACCCAAGGCGCGCGCCACGAGGAAGAAGTGCTGATGATTACCGACCGCAGCGCGCTGGCGCGTGAGGCCATCGCTATCCTGCGCAGCTTGCCGCAGGTTGAAGACGAGGATGTGCGCATCATTGTCGATGTGCTGGCCAGCCGTTTGCGTGGTTTGATCGTGGAAGAGTTTGAGCATCTTGATGCGGAGGCGCGCCCACCAGAAGCAGAGCTAAAGCGCTCTGCGCGCGATGCCGCGCATTGGGTGATACGCCGCGAAGCGCAGGACATTGCAGAGTTGATGCAAGGCATCGTCGCCGAATTCACCACGCTGGAAGACGCGGCGCCGCTGCCGGATTTGATGGTGTTTCCTGCTGTATTGAGCCTGGCGGCTTCGCGCAAGAATATCTACGGGGTAATGCCTCCATCGGAAGACGATCTGGCGAGAATTGAAACATTGCTGATGGTGGATGAACGCGAGTGGCTGGCTGACCGCAGAATGCTGTTTGCCGATGGCGAGTTGAGCATCGGTAAATATGACAACTTGCTCAAACTGAACGGCGAGGAGCGCGAGTTCGCCCAGGCGCTGGATCGGGCGGACTTCGTGGAGTGGTGGCACCGCAACCCGGATCGCAAGCCTTACGCCGTGCGGTTGGTTCGCGGTGAACATCAAAACTATTTTCATCCTGACTTTGTGGTTTGCCTGTCGCATGTACCCAGTGATACGCCGGTGATTCGCCTGATCGAGACCAAGGAGAACACCAAGGATGCCGCGCGCAAGGCGCGACGCATTCCAAAGTGCTATGGAAAAGTGCTGTTTCTCACCAAAGATCAGAGCCGTTTGCGTGTGGTGAAGGATGACGGCAGCCTCGGCGAGACAGTGGATTGGGATGATTTGCTGCCGGTGCAGGAATGGCTGCGGGCATCCAAGCCAACAGTACAATAACAGCCATGACCATGATAGACCTCACCGAAGAGCAGGCAGCGCCGCGTATTAAGGCGCTGCTCACCGCCCGCGAAAGCCGCACGCTCGAATTCAAACGTGTGTCCGACAAGATGGTGGGCAAAGCGCTAAGTTCCGAAAAAGAGGAGGCTTGACGTGTCTGCAAAAATAAAAAGTGTTCTTTGGGAAGCGCCACTTCACACGCTGGCAAAGATTTCTATCTTGCGGGCATATTTGTCCCGCTGGTTTGGGATTTTTGGGCGATCCAGACCCCGGCAAAATCTTTGGTACGTTGATGGGTTTGCCGGGCCGGGTGAATACACCAATTCACCTTCAGGCTCGCCTGTTGCCGCCATTGCCTCGGCAAGCGAGGCTTTACAAAGCGTGGGGCCTCAGTGGAAAGCTGGGAAGATACACTGCGTATTTATAGAGCATGATGCGAAAAGGTTTGACCACCTCATAAACAAGCTCGGCTCTTCCGTTGGTAATCCAAATATCGAAACACATTTTTTTAATTTACCATTTGTAGATGGGTTGACCGCACTGAAGGATCAAATTCCCAATCCTTTCTCTCCCGCATCGCCGTTGTTCGCGTTCATTGATCCTTTCGGTGCGAAAGGTGTTCCATTTGCGGACATCAAGGATTTGTTGAGTCGTAATGCTGCTGAGGTTCTTATCAATTTCGATTCGGACGGCATCGGCAGAATATTTCGCGCGGAAGAAGCGGCGAATCACGAACCGATATTAAACGGGATATTTGGCGATGATTCCTGGAAAACAGATTGGCTAAACATCGAGTTTCGCATGAGCTATATCGTGGCGTCTTGGACTTATACAAGCAAAAATTACGCGCACTGCCGAAGGTGCATTATGTTTTTGCTTTCGAGATGCGCTCCGCAAAGAACGTCATCGACTACCATTTGGTATTTGCAAGCCAGCATTATCTCGGGCTGGAGAAAATGAAAGAAGCCATGAAGACAATAGATAAAAGTGGCGAATTCTGCTTCTCCGATGCACATCTTAATCAATCAAAAATGTTCCGCTTCGATGAGCCTTCAACATACAGCCCACAACTGTTTGAACAATTTCGTGGCCGGACGGTCAATTATCCAGATTTACGCGATTACGCGTTGAATGAAAGCCCTTTTACGAATCCGAAAGAAATGCTCAAAGACTTGGAAAAGAAAAACATGATCCAAGTCAGCAGTAGAGATCCAAAGCGGCGCAAAGGCACATTCAATGAGGAAAATCTGATAGGCATCACGTTTCAACAAGGAAGCTAGTGTGACAAGGAAAACGACAATTGAATGGACAGAGCAGACGTGGAATCCGACCACTGGCTGCACGAAGATTTCGCCCGGCTGCAAGCACTGCTACGCCGAGGTCATGGCAACGCGGCTAAAGGCCATGGGTGCCAGGGGTTATGAAAACGGTTTCAATCTCAGCATCCTGCCCGAACGGCTGGCTGAGCCTTTGAAACGGCGTAAACCTACGACGTACTTTGTAAATTCGATGAGTGACTTGTTCCACAATGACATTCCTTTTGGGTTTCTCGATCAGGTGTTTGATGTAATCAAACGCACGCCACAACACACATACCAAATATTGACCAAGCGATCAGCCCGGATGCGCAAGTATTTCTTGTCGCGCGAACGTGTAGTGCCTGACAATGTCTGGTTGGGCGTTTCTGTGGAGAATAGGCAATACGGCCTTCAGCGGGTTGATGACCTGCGGGAAATTAAGGCGGGCATCCGATTTTTATCAGTCGAACCATTGCTGGAAGATGTTGGCGAAATTAACTTGCGCGGCATCCACTGGGTGATCGTCGGTGGCGAATCCGGCCCCAAGGCAAGGCCGATGAAAGCAGAGTGGGTAGAATCAATAAAAGATCAATGTGAGCAAGATGGCGTGGCTTTTTTCTTCAAGCAGTGGGGCGGATGGGGTACAGATGGCAAGAAACGACCGAAGAGAAATAATGGCCGCCTTTTTGCCGGAAAAACTTGGGATGGAATGCCAAATTTGGAGTGCCGGTAACTGAAAAATACAGCCCCCGGATTCGAGTGTTTCACCCATATACGCCGTAATCATTGGATTGCACGCCACGCGGTACACATCGTGGTCGCAGAGACATCGCCAGATGGGGCTTGGCATCTTGTCTGGCGCAATGGAAAAGCGAAAGATTGCGGGTGAATATATTGCTGGATGAGATTGGGAATCAATGAAATTGTTATCTTCCGTAATTGCAACTTCTCAATTCTCTCCACAGCATGGAGAGAATTGAGTTGGTCATATTTCAGGATACGTTCGCGAGTGAAAAATTACGATAGATCATGCTTAGTGTGCGGACGATGCTTTTCCAATTCGCGACGCAGTGCGTCGCGAATTTAATTGAATGCATTACCGCACCCTGCGGCATCTGAATAGCTGACGGAAATTTAATGCGGGCTGATAAAATTGGTACTCAACATGATGAGGGCAGCGGGGATGAGCAAGCCGAAAAGATATTCTCACTGCCGGTACGCGTGTATTTCCAGGACACCGACGCGGGCGGGGTGGTGTATCACGCCAGCTATGTGAATTTCATGGAGCGGGCGCGCACCGAGTGGCTGCGCACGCACGGCTACAGCAATGCCAGATTGATGAAGGAATTCGGCGTGGTGTTCGTGGTGCGTTCGCTCAAGCTGGATTATCTCAAGCCCGCGCTGCTCGACGATTTGTTGAATGTCACGGCGCAGATCAAGGAGATCGGGCGCAGCCGCCTTAACTTGTTGCAGAGCGTGCTGCGCGGGGACGAGCTGCTGACCGAAGCGGAGGTGCATCTGGTGTGCGTTTCGCTGGAAGGTTTCAAACCGGTCAGCGTGCCGGAGGTGTTGCGCAGACAGTTAAAAGTTTAATCGGGAAAGGATCGCAATGGAAGTAACGCAGGATTTATCGTTTATCCATCTCATCGGCAATGCGAGCTTGCTGGTGCAGCTGGTGATGGGGTTGTTGCTGCTGGTGTCGTTGATGTCGTGGTGGTACATTTTTCTCAAGCTGTTTGCCATCCGCCGCGAGGTCAGGCTGACCGCAGAATTCGAGGAAACGTTCTGGCACAACCAGAATTTGAACGAGCTGTATAAGCATGCGAGCGGCGCTACGCGGGGCGACCAAGGCGCATTGGAGCGAATTTTTGCTGCCGGTTTCGTCGAGTTCGTGAAGCTGAGGAAGCAGCATGGGGTGGAGGCGGCGGCGGTGATGGACGGCACGCGCCGCGCGATGCGCGCGACTTATCAGCGCGAAATGGATCGGCTGGAATCGCATCTGGCGTTTCTCGCTTCGGTCGGTTCGGTCAGCCCGTATGTCGGGCTGTTCGGCACGGTGTGGGGCATCATGAACGCGTTCCGCGGGTTGGCGAATGTCGGGCAGGCGACGCTGGCGCATGTCGCGCCTGGCATCGCCGAGGCGCTGGTGGCGACCGCGATGGGGTTGTTCGCGGCGATTCCGGCGGTGGTTGCCTACAACCGCTACGCGTATGACATCAACCGCCTGGCCACGCGCTTCGAGAGTTTCACCGAAGAGTTTTCCAACGTGTTGCAGCGCCAGCCATGAGGATTTGTCATTTATGAGAACTAGTCGCCGTTCCTCGCGCCGCCTGATGAACGAGATAAACGTCGTGCCTTATATTGACGTGATGCTGGTGCTGCTGGTAATTTTCATGGTGACTGCGCCGCTGATGAATCCCGGGCAGATAGAATTGCCGCAGATCGGCAAGTCGTTGCCTCCGCCGGTTGCGCCGCTGGAAGTCGTCATCAAAAAAGACGCGACACTCTCGTTGCGTGACCACAGCCGGGGAGGCAAGGAAAGCAAGGTGTCGCGCGACGAGCTGATCTCGATCATCAAAACCCGGCAAGGCGCACAGGCGGAGCAGGCAGTAGTGATTTCCGCCGACAAGGACGTGCGCTACGAAGAAGTCATCAACGTGGTGGATGTGCTGCAACAGCAGCATATCAAGAAGGTCGGTTTGCTCACTCAAGCAAAGGGCAAATGAGCGCAATCGTTTACCGCGAACCTTACCGGCTGCCTGCGGGCATCCTGGCCGTGGCGGTGCATGGCGCGTTTTTTGCGCTGTTGTATTTCGGCTTTGCCTGGCAGACGCAGCCCTCCGGGGCGCTGAGCGTAGAATTATGGCAGAGCCTGCCGGACATGATGGACGCACCGCCCGCGCAGCCCAAAGTCGAGGAAGTGGCTCCGGAACCGCCGCCCCCACCGCCTCCGCCTGAAAAAGTGGTCGAGCCGGAAATCGCGCCGCCGCAGCCGGAAAAAGCGGTCGAGCCGGAAATCGTCGTGCCGGACGAAAAAGCAAGGATTGAAAAGGAAAAGGCCGAGAAGGCCAGAGCCGAGAAGGACAGGGTCGAGAAAGCCAGGGTCGAGAAAGCCAGGGTCGAGAAGGCAAGGGTCGAGAAGGCAAGGGTTGAAAAGGAAAAGGCCGAGAAGGCCAGGGCTGAAAGGGTTGCGGAGCTGGCGGCGCGCGAACGTGCCGAGCAAGCCGCGCGGATGCGCGCCGCCCAAGCTGCCGCGACGGGCCGTTTGGTGGACGAGCATATCGGCAAAATCGTCAGCAAAATCCGCCGCAATATCGTGATGCCGCCGGATGTGGCGGAGGATGCGCGTGCCGAATTTTCGGTGACGTTGCTGCCGGGCGGCACGGTGCTGGGCGCAAGATTGACCAAGTCCAGCGGCAATGCGGCGTATGATAATGCGGTGGAGCGCGCGATCCTGAAATCGCAGCCGTTGCCGCTGCCCGCGGATGCGGCGCTGTTCAATAAATTTCGTGAAATGAAGCTGGTGTTCAAGCCGGTCGAGTAGGGAGGGAGTGATGGTGGGAGTATTGCGGGGGTTGTTCGGTCTGTGGCTGTTTGTGCAGGCATCCATTTCCATGGCGACGCTGAACATCGAGATCATCGGGGCGGGCGAAAATCAGATTCCGATTGCCATCGTGCCGTTCGGTGGGGATGAAAAAATCGCGCAGACCATCAACGAAGTGGTGACGGGAGATTTGCAGCGCAGCGGGTTGTTCCGGCTGGTTGATCCGGCGGGCAAATCGCCGCACCAGCCCGCCGAAGTCAACTATGCCGATTGGCAGGTGCGCGGCGCGGAGGCGTTGGCAATCGGCGTGGTCGAAGCGCAGCCCAACGGCCGCATCGAGGCGCGCTTCCGCCTGCTGGACGCGGTCAAGGAAACGGAACTGGCCGGCCAGGCCGTTTCGGCAAACGAAAATCAAATCCGCGCCATCGGCCATCGTATCGCGGATTTGATTTATGAGAAAATGACCGGCGACAAGGGCGTGTTCAGCACGCGCATCGTTTATGTGAACCGGCAGGGCAAGCGGTTTAGCCTGGTCGTGGCGGACTGCGACGGCCATAACGAACAGGGGGTGCTGGCGCAAAACGAGCCCATCATGTCTCCCGCCTGGTCGCCGGATGGCAGCCATCTTGCTTACGTGAGCTTCGAGACCGGACATGCCACCGTGTATGTGCAGTCGCTGTACACCAATCAGCGCGTGGTGCTGGCCAATTTTCGCGGCAGCAACAGTGCGCCGGCCTGGTCGCCGGACGGCAAACAATTGGCCGTGGTGCTGACGCGCGACGGCAGCTCGCAGATTTACCTGGTACGCCCGGACGGCAGCGGGTTGCGCCGCCTCACCTTCAGCGGGGCGATCGATACCGAGCCAAATTTTTCGCCGGATGGGCAATATCTGCTGTTCACCTCGGATGGCGGCGGCAGCGCGCAGATTTACCGCATGCCGGTGGCGGGCGGCCCGGCGCAGCGCATGACATTCGACGAGGGTACCAATTTTTCGCCACGGCATAGGCCGGACGGCAAGAGCTTCGTGTTTGCCCATCTCGTCAAAGGCAGGTTTTATATTGCCGTGCAGGACTTGCAGACCGGGCAGATGTCCCTGCTCACCGAAGGCGGGTGGGAGAAAAGACCCAGCTTCGCGCCCAACGGCAAGCTCATTCTGTTTGCCAGCGAGGCGCGGGGTCGTGGTATATTGTCGACTGTGTCCAGCGACGGTCGTGTCAAGCAGCATATGTTCACCCAAAGCGGCGATGCACGCGAGCCCATGTGGGGGCCCTACCCTTAACTTATTAACCTAACCTAGCAAAGGAAAATGCCATGAAAAAACTTGTTATCAGTATCGTTTTGGTCAATTTGCTGGCCGCCTGCGCCAGCAAAAAAGAACCCGAATCGGTTGCCGCACCCGCAACACCGCAGAAGGTCGAAAAGAAAGTTGAAGGATCCACATCGGCGCCTGCCGCTCCTGGCGCGACAGCCGAGGTCGATCCGCTGAATGACCCCAGCAGCATTCTGGCCAACCGCAGTGCTTACTACCCGTTCGATGTGGCGGTGGTGCAGGACGAAGACAAGCCCATGGTACAGGCACATGCAAAGTACCTTGCCGGACATTCCAATCGCAATGTGCGCCTGGAAGGCAATTGCGATGAGCGTGGCAGCAATGAATACAACCTCAGCCTCGGCCAGCGCCGCGCTGACGGCGTGAAGAAAATGCTGGAGCTGGGTGGCGCGAAAGCCGGCCAACTCGATAGCGTCAGCTATGGCGAAGAAAAGCCGCGTTGCACCGACCACGACGAGTCATGCTGGAAACAGAACCGTCGTACCGATCTGAATTACGCAAAGTAACATCATGCTAACGGGCATCGCAAGTCTGAAAATGAAACTCGTTATGCCCGTTTCCCCCTCCTCAATCCTCCCCCGCAAAGAGCCCCTCTCTCTAACTCTCTGGGTGAAACAACTAGCCATTCGACTAGGCTGCAAGAAACCGCAGCCAAGTCGCTGGTTATCCCGCAAGCGGGAGAAAGGACAAACGAGAAAGGCAATCTTGAATCCCTTGGAGAGGAAGCAAACGAATCGCTGCGCGAGCTTTAGGCCAATGCAACGCGCTCTCCTGTTGCTGGCTTTGTGTGTCGCCGCACCCGTGCAAGCGGGGTTATTTTCGGATGACGATGCGCGCAAACAAATCCAGCAACTCGAAGTGCGCGTAGTCAAGCTTGAAGAGGCTCTGCTCAAGCAAGCAGCGATTGCCGAACAGCAAACCAGGTCATTGCTCGACTTGTTGGGGCAGATCGACACATTGAACGGCGAAATCCGCAAGTTGCATGGGCAGAATGAAGAGCTGGCACACGGCTTGCAGGATGCAGAAAAGCGTGAAAAAGATTTTTATGTGGATTTGGATACGCGCCTGCGCCGTTTCGAACCCGCAGAAAATAGCGCACCGACCGATGGCGACCCTTCCGCTGCCACCGTTCCGGTTGACCCTGATGACACTGCTGCGGAGAACCGCGCTTTTGAGGCCGCTTATGGCTTGTTCAAGGGCGGCAGCCACGCAAGTGCCTCCAAAGCATTTCTGGATTTTATCGGCAAATACCCCGAATCGGCGCATGCGCCCAATGCCCACTATTGGCTGGGTAACGCGCAGCTTGCCCTGAAGGAATATCAAGGCGCGCTCGACACCTATCAAGGGCTGATCAAGGCCTTTCCGAATACCCCAAGAGCGGCGGATACGTTATTCAATATCGCCGGATGCCAGCAGGAATTGAAACAGGACGCGGCTGCCAAAAAAACCCTCAAACAGCTCATTGCCAAATATCCCTCCAGCGAAGCGGCTGCCAAGGCCAAAGAACTTCTCGCTACCCTAAAGTAGTCTCCACATGCCGCATGTGAACCCGGACGCGCAACTGCCGCTCCAAAATGTTGAAGTGGATTCATCGGGTACGGGAGGAGCGGCATCGCAGTTGCTCCCGCAATCGGCTGGCTTCGCCATAACCAGCGACTTGGCGAGTGTAGTTGACTCGCCTAGTCGAATGGCTAGTAGCTCCATCAGTAACGTGTCACAACTGCGCATCAGCGAAATATTTTTTTCCCTGCAAGGCGAAACCAGCCGTATCGGCCTGCCTACGGTGTTTATCCGTTTGACTGGCTGCCCGCTGCGCTGTTCTTATTGCGACACCCGCTATGCTTTTACGGGCGGGCAGAATTGCAGCATCGCCAGCATCCTCCAACAAGTTGCGGAATATACGCCGCGTTATGTGACGGTCACCGGCGGCGAACCGCTGGCGCAAAAAAACTGCCTGCTGTTGTTGCGCGCCTTATACGATGCGGGCTACGAGGTGTCGCTGGAAACCAGTGGCGCACTGGATATCGGCGAAGTGGATGGGCGCGTGATGCGCGTGGTGGACATCAAAACCCCTGCATCCGGCGAAGCCGAAAAGAACCTTTGGGAAAATCTGCCGTTGCTGACACAACATGATGAAATAAAATTTGTGCTGTGCGACGAGAACGATTACCAATGGGCCAGGCTAATCATTCAGCAACATCAACTCACCGGTAAATGCGCAATAGTTTTCTCTCCGGCGCACGCTACGCTTGATGCCACGCAATTGGCCGAATGGATATTGCGCGACCGCCTGCAGGTCAGGATGCTGCTGCAATTGCACAAGCTGTTGTGGAACAACGCTCCCGGACATTGATGGAAAGACATTGATGATGAAAAACGCCGTCATACTTTTGTCGGGTGGACTGGATTCTGCAACCGTGCTGGCGATAGCGCGCGCGCAGGGATATACCTGCTACGCGCTGAGCGTGGATTACGGGCAACGTCATCACGCCGAACTGGCAGCCGCGCAGCGCGTCGCACAAATGCTTGGCGCGCACGAACACCGGGTGATCAACATCGACCTCACCAGATTTGGCGGCTCCGCCCTTACCGACTACAACATCGCCGTGCCGCAACAGCCCAGCGAGGGCATCCCGCCCACTTACGTTCCCGCGCGCAACACCATCATGCTGGCATTGGCATTGGCCTGGGCCGAAGTGTTGCAGGCGCAGGATATTTTCATCGGCGTGAACGCGGTGGATTATTCCGGCTATCCCGATTGCCGCCCCGCCTATATCGAGGCCTTCGAGCATATGGCAAATCTCGCTACCCAAGCTGCCGTTGAAGGGCATCCGCTGACCCTCCATGCGCCGCTGCTGCACTTGTCCAAGGCAGAGATTATCCGGCAGGGCATTGCGCTTGGCGTGGATTACGCGCAGACCGTTTCCTGCTACCAAGCCGATGAATCGGGGCGTGCTTGCGGCAAATGCGACTCATGCCGCTTGCGCCGCGCCGGGTTTATTGCCGCCGGCATGGCCGACCCAACCGACTATCGCGACCCTGGTGCGCCAAACCTTGTGGCAGGCGGTATTTTGCGTTGACAGGGTGGGCTAAACCCGTATAATTCGCGCTCTTTTGCGGAGGGTCGTTAGCTCAGCCGGTAGAGCAGCGGACTTTTAATCCGTTGGTCGCCAGTTCGAATCTGGCACGACCTACCAGTTTGCAAAAGATAATGCCGCTTTAGCTCAGTTGGTAGAGCAACCGCCTTGTAAGCGGTAGGTCGTCAGTTCGAATCCGACAAGCGGCACCAGTATCCATAAGGCTTGCAGCGATGCAGGCCTTTTTTACGTCTGGGGTGTTTGGCGACTTGTAACCATTTCGTAACCACACTTTTTCAATCAAGCTGGTTTTGTGCCAGCGGCATGAATTGCTGTGACACGTCACGATAATTCACACTCCACAGCCACCACACCACGCACCAAAAGAAAAACCGCCATGCTATCCCTAGTGTAACGTCACGCATGATATGTCGCATATATTGTGATAAACTTCCGCCATCTTTTCCAAGACGGCGAGGGTTTTTCGATGAAACTTTACAAAGTGACACTGCTGGCGGATGAAAGGGAGGAATTGGAGGCCATTACACATAAAGGCTCCCACCAGTCCCAGAAGGTGATCAATGCGCTGATTCTTTTGAACTGTGACGAGGGCGAGTTCAACGATCATCGCCCCCGTGGAGAAGATGTGGCGAATATCTTGCGTATCAGCATGCGCAAGGTCGACCGGATCAAGAAGCGCTTTGTCGAGGATGGGCTGGACGCCGCGTTAGGGCGACAGCAGGGCCGGCGCGACTACGGGCGCAAGGCCGATGGCGAGCTCGAAGCCCACCTGGTCGCCATGAGTTGCGGCGAACCCCCGAAGGGTTTCGCGCGATGGTCGCTGCGCTTGCTGGCCGACCGGGCGGTGGAGCTTGAATATGTCGACAGCATTTCCCACGAGACGGTCCGCCGCGTACTAAAAAAAACGAAATCAAACCGTGGCGGAAGATTGGCTGGGTAATCCCCCCCGAAGCCAACGCGGAGTTTGTCGCCGCGATGGAACGGGTTCTCGACGTTTACCGGCGACCTTATAACGCGGCCAACCCGGTAGTCTGCATGGACGAGACGCCGCGACAACTCATCCGCGAGACACGCACACCGATTCCGGCTTGCCCCGGTCAAGCGGAGCGGCACGACTACGAATATGAGCGATGTGGCGTTTGCAACGTATTCATGGCGAGCGAGCCGCTGGCCGGAACGCGGATGACCAAGGTGACAGGGTACAAAACCAAAGTGGGTTGGGCGCAATTTCTCCAGAATATTGCCGAACGCTACCAGGATGCGCAGAAAATTACATTGGTGATGGACAATCTGAACACCCATAGCCCGGGCGCGCTATATCAGGCGTCCCCCCCCCCCGAGCAGGCGAAGGCGTTATGGGATCGCTTTGAATTTATCTACACGCCAAAACATGGCAGTTGGCTCAATGTTGCCGAGATCGAACTCAACGTGTTGATCGGCCAATGCCTTGATCGGCGCATCGGCAGCATGGAAGAGCTGCGCGAGGAGGTTGCCGCCTGGCAAGCGCGCCGCGACCAGATTCGCGCCAAAGTAAACTGGCAATTCACGACAGAGAATGCGCGGTGCAAACTCAAACGGTTATATCCGACATTTGACGTGTGACACGACACTAGCACCATGTAACGCTTGTATCTTCGCAAACTAACCCCTCCAAACCTCCCCTTGTCAGGGGAGGCTTAAAGGCTTCCCCCTGACAAGGGGGGATTGAGGGGGGTTGGTTTTAAGGTGTTACTGCTTACTAGGCGCGGCAAACTGGTTAATCAGTGATGCTTCGCCCAATCCATCAGCGCATCGTTTATGCGTGTTTGCCAGCCGCTTCCAGTGGCTCTAAAACGCTCCAGTATTTGAGTATCAAGGCGAAGTGTCACCTGCTCTTTTGTGCCGCTTCCTAACGGCCTTCCACGGCCTCGTTTGAATTTTTTTAGCTCCGCATCAGTCAGTGGCAGATTGTCGGGGTCAGTCATGGCGGCGGCGGTAATTTGCGCATCCTCCTCAGGCGTATTGAGTAGGATTTTTCGGCCAGATTTAGTAGTCAGATGCATAAAATATTTTCTCCTTGTTATTTGCCTTGCGCAGGCTGATTATTCTGCGCGCATCATCGCGGTCAACATAAACCACGCAATACAGCCGTTCACCAATCGCGCCCAAGGCAATCATGCGTGCTTCGCCATAATCGCGGCGGGTGTCTTGCCATATCAATGCGTCATCCCATTCCAGCTTTTCGGCTTCGGACAGTGACAAGCCATGCTTACTTTTATTCAGCGCGTCCTTGGCTTCAGCGAATGTAATCTGCATGGCGTTTAATGTAGTTATGTTGAATGGTGAAGTCAAGAATTATTTGTCGTTACGCTTATTTGTGTGATTTCACCACCCGCAAACCGGCTTGCTCCAATATCCACGCTTCATTTTTGACGTGCCCAAGGAACAGCGCGAATCATGCAGGGAAAGCGCGGGAAGTGCGGCGACGGCTACCCTGAGCGAGGCCGAAGGGAAGCGCGGTGTAATCCGCAGATCGTGTCCAAGCTCCCGGATTCCGCTAGCGCTCCTCCAGGCTGCAAATTTGATGCCTATTCCTTTGGCCAATAGGCCGTGGCGATGCCTTCGCCGAGATCGGCTTCGACCAGGCGGCGGCGTACCTCGAGCAGGCGCCCGATCAGCGCGGGTTCATGCCTTGCATAGGCATCCGCATCCGGGATGCGCTCGACCACCACACCGAGTAGTTCAGTGATCGCATTACCGATGGAATTCTGGCTGATGGTCACGATCAGCTTGCCCGCGTCATTGCGGTAGATGAGCTGCTTGAAGGCGGGCTGCCAGCGTATCGCGTTGGCGTATTTCGCATCCACGAGGCAGTGGTCGCGCACCTTCTTCGCCGTTTTCATGAAGTCGTTGTTGAACAGCAGCACGCTTTCCACCTGCTCCGGAAAATACACATCCGGCAGCATCGGCGCGTTGCGCGTGGAAACCTGCGAAAAAAAAGTGCGGTAGAAGTCGATGAAGCCTTTCAGCACTTCGTCGTATTCCTTCCAGAAATGCACGTCCCTGAGCGCATCCGCGCCGCCCTGTATCTCCCAACTGGGCAGCCCCTGCGGGTAGCCGGTCAGCCCGATGCGGGCGTCGGCGCCGCTCGCCGGCTTGAGTATCTCCAGATTCAGCGCACGCTCGAAAAACCCGCGATACACCTCGCGCATGTAGGACTGAAACAAGCTGTGCTGGCCGCCATCGGTCAGGTTGGGGTTGTCGGGATTGGCCGGCCTGGCATTGCGCAACGCCGCCATCGGAAAAACCACAAAGTGGTTATGCAACATGCGTATGCTGGGCACGCCGGGAGAGGTCAGCGGCCAGGTCGCATCCAGGCTCGCCTCACCCGCCAGGATCAGCGCCTCGTCAGGATCGGGATACTGCTCCAGCATGTAGGCGATGATGATCTGGTTCATCCGGTTCCACACCTGCTTCACGTTTTCCGCAATCTGCGTGCGCCGCACCGGACGCCCCAGCGGATTGAGTATCGTCCGTGAAGTGTTGTAGATGATCGAGCAATCGAACTCGGTGCTGTGCCCCAAAGCCTTGCGATACAGCAGCAGGTTTTCGGAGTTCATCAGCAAACCGTTGTTGTTCGCCAGATCGTTGAGGTTTTCCGTGCTGTTGAAAAACTCGTTGTGCTTCATTCCCTCCGGCACCTCCAGCGGGATGGGCCGGAAGGGCGTGGTGATTTCGCGCGGGCCGGTCTGCGGCATGTCGTTCATGTCAAACGCAGCCGGTCGGTTTGGGCATGCCGCCGTATTTGGTGATCGGCTTCATCGGGCCGGCCATCCATAAATCAAACACTTCCTTCTGGTCTGCCTCGATGTATTTGACGAACTTGCGTATCGGCGGCACCGATCCGAATTCCTCGTAGTATTCGCGCGCCTTCATGATTTGCTCCCACTTCTTGTCGTTCAGCTCGTAACCGTCCGCCTCGGCCATCGCCCGGCCGACCTCCGGCGTCCAGTCGCTCATATCGACGAGATAACCATCGCCATCACGTTGTGGGATTTGCATGGTCAGCTCCTTTCAAATCGGGAAAATGTCGGCCATTCAACCCCGTCCGTGTGTTGTGGTCAATGACCCCAAAGAGGGGGGCGACGAATTGAACGTGCCCCGGCCAGCGGCTCAGCGCATCCCGCACCGTCACCCCGATAGTGATTTCAGCACGCACTGGCTCGATAGTAGAACACACCAAAATTATTGATTCACCTCCGGGTAACACTAATGGGAGGGTTTACCCCCCTATTGGGTTATTTAACATATTTGACAGATGCGTCAACATGATCGCCGAAAAATAGGATCCTATGGATTGCACTTGGTGCTGAGCCAGTTTTGCTAAATCAGGCATCGGCAAATTAAATCGGAGCGACGAGAAAGATGAGTAACGCCAAATGAGTGCCGCGATCACCGCACCCGCTTATCGTACTATCCCCATTATCCCGGAGCTGAAACCGGGCGCGATGGAAGGTAAGGGGCCGTTCGTCGCCAGCGACAAGATCAACGAGGCGCTCGGCTTCCCAGGACAGTTGGTGGATGACTGGCACGACCGCGCCATCGCCAAGATGGGCGAGTTGCTGTCCAAATACCGTTCGCTCAAAGTGTTCATGGATGCATGCGTGCATTGCGGCGCCTGTTCCGACAAGTGCCATTATTTCATCGGCACGCAAGACCCGAAAAACATGCCGGTGGCGCGCCAGGATTTAATGCGCAGCGTGTACCGGCGCTACTTCACGCTGCCGGGAAAATATTTCCCGAAACTGGTCGGTGCGCGCGATTTGACGCGCGAGGTGTTGGACGAGTGGTACAACTATTTTCACCAATGCTCCGAATGCAGGCGCTGCTCGGTGTTCTGCCCCTACGGCATCGATACCGCCGAAGTGACCATGGCGGCGCGCGAGATTCTCGCTTCCGTGGGTATCGGCCAGAAATACTCGAACGAGATCATCGGCAAAGTACACAAGATCGGCAACAACCTTGGTTTGCCCGGCCCGGCATTGATCGACACGCTGGAAGGCCTGGAAGAGGATGTGAAGGATGCGACCGGTTTCGATGTGCGCTTCCCGCTTGATGTGAAGGGCGCGGAGGTGCTGCTGATTACGCCTTCCGCCGATTTCTTCGCCGAACCGCATATCGACAGCCTGATCGGCTACGCCAAGGTGTTCCACGCAACAGGCACCAGTTGGACGATGTCGTCGCTGGCATCGGAGGCTGGCAATTTCGGCTTGTTCATCGGTAATTACGAGCAGATGCGCAAGGTCGCGTTGCGTATCCGTGAGGCCGCGCTGGATCTGGGCGTGAAGCGCATCGTGGTCGGCGAGTGCGGCCACGCCTGGCGCGTTGCCTACAGCTTCTGGAACACGCTCACCGGCGTGGGCGACGGGGCCGATCCGAACGACAAGTTTGCCCAGATGCTGCAAAAGCAACTCGACCATCGCTACAAGCAGCCGATGCATATTTGCGAATTTACCTGGGATCTGATCGAGCGCAACGCGCTGGTTTTCGACAAGTCGAAGAACGACAAACACATCATCACTTTTCACGATTCCTGCAACGTGGCGCGCGGCTCGCGCATGGGCGATTATGCCGGCGGGCAGTTCGATATTCCGCGCAACATCATCAAGGCGGTCGCCAACAACTTCGTCGAGATGTCGCCGGAAACCATCCGCGAGCGCACCTTCTGCTGCGGCGGCGGCGGCGGCCTGTTGACCGACGACCTGATGGAGGTACGCGTCAAGGGCGCGTTGCCGCGCATGGAAGTGCTGCAGCAGGTTGCGGACGAACACGGCGTCAATTTCATGGCATGCATATGCGCTATCTGCAAGACGCAATTCACCAAGATGATGCCCGTTTACGGATTTGATAGAAAAATGGTGGGCGGCGTACATCAGTTGGTTAGCAACGCGATAAAACTGGGCGATAAGTAATAATTCATTTGGAGGTAGAACGACATGTCAGCAACAATCGAAACCCCACAAAAACTCACGTTCCGCCGCTTCAAGGATGGCGACAACAAGGTGCGCCGCTTGAATCAAAAGATCTTGCAGGCGAGCCATTCGCACAAATGTCCTACCTATATCGAGTCTACCCCGCCTTGTCAGGGCAGCTGCCCTGCAGGGGAAGACATACGCGGCTATCTGTCCATCGTGCGCGGCATCGAAAAGCCGCCGGTCGGCGCCGACGGCAAGCCGGTTATGCCGGCCATCGAATACGCCTGGCGTCGCCTGACCGAGGCCAACCCGTTCCCGTCGGTGATGGGGCGCGTGTGCCCGGCGCCGTGCGAGACCGGCTGCAACCGTAACGAGGTGGAAGACCATGTCGGCATCAACTCGGTGGAGCATTTCCTCGGCGAATACGCCATCGCCAACAACCTGAAATTCAAGAAGCCAGACATTTCCCCTTCAGGAAAAAAAGTGGCGATTCTCGGCGGCGGCCCGGCCGGTTTGTCCTGCGCCTATCAACTGACGCTGAAGGGTCACGAAGTCACCATTTTCGACGAGCACGAATTTCTCGGCGGCATGATGCGCTACGGTATTCCGGGTTTCCGCACCCCGCGCGATGTGCTGGATGCGGAGATTCAGCGCATCCTCGACCTGGGCGTGAAGGCGCGCTTGAAGACGCGCGTCGGCACCGATGTCACGCTGGAGCATATCCGCAAGGAATTTGACGCGGTGTTTCTCGGCATGGGCGCGCAGGCGGGCCGTGCGCTGCCCATCGCCGACAGCGAAGCGCCGAATGTGGTGACCGCGACCGCTTTCCTGAAGGCTTTCAACGACGGACGTTTGCAGCATGTCGGCAAGCGCGTGGTGGTGGTCGGCGGTGGTGACACCTCGATTGACGTGGCGACCGTGGCACGCCGCCTCGGCCACATCGCCCATGCCAAGCCGACCGATACCGAACACGCCATCGCCGGGCGGATGGCGCACGATGTCGCCGATATTTCCGCGAAGCAGGGCGCGGAAGTGATGCTGACTTCGGTGTTCAACATCGACAAGATGCAGGCCAACAAGCACGAAATCGAGCAGGCGCTGGCCGAGGGCATCCACATACGCGGCAGCCTGGCGCCGGTCGGCATCGTGCGCGACGCGAACGGGCGGGCGACCGCGCTGCGCGTTGTGCAGTGCGAGGCAAAGTTTGTCGGCGGCAAGCTGGAGATCAAGAACATCGAAGGCACCGAGCAGGATATCGAGGGCGACCTGATCGTTTCGGCGATCGGTCAGGCAGTCGATTTCACCGGGCTGGAGCAATTCAACAACGGCAAGGGCGCGGTATCGACCGACCGCAATTATCTGGTGGCCGGACAGCAAGGCGTGTTCGCCGGCGGCGACGTGATCCGCCCGCATCTGCTGACCACCGCAATCGGCCACGGTTCGATTGCCGCCGATGGCATCCATAATTATCTGCTCGGACTCGGCTTGGAGAAGCGCCCCAAGATCGACGTGCACCAGTTCGACCTGATGCGCAAGCTGGTGGAAAAGGGCATCAAGATCGAGCGCGCGCAGGAACCGATGCGCGGCACTTACAGCTCCAATGTTGCGGTACACAACTTCGACAACCGCTCCGACCGTTACGTCATTCCGCACGACAAGCTGTTCCTCGGGCATTTTTCCTATGTACCGCGCAAGCAGCGCGAGGTGATTACGCTCGACAAGGAAAGTGCGCTGGGCAACTTTGATGAGCGCCTGGGCGTGTTGAGCGAAGCGCTGGCGATTGCGGAAGCCAAGCGCTGCATGAGTTGCGGCATGTGCTTCGAGTGCGACAACTGCGTGGTGTATTGCCCGCAGACCGCGGTGTATCGCGTCAAGAAAACCGAAGCGACCACCGGACGTTATGTGGCCACCCATTACGACAAATGCATCGGCTGCCATATCTGTGCCGACGTTTGCCCGACCGGTTACATTCAAATGGGCTTGGGCGAATAATGAGACTGTGGCTCGCATCCATGCTGCTTTGCTTATGCGTGCCTGCGGCTTGGTCTGCGAAGCCCAATGCTACCAAGCTGGACATCGGCAAGGGTGGACAGTGCGTGGAAGAGCCACAGTGGATGCGCAAGAACCACATGCACCTGCTCAAGCACCAGCGCGACGAAACATTGCGCAAAGGCGTGCGCGACGAGAAGCTCAGCCTGAAGAATTGTATCGAATGCCATGCCAGCACCAAAGACGACAGCGTGATCGCGCGCGACGACAGTTTTTGCGTCGGATGCCATCGCTATGAGGCGGTGAAGATCGACTGCTTCGAATGCCATTCCGGCAAACGCAAGAGCGCCTGGTTGCAGAGGGCCGCAAAATGAACAAGGCACACAAGATAAATGACATCGACATCCGGCGCAGAGGTTTTCTCAAGACTTCGCTCGGCGCTGCGGCAGTCGCCATCGCGCCCGGCATGTTGTTGTTCGACTTGGCGCACGGCAAACCCGAGGGTGTTTCTGGCAAGGTACGCTGGGGGATGCTGATCGACACCACGCAATGCAAAACAGGATGCAATGATTGCGTGACCGCGTGCAACCGGGAGAACGGCCTTTCAGGTGACAACAAGCCAACCGATTCGCAATGGATACGCAAGGTCGAACTCAAGGATGCCGGCAGCGGGCGCGAATTGTCGCTACCGATGATGTGCCAGCATTGCGAGAACCCGCCGTGCGTGGATGTGTGCCCGACCACGGCCTCGTTCAAGCGTGCCGACGGTATCGTGCTGGTGGACAAGCATCGCTGTATCGGCTGCCGTTACTGCATGATGGCCTGCCCGTACAAGGCGCGCTCCTTCGTGCATGAACCCTTGCACGACCAGAATCCGGATGTGCCGCGCGGCAAAGGGACGGTGGAGGCTTGCACCCTGTGCGTGCATCGTGTCGATCAGGGTATGCAGCCGGCCTGCGCCGAGGCCTGCCCGAACCGGGCAATCCTGTTCGGCGACCTGAACGACCCGCAAAGCGAGATCGCCAAAAAGGTGCGCAGCGTGGCCTCCGTGCAGGTGCGTGCCGACCTGCGCCTGAATCCCGGCATCCGTTATCAGGGGTTATGAAATGAGCGCCTACCCTCCGATGTATTTGAAAACCCGCCTCTACTATGCGCTGCTCGCGGCAGGCGGCCTGATTGCCATGATCGGCATGTATGCCGTGTACCTGATGGAGCATCACGGCCACATCATTACCGGCATGAACAACCAGATCGTGTGGGGCATCCCGCATGTGTTTGCGATATTTTTGGTCGTGGCCGCATCCGGCGTGCTGAATGTCGCTTCCATCGGTTCGGTGTTCGGCAAGACCGTTTACAAGACGCGCGCCCGGCTGGCCGGCCTGTTGTCCATCGCCATGCTGGCAGGCGGTCTGACCGTGCTGATGCTGGATCTGGGCAGGCCGGACCGTATCATCGTCGCGGCGACCAACTACAACCTCACCTCGGTATTCGCCTGGAACATCGTGCTGTATTCCGGCATGTTTGGCCTGACGGCCGTCTATCTGTGGACGATGATGGAGCGGCGCATGAGCCCATGGTCGAAACCGGCGGGCTTCGCGGTGTTCGCCTGGCGCTTCGTTCTCACCACCGGCACCGGCCTGATTTTCGCATTCCTCATCGCGCGTCAGGCATACGGCTCGGCTATTTTGCCGCCAATGTTCATCGTGCTGTCCTTCGCATGGGGGCTGGCGGTGTTCATGGTGGCGCAGGCGGCACTTTATGCATGGAACGAAAAAACGCTCGACCCTGCGATCCTGCAACGCAAGGCAAAGCTGCTCGGCGTATTCATCATCGGTTCGTTGTATATGGTCGCCACTTACCATCTGACCAATCTGTATTTCGCGCACCAATCCGGCTTCGAGCGTTTCATCCTGCTGGAGGGCGGCATCTATCCCAATCTATTCTGGTGGGGTTATGTCTGGTTCGGTAGCCTGTTGCCCTTGTTGTTGATCTACACCCCCGGGCTAGGCAAGGGCATCTGTGTCACGGCGGCGTCGCTGCTGGTTATCCTGGGTGGCTTCGCGCTGCTGTATGTGTTCATCATCGGCGGACAGGCCTATCCGCTCGAGATTTTCCCAGGCTATGAAGTTAGCAGCAGTTTCGCCGACGGGCAAATCACCTCTTATGACCCTTCGGTCTACGAGTTTCTGCTGGGCTTCGGCGGCTTGGCGATCGCCTTTCTCATTACCGCCGTGGGCGTGCATGTGCTGGATTTCATGCCGCAAGACAAACCTTACGTAGCGGATTAACTCTGCCGGAAGGCTGCCATGAACCGTATGCTGATCTCGGCAGCACATAAATCCTCCGGAAAAACCATGGTCAGCATCGGCCTGTGCGCCGCACTGAAGGCGCGCGGTCATGTCGTGCAGCCGTTCAAGAAAGGCCCCGATTACATCGATCCGATGTGGTTGAGCCAGGCTGCCGGGCACGCCTGCCGCAACCTCGACCTGTACCTGATGGAGCGCGACGACATCGTCGCCACCTTCGCGCGGCACAGCGCGGAAGTGAATCTGGTCGAGGGCAACAAGGGCTTATACGACGGGCTCGCGCTGGACGGCAGCAACAGCAACGCCGCGCTGGCGAAGCTGCTCGACCTGCCGGTGTTTCTGGTGATCGATGCGCGCGGCATGACGCGTGGCATCGCGCCATTGATCCTCGGCTATCAGGCATTCGATCGCGACATCAACATTGCCGGCGTGATCCTCAACAATCTCGGCGGCAGCCGGCATGAGGCCAAGCTGCGCGAGGTTATCGAGCATTACACCGATGTGCCGGTGATCGGCGCGATCCATCACGACGAGCGGCTCAGCATCGTCGAGCGCCATCTTGGCCTGATGCCCAGCAACGAATCGCATGTCGCCACGGCCAAGATCAAGCAGATCGGCGAAGCCATTGCGGAACAGGTCGATCTGGACAAGCTGCTCGCACTGTCGCAAAAGGAGCCGCTGGAGGTGCCGCACAAGGCCGAGGTGAGCACGCTGCCCATCGGCGAAAAAGTGCGTATCGGCATCGCGCGCGACCGTGCCTTCGGCTTCTATTACGCCGACGATCTCGATGCGCTGGAAGCGGCTGGAGCAGAACTGGTGCCGTTCGATGCGTTGCGTGATACAGGCCTGCCAGAAGTGGATGCGCTGTATATCGGCGGTGGTTTCCCCGAGACCTGTGCCGCCGAGTTGGAGACCAACAACACGCTGCGCGCGCAGATCAAGCAGGCTATCGAGAACGGTATGCCGGCCTACGCCGAATGCGGCGGGTTGATGTATCTGTCGCGCAGCATCGAATATCAGGGGCGCGTGTATCAAATGGTCGGCGCGATTCCCGGTGATGTCAAAATGCACGACAAGCCCATCGGTCGTGGTTATGTGCATCTCAAGGAAGATGAAGCACACCCATGGCCACGCCCGAATTCGTATAAGGAAATGCCCTCACCTCAATCCTCTCCCGCAAGCGGGCGAGGAGGCAAACGTGAAAATCAACCTTTAATTTTCGCGCATGAGTTCCACTATTCCAGCTTGGAAAATCTCCCGCCAGATACGCGCTTCGCTTATCACGTCGAGCGTGGTTATGGCATAGATGGTGAGCACGATGGCCTCATTCTGCACAACTTGCTGGCCTCTTATACCCACCTGCGCACTATCGGAAGTTGTTACTGGGCCACACGCTTCGTTGCCTTCGTCAGGCGGCGACAGGAACAACGACATCTGCAACCAACCTGTTCCAGCGAGCTCGCCATATGACGCGGGAATATTCAGCAGCTCAATCACACCAAGGAGAAACACGATGAATATTAAGAGTGCATTGCTATCGGCTTTATTGTTATTTTGCGCATCTGGCGCATGGGCGGACGAGGTGAAGCTCAAGCCGTTCGTGCTGGCCTCAAAGGCCGCAGGGGCAGTCGAAGAAAAAATTGCGCAAACCAAAACCGCGCTGACCGGTGCCGGATTTTCTATTGTGGGCGATTATTCACCCTATGCCGATGCGCATGTATTGATTATCACCAGCGATGAGCTGAAGAAAAATGCTGCCGATTCCGAGCACGGCGGCTATGGCGCAGTGCAGCGGGTGTCGGTCACCAAGATAAACGACGACGTGCAGGTGAGCTATACCAATCCCGTGTATATGGCCAATGTGTATCGCATGAAATCTGAATTGAGTGATGTTTCCGGCAAATTGGCGGCAGCGCTGGGTAAGGTTGAGGAGTTTGGGGCGCAGGGCATGACCGCCAGCCAGGCGCGCAAATACCACTACATGTTTGGCATGGAGTATTTTGATGAACCCAGCGTGCTGGCCGAATACGGCAGTTATGAAGAGGCGGTGCAGGCGGTCGATGCCAAGCTGGCGGACAACAAAAATGGTGTTTCCAAAGTCTATCGCGTGGACATCCCAGGCAAGAGCGAAAGCGTATTCGGTGTCTCGATGAAGGGGGAAGGCGACAACAAATATATGGACGATCAGTTCATCATGAAAGATATCGACTTTCACGATGTGAAATCCACGGCGCATCTGCCCTATGAAGTATTGGTCTCGGGCGGCAAGGTGTATGCGTTATACGCCCGCTTCCGCATCGCGATCAATTTTCCCGATCTCAGCATGATGGGAAAAAACAGCTTCATGAACATCATGAAGACACCGGAAGCGATCCGTCTTGCCCTGCAAAAAACCGTGCAACCGTAGAGAAGAATCCGAAGTGGTCTAGCTTTTGCCATCAAGGTAACCGGTGTGCGGGGAGCAGCGGTGCATCGGCTATCCCAGCCAGCCTTTGCGAAGAAAAACCCAGAGCGGCACGGCAACAGACAAGGCCATCAGTGACAAGGCGAACGGGTAACCCATTTCCCAATCCAGCTCAGGCATATACTTGAAATTCATGCCGTAGACGGAAGCGATCAGGGTCGGCGGCAGCAGCGCTACTGCGGCCACCGAAAACAGGCGCACGATCTTGTTCTGGTTAACGTTGATGAAGCCGACAGTGGTATTCATCAGGAAGTTGATTTTGTCGAACAAAAACGCGGTGTGCCCGTCCAGCGAGTCGATGTCCTGCATGATCTGGCGCGCTTCTTCAAACTGTTCCGGCGCAAGCAGCTTGCTGCGCATCAGGAACGAAACCGCGCGGCGCGTATCCATCAAGTTGCGGCGAATGCGCCCGTTCAGGTGTTCCGCGTGGGCGATGTTGGCCAGCACCGCACCGGCCTGTTTGTCGCTGAGCGTGTTGTTGAGCACCGTGCCGCTGATTTCGCCGAGATCGGCGTAAGCTTCTTCCAGCGCATCTGCGGAAAACTCCACGTCTGAACCGTACAGATCGACCAGCACATAGAGACTGTCCGCGACAAGGTCGGGCTGTCCGCGCGAACGCAGGCGGAAGTGCTGGAATACCGGCGTGTCCTCGTCATGCACGCTGAACAGCACGTTATCGGACAGCACGAAAGCCACGATGATGCTGCGCGAATCGCTTTCTTTGCCGAGCAGGAAATCCGAGCGCACATGCAGTTCGCTGTCTTCCTCGTAGAACCGCGCGCTGGCCTCGATGTCGCGCAAATGTTCAGGTTGCGGCAGGATGACCGAGAAAGACTTCGCCACCCACTCGCGCTCGTCTTCGCCGGGTGCGATGGCATCCACCCAAATCGGTTTGCGTGTGGTGATTTCATCCGGTTGAATGTTGACCAGCCGTCCGTTTTCCAGGGTGAAGATATTGAGCATGCACGCGCTCCTGTGGTCCGATCGCCGTTTAAATCCAGAAAGAGAGCTTGTCCAATTGTCAGGGCACACTCCCGCAAAACCAGGCTTTTTACTTCCTGCGAAGCAGCTACTCAGGTCGAAAAAACTCCCACGCCAGATACCAATGTCCAACCACCCCTGCGCGCCGAGCGCTTCGCTTCCCCCTTTGCAAAAGGGGGACAGAGGGGGATTTGAAGTGCGCCGCTCTTTCGCCACCTGCTGTAAATCCCCCCTGCCCCCTTTTTCAAAGTGGGGTATTAAAGATGCTTTGCGATGATTCCACCCTTCCACCCCCATCCTAACCTTACCCCTTCCAGGGGGAAGGGACTGGTGTTGTAGCCATTTTCTAGCATGCTACTTTGACCTGAGTAGTGCCCTGCGAAACACCAAATCCCACACCCCGTGCCCCAGGTTAATGCCGCGTTGCTCGAACTTGGTGAGCGGGCGATAAGCGGGTCGCGGGGCATAATCCGCAGCCGTGTTCTCCAGCAGCGGTTCGGCGCTCAATACCGCCAAGGTCTGCTGGGCGTAATCCTGCCAGTCGGTGGCGACATGGATATAGCCGCCTGGTTTGAGCTTCTGCACCAGTTGCGCGACAAACGGCGCTTGCATCAGGCGGCGTTTGTTATGGCGCGCCTTGTGCCACGGATCGGGGAAGAAAATATGCACGCCATCCAGCGTTGCCGCGCCGAGCATGTCGCGCAGCACTTCCACTGCGTCGTGCTGGAGGATGCGGATGTTGGGTATGTGCTGCGCGTCGATCAGTTTGAGCAGATTGCCCACGCCCGGCGTATGCACTTCGAGCGCCAGATAGTCGTTTTCAGGGTGCGCCAGCGCGATGGTCGCGGTGCTCTCACCCATGCCGAAGCCGATCTCCAGTATCTTTGGCGCGGCGCGCCCGAAGGCTAGCTCCAGATCGAGCGGCTGCGCGGCGTAGGGGATGCCAAAACGCGGCAACAGCGTCTCCACCGCGCGCTGCTGCGCGGGCGAGACGCGGCCCTGGCGCAGCACGTAGCTGCGGATATGTCTTTTACTGAAATCGGGTGTATCGGGCATTCGATTAACCTAAGCCGGGCGAGCCGGAGCCAAACACGTAGCCCGGATGAAACGCAGTGAAATCCGGGGGATGCCGAAGTCCCCGGATTCCGCTAACGCTCCAGCCGGGCTACGAATCCGCTCATAAAATGTGAAGCGTTGAGTCATGAGAGTCTGAAGCCGTTCACCCTTCGAATCTCAGGGTGAACGGGGCTTTGATTAACGGTTCATCGCGTTTTAATGGGCAATAAACTGGTATGTCGCATGCTTAAACCCCTTATCCTTATTGGCAAATGCTCATCTGTAGGCGGTTGTAATTCTGGCATG
>JAUYJO010000226.1 GCA_030700315.1 Gallionella sp.
CCCGCAGGTTTGCGTGATCCACCGCGTTTTGAGCGGGGGCAAGGCGTGCCGTGCCCCTGCCCTGATTACGATGCGGGCAAGATGCCCGCGCTCCCAGGAGAGGCGGCGACCTTGACCACCACTTTCAAATGCACCCGATGAAACTACTAGCCATTCGACTAAGCTGGCAAACTACGCCAGCCAAGTCGCTGGTTATCCGTGGGAACGCATCAGGGGACGCTCCGCGTCCCGTACCGCAGAGCGGCACGACCGGCGTTCCCACGCGGAGCATGGGAACGATGCAAATTTCTGCGTCCCATACTTGCTCAAGCTGCCAACGCCACCTCGACAAAAGCGCTTCTCGACGCGGGTGGCGGTATTTGGATTCCGCCAGCTCGCATATCTTCAAGATGAAACTGGATGGCTTCTTCAATGAGCGCGAGCGCTTCGGCTTCCGTTTCACCGGCAGCGATGCAGCCGGGCAAGTCCGGGACAAAAGCACCGTAACTGGAAGCGCCTTTTTCGATAACGACCATGTAACGCATGAAATTACTCCTTCAACCCTGCCTGTTTGAGCGCGCTGTTTAAGGTGCCTGCCGTTCTAATTTTTTACGTATCCATGCGGGATTGCGTCTCATATCCAAAACCGCGACCACTTTTACAGTCGCATCTTCCATCTATGCATGCCGGCTTTTACATCTTCCAAAGAAATAAATTCCGCTGCGCCGCTGGCCATTTTGCTCTTTCTCTCTCCGAGAATATCTTTATGCCACAACGGTGATTCGATCTCTTGCTCTTCATGGCATAGGGCATCCCATAATGCCTCCATGGATTGCAAGCGTTCCAGTGTGGACATTTTTTTTATTTCACTATGGGTCAAAAGGTCAGACCCCTTTGTTTCACTTGGATGCGCCAAACATGTCGCCCAAGCTCTTGGCATCCAATACCTGATCCAGCCAGGCATCAATTTGCGCTGGTGTGGCACCGGAAATCTTCGCCAGAACATCCGGGGGGATGACACCGAAACGCTTGGAAAGTAGACGCTGCAAGGCAAGTGCTTCACCCTGCTGCATCCCTTGCTGCATCCCCTGCTGCATTCCTTTCTGCACACCCTGCGCCTCATAACCATGCGCCCATTCTTCCAACCGTTCGCTCAACATGATTTTCAACTCCTGTAAATCATCAATCTCGGGCAAGATAATACGGTATTCGGCCTTGCGCATCAATGTCGCCCGTATCCATGTGGCGAACATGCGCCGCAAATCCGGCCTGTCGCTCAACCACCTGTTCAATAGACCCAGCAATTGGCTAATGGTTTCCGGTGTGGCCGGGTGCTCGATGCGGAATACGGCTGCCACCAGGTTTTTGACCGAGGCCAATTCGCTGTCGGTGTAGGCGTTTTCGTCGATCAGCAGGTATTTCTGCCGTGGCTTGAATTGTTCGACCAGTCCGGGCACAGGCGGGATCAACTCGAATACGTCAGTCACTGCCGACCAGCGTTGGCTGCCGTTGTAGAGGACGATGGGTAGTATGGGCGGCAGTCTTCCGTCGGCCAGTATCTTGCCCTGTTTGATGAGGTCTTGGTAGAGCAGTCCCTGGTACACCATCATGCGCAGTGCCATGTATTTGTCGACCGTGCTCTGGAATTCGATGAGCAGGTAAAGGTATATCCAGTCGCCACCTACTTTGACCCGCCACACCACATCATCGGCACGCCCCTGGAAGTCTTCGGTGATGTAGCTGCCGTGGACGATCTCCAGGGTGCTGTAGTCGAGGCTGTGCAGCCAGTCGTCCGGCACAAAGCCCATGATCAGGTCTCGCACCATTTCCGGTGTGGAGAACAGAAATTTGTAACTACTGTCGTGGTCGTTTGCCATGCGGGCATTCTAGCCAGAATCTGGGGGCTACGGATGTTTTTTGGTGACTATTCAGGTCGAAGTCGTCTGCTTGAGAACGGTGACAACGCCAGTCCCTTGTATGTTTCGTTTTACTGGACAAGGGTTAGTTTTTTGTTAGTTAATTCTGTCTGGCCCGGCACGGCAGCTCGACCGGCCCTTGGGACACCAAGCCCGTGGGGAAGCAAGGGGCGTCGTGCCGGTTTTTCACTGACAACCCGAACGGTTGCTTGGGCAAATAAGCCCGCATTTTTGCAAGGATGGGTGCCATGAACGAAACGATAGTGGAGAAGTTTGTCGGCATCGATGTGTCCAAATCCACGTTGGACGTGTGCATCGAGCCTGCTGTACAGACGTTGCATGTTTCTTACGATGAGGCGGGGATACGCCAAGTTACCGGCCGCCTGAAAGAAGTGAACCCGACTTTGATCGTGATCGAAGCCACGGGTGGACTGGAAGTGCGTATCGCGACCGAACTGGCCGGCAAAGGATTGCCGGTCGCTGTGATCAACCCGCGCCAGGCGCGTGATTTTGCCAAAGCTACGGGTCGGTTGGCCAAGACGGACCAGGTTGATGCTGCGGTACTGGCAGAGTTCGCCAAAGCGATCAGGCCTCAGGCGAGACCTCTCAAGGATGCGGATACCCGCGCCTTGGATGACATGGTGAGCAGACGGCGGCAATTGATCGACATCAGGGTTCAAGAGACCCTCCGGCTCGGCACGGCGGCTTCCAAACCGATGCAAAAAAGTTTGAACAAACACATTGTTTGGCTGGATAAACAGATTGCCGAGCTCGACGGCGATTTGGCCGAGCGTTTACACGAATCGGATGTGTGGCGAGCCAAGGACGATCTGCTTCGTGGCATTCCTGGTGTCGGCCAGGTGACCGCTCTGACAATGCTGGCAAAGTGCCCCGAGATTGGGACGCTCAACCGCCGCGAGATTGCGGCGCTGACGGGTGTTGCCCCATTGGCCAACGACAGCGGCAAACATCGCGGCAAACGCTTTGTCTGGGGCGGACGTGCTGATGTGCGTGCAGTTTTATACATGGCGACCGTCACTGCGATACGTTGCAATGACCCGATCAAGGCATTCGCTGAACGCCTGAAAAAAGCGGGTAAACCGCCTAAAGTGGTCATCGTGGCTTGCATGAGAAAGTTGTTAACCATTATGAATTCAATGTTGAAAAACAATACTCCGTGGAACCAAAAAACTGCTTGACTTGGAACACGGTTGCTTCCCCCTGCAAGGGTGAAGGAGAAAAGCGGCTGCAAGCGCGAACAGCCGTTGTCGAGATGATTCAGGGCAGCTAAATTTATTCCGAACCACTTATCGATAATTATTTGACGCTGCAATGCATCCGCATTACCATAAACACCCAATATTTCACTAGAGGGAGCACGCCATGGCTCACGCACTCAAACTCGAATCCACATTGACCGACCGCTACCAGACTACGGTTCCAAATGCGGTGCGTCATGCGCTCAAGCTGGGTAAACGCGACAAAATTCGCTACCTCATTCAACCGGACGGCGGCGTGATATTGGCGCGGGCATCCAGCGAGACCGAGGATGACCCTGTGCTGGGGCAATTCCTGCATTTTTTGGCAAGCGACATGGCTACCCACCCCGAACACCTGAAAAGTATTGACGCCGGATTGCGCAAGCGCATCAAGTCTCTGGTAAAAAATGCCAAGGTTGACCTTGATGCACCCTTGGCGGCTGAAGACGAATGAGTTTGCCATCGCCCACCTTGGTCATCAATGGCTGGACAATTTTCGCACATCCGCTTTTTCTCGATACCCTTGAAGCCCTGACTACCCAAGTAGCCGCGTTGCAGCAGAAAGACCCAAGCGGATATATCAACAAGAACGCAGCCAAACGCCTGGCCGCCATCAACAAACTGGCATTTGAAATCATTCCGCAGAATCCGGCGCAACCGGAATATCGTCAGGGAGCAACGCTGGGAGATGATCGCAAACACTGGTTCCGCGCCAAATTCTTCCAGCAATACCGTTTATTTTTCCGCTACCACCGGGAGAGCAAAATCATTGTTTACGCCTGGGTCAACGACGAAAAAACCAAGCGCGCATACGGCAGCGATACCGATGCCTACCAAGTTTTCCAGCGCATGCTGAAAAACGGAAACCCACCAGATGATTGGCTGAATCTATTAGCCGAAGCGAAGCGTGCGGGTAAGAGGCTCAGTAAAAAATAATGCGAAGCAACACGGCCACTTTAATTTCAAGTGATGCAGCATGTCACGGATGTTGCGGGGCGAACTTAATGCGAACACGACCCCTTTAATTGCGGGCGTTCCGGCGTATCGAAATTGTGCAGGTAGCACAAGTCGGGGGGCGTCGCCCGTTTCGCCGCCGCCACCTGCATCGCTTGCTTGAGCAGCGAAGAACGTCCGCTGCCGACCTCGCCCAGCACGAACAAATTGTAGCCCGGCGGATCCATGCCAAGGCCGAAGCGGGCGGCCTTTTCCGCGCGCTCCTGTCCGATCCACGGCAAAGCGAATTCCAGCAATGAGGAAGTATCGGCAAAGCCGAGCGCATCGGGATCGACGGTGAGGCGCAGTTCGGCGGGAGTCAGGGTTGAGATCGGCATGTTATTCTTTTTCACAATTGATAACGAAATGCGGCAGGGGCGCGATTCATCGCGCCCTTATCTATTCATGCATCAGCAGAAGGGCGCGATAAATCTCGCCCCTAGCAGCCTGTCGGACTTCCCATTAACCCCACCAACAATTCGGACTTGCCGATCGAATCAGGCGGTGATTTTAAAAAAAGTATTTTCAGTTCATCATCAAATTATTTTTTCAGGCTCTCAAAGGGTGTCGTTTTCATCG
>JAUYJO010000228.1 GCA_030700315.1 Gallionella sp.
GCTCGCTGATTGTCTTTGCGTTAGCCGCTTGTGTGACAGCCGCTTCTAAAAACTCATGCCCACCTGCCAGCCTTGCCATAGATCATCTCCACCACTATTGGTGATCGTGATTATAGGCTTCTTTAACTGGAAATGGAATAAGTTACGGCTTTGGCCGCGATCACAATCCTTTCATTCGCCACATTGTGCGCCGCACGCGCCAATATCTGGAAGACACCATCGACCCGGCCACCGGCGAGCCGTATTTGAAACCGGTACGAGTGCGCTTGTTTGGCGAAGGCGAAGACGAGGCCGTGCCGCTGCCACCGTACTTGCAGGATGCCTACGATGCGGCGCAGGAGTTTTGTCGGCTGCTCAGTCAGCGGGTGAAAGGCGCGGGTTTCCTCAAGACCCTGCTGCTGCGCCGTATGGGCAGTTCCATCTACGCCGGTCGCCGTACAACCGAAAAGATGCTCGCCACCTGGGGCACGGGTGAACTGTTTGCGCAGCATGGTGCTGGCAAAACTGACGAATCAGTTGATGTTGATGACGACGAAACCGAGCCGCGCAATACCGCTGCCGAATCCGATATGAAGAATCTGACATCGGAAGAACGCGCCCAATTAGCGCTGTGTCTGAAAGCATTGGAAGTCAGTCAGGATCGCGACCCGAAGTTTCAACAGGTGCTGGATTATCTGGTCAACGAAAACTGGCTGGCGCAGGGCTGCATCATTTTCAGTCAGTATTTCGACAGCGCATGGTGGCGGGCGGAATCGTTGTCTCGCGAACATTTTCCTGAAGAGCCAATTGGTGTGTATGCGGGAGGTGCAAATTCCGGCATTCTGCTCGGCGGCAAGTTCAAGGCGTGCGCCCGCGACGACATCAAGGCCAAGGTGAAGCATGGCGAAATTCGCCTGCTGATCGGTACCGATGCGGCATCCGAGGGGCTCAACCTGCAACGCCTTGGCACCCTCATCAATCTTGACCTGCCGTGGAACCCGACACGGCTTGAACAACGCAAAGGCCGCATTCAGCGTATCGGACAAATTCGTGATGAAGTCTTCGTTTGCAATCTGCGCTACCGTGGGTCGGTTGAGGATCGGGTTCATCAATTGTTATCCAGCCGCCTGGAATATATTTTCGACTTGTTTGGCCAAATTCCTGACGTGCTGTAATCCCTGTGGATTGATATGGCACAAGGTCAAGTCGAAGAAGCAAAAAAGCTGATTGATGGTCTCCAAGAGACACACCCATTCGATGACCGTTACGCCAAGGTAGAGAATCAGGACTGGGAGAGCTGCGCAAAGGTGATTGCCGAACATGAAAAGCAGCGGGACGGGTGTGGTGAACCTCTACCGGAGCCGCTAATGCCCATTTCTCGCTTTACCCCCGTTAAAGACCAGCAAGTGATTGTCGTTTGCGATTCTGCCGCGATCACCGTTGCGCGCACGCGCGCGCATCATGGGGTTCTGGCTATTTGCCGCTGCGGTGCGCGGAAAAATGTGAAAAAATCGCATGGTTAGCGGCTTTCATTGGGTCGCTGCGACGTTGGGCGACGGGGTGAAGCATTACTCCAGATTCTGGATCTGCTCGCGCATCTGTTCGATGAGTATTTTCATCTCCATCGCGCTGCGCGACACTTCCGCATCGACCGATTTTGAACCTAGAGTATTGGCTTCCCGGTTCAGTTCCTGCATCAAAAAATCCAGCCGCTTGCCCACCGCGCCGCCCTGCGTGAGGATGCGGCGCATTTCGCCAAGATGGCTGGCCAGCCGCGACAGCTCCTCATCCACATCGACCTTGCTGGCGAACAGGGTGATTTCCTGGCGGATGCGCTCGTCCCAGGTATCCTGCAATGGCGCATTCTGCATCGCCTCGCGCAGCCGCGCGGCAAGTTTTTGCTCATAGGCGGCGATCGCGGCGGGAACATGCGGCATCACGCTGTCGCGCAGCGCCTCGATCTTTGCCACACGTTGCAGCAAGAAATCCTTGAGTTTTTCGCCTTCTCTGGCGCGCGATGCGGAAAACTCCAGCAACACCTCTTGCAGCAGCCCGAGCAGTGCGGCGCGCAGCTCGTCCGCCGAAGCGCTGGGCGTTTCCAGCACGCCGTTCCAGCGCAACACATCGGCCACATTCATGGGGCTTGCTTCCGGCAGGGCTTGTTGCACCTCCCTGCTCCAGGCGGCAAGCTGTTGCAGCAACTCGCGGTTCAGCGATACGCTACTTTGCGCGCCGCGCGCCGCGTAGTTGATGCGGCATTCCACCTTGCCACGCTGCAATTGCGCGCTGATCGCCTCGCGTAGCGCGCCTTCGATGCTGCGCAACTCGTCCGGCATACGCAATTGGATATCCAGATAGCGATGGTTGACGGCACGCAATTCCAGCGTCAGCGAGCCGCTCTCGAGTTCCACGCTGGCGGTGGCATAACCGGTCATACTGAGAATCATGGCGAGGTTTCCGAATAAAAGGCTGTGCTAGAGCGGCGCATTATATTACGATTGCAGTCTGACGAATTTCCAGTTAATCCATGAATTTCTCGATACACCAAGCCAGCCATATCGGCAACCGCAAATATAATCAGGATCGCGCCGCTTATGCCTACAGCGGCGACACGCTGCTATTGGTGCTGGCAGACGGCATGGGCGGGCATTTGCACGGCGAAGTGGCGGCGAATCTGATTATCGAGACATTTGTCGAATCCTTTGGTCGTGATGGGCAGACGCGCATTGCCGACCCAGGTGGGTTTGTTGCGGGCACCATGCGCCACGCCAACGAACGCATCATGAGGGTTACGCACGACAAAGCGCTGGGCGGTTTTCCGGGATCGACTTGCGTCGCCGCGCTGATCCAGGACGGCAAGGTTTATTGGGGGCATGCTGGGGACTCGCGCCTGTACCTGCTGCGCGATGGTGCGGTATTGGCCAGGACGCGCGATCATTCCATGGTGCAACAATGGTTCGAATGGGGC
This sequence comes from Gallionella sp., assembly GCA_030700315.1. Taxonomy (GTDB): domain Bacteria; phylum Pseudomonadota; class Gammaproteobacteria; order Burkholderiales; family Gallionellaceae; genus Gallionella. The sequence continues at coordinate 2,948 of JAUYJO010000228.1, forward strand.
ATGATCACCGCCGAAGAGGCACGCGTTCACCCGCAACGCAACCAGATCACCAATTGCCTCGGCGGCGTCGAGGACATGTTTTACATGGAGCCAGGCCAATCGGTCGCGCTGCAATCCGGCGATGTGCTGTTGCTCGGCAGCGATGGCCTGTGGGGGCCGTTTAGCGACCAGGAGCTGACTGAAGCCTGCACCACAAAAACCGTGATTGAGGCACTGGATGATCTGATTGCGCGCGCGCTGGAGCGCGAAGCCGGCCATTCAGATAACGTCACCGGCATAGCGGTGCGCTGGGGAGAAGGCGAAGCCGCCCACGACACCGACAAGCCTGTTTGCCATATTCTGAAAAATTCATAATCTCCACTTTTCGCTAATTTTTATCTGCCAAGTATCCATCATGCGCCCCAGCCAAAGATCACCCCATCAATTGCGTGAAATCCACATTACCCGCAACTACACCAAACATGCAGAAGGTTCGGTGCTGATCGAATGCGGCGACACCAAAGTGATCTGCACGGCCAGCGTGGACGAAAAAGTCCCGCCGCACAAACGGGGCAGCGGCGAAGGGTGGGTGACGGCGGAATATGGCATGCTGCCACGCTCCACCCATGAACGCATGGGGCGCGAAGCATCCAAGGGCAAGCAATCCGGTCGCACCCAGGAAATTCAGCGCCTGATCGGGCGCAGCCTGCGCGCCGTGGTTGACTTGAAAAAACTTGGCGAGCGCACCATCCAGATCGACTGCGACGTGATCCAGGCCGACGGCGGCACGCGCACCGCCAGCATCACCGGCGCCTTCGTCGCACTGCACGATGCGGTGAGCGGTTTGCTGAACAAAGGCAAGCTCAAGGAAACCCCGCTCAAGGATTTTATCGCCGCGATTTCCGTCGGTATCTATCAGGGCACGCCGGTGCTGGATCTGGATTATGCGGAAGACTCCGCCTGCGACACCGACATGAACGTGGTGATGCTGGGCAACGGCCGCTTCGTCGAAGTGCAGGGCACCGCCGAAGGCCACGCCTTCACCCGCACCGAGATGGACGAACTGCTGGAGCTGGCGAAGTCCGGCATCGAGCAACTGGTCGGGATGCAGCGCGCGGCCTTGGCAAAAAACTGATCCCAACAATATTGTAGGGGCGCGATTCATCGCGCCCTTCTTCTGATAAATGAACAGATCAGGGCGCGATGAATCGCGCCCCTACAAAATGAACAAACTCGTCATCGCCTCCAACAACCCCGGCAAGCTGCGTGAATTCCAGTTTCTGCTGCAACCGCTTGGCATCGAGGTGCTGACCCAGGCGCAACTGGGCATATCAGAGGCCGAAGAGCCGCATTTTACTTTTATCGAAAACGCCCTCGCCAAGGCGCGCCACGTCAGCCGCGAAAGCGGCCTGCCCGCGCTGGCCGACGATTCAGGCATCTGCGTCACGGCATTGGGTGGCGCCCCTGGCGTGCAGTCCGCGCGCTATGCCGGAGACAATCCGAAATCCGATCAGCACAACAACGAAAAGCTGCTGCAAGACATGCAGGGCGTGGTGGATCGCCGCGCACATTATTACTGCGTGCTGGTGTTGCTGCGCCATGCAGACGATCCGCAGCCGCTGATTATCGAGGGCGAGTGGCACGGTGAGATCGCCCATGAAGAACGCGGCGATAGCGGTTTCGGCTACGATCCGCTGTTCTGGCTGCCCGGGCTTGGCAAGATGAGCGCCGAACTATCGCGTGACGAGAAACACGCTATCAGCCATAGGGGCAAGGCGATGAAAATGTTGTTGGAGAGATTGAAAATTTCGTAGGGGTGCGATAAATCGCACCCCTACAGACCGGCATTCATGACCACCCATCCCCTGCAGCCCGCCGCCCTCAAATCACAGCCCGTCAATTTCCGGGCGTTACCGCCGCTGTCGTTGTATATCCACATCCCGTGGTGCGCGCGCAAATGCCCCTATTGCGATTTTAATTCGCACGAGGTGCGCGCTCCCTTGCAGGGAGAGGGTGGAATCTCTGCGCCCCTCGAAAAACAGTATGTCGCCGCGCTGATCCGCGACCTGGAGCTGGCGCTACCGCTGATCTGGGGACGCAAGGTCTACACGGTGTTCTTCGGCGGTGGCACGCCCAGCCTGCTCTCCGGCGAGAGCGTCGCGGAGATATTGCGCAATGTGCGCATGTTGCTGCCGCTCGACCTCGGTGCGGAGATCACGCTGGAAGCCAATCCGGGCACGGTGGAGGCGGAACGCTTTGCGGCGTATCGCGACGCGGGGATAAACCGTCTGTCGCTGGGCATCCAGAGTTTCAACGACACGCAATTGCAGGCGCTGGGGCGCATCCATAGCGCCGATGATGCCAGGCGTGCGATAGCCATTGCGCGGCGGCATTTCGACAATATCAATCTCGACCTGATGTACGCGCTGCCCGGCAAAAATCAGGATAAAGCTTTTGGGCAAACGCTGGATCAGGCGCTGCAGGATGTGCAAACCGCGCTTTCGTTCGCACCGCAACATCTGTCCTGCTACCACCTGACGCTGGAACCCAACACGCTGTTTCACCGCAATCCGCCATTACTGCCAGACGACGACACAAGCAGCGACATGCAGCAGCGCATCGAGGAACTGCTGGCGGCACACGGTTACCAGCATTACGAGACTTCCGCTTTTGCGCAGCCGAAAAAACAGTCGCGCCACAACCTGAACTACTGGCAGTTTGGCGATTACCTCGGCATCGGTGCGGGCGCGCACAGCAAACTGAGCTTTCACGATAAAGTGCTACGCCAGGCGCGCCACAAACAGCCGCAGGCGTATCTGGATGCGGTGGCGCAGAACGCCCCCTCGCACAGCGAGCACGAAGTGGGGCGCGGCGAGCTGGCGTTTGAATTTATGATGAACGCGCTGCGTTTGAACGAAGGCTTTGACGCTGCGCTGTTTCAGGAGCGCACCAGCCTGCCGCTGCACGGCCTTCGCCGCGAACTGGAAGAGGCCGAGCGGCGCGGGCTGCTGCACCATAATCACCAGCATATTGCGCCGACCAGGCTGGGGCAGCGCTTCCTCAATGATCTGCTGGAGATTTTTATTCCGGAGGAAACGTAGACATTCGCGCGCGCACGATTTTGCGCATTCATTCCCGATCAATAGAGCAATATCGGGCGGGTTTTGCCAGCCGGATAAAGATGTCGGGCGCGCCCTGTTCGCCCTGACAGCCAGTCATCCTATTCCAGCAGGTCAGCACGGCCATAAAAAGCATCCTCATGTCGCACTTGAAATGCCTATCCACAAGTTTTGTGCAACTCTCAGGTCGAAGCAAAATGATCAGAAATAGCCACAACACCAGTCCCTTCCCCCTGGAAGGGGGAAGGTTAGGATGGGGGTGGGAGGGTGGAATCATCGCAAAGTATCTTTTACCCCACCTTTCTACCCCCATCCCCGCCTTCCCCCTACAAGGGGGAAGGAGAAAAACCGCCGCACCTGAGTAGTTACAGTTTTGTTTGACTTGTGCGGTTGAATTTCTTGCCCTTTGCCCTTCGATATCGCCTCTTCCAGACAGTCGACGCAGAATGACGCATCCATGCTGTTGCTGATCCGCCAGCCGAGCACGCGGCGCGAGTACCAGTCGATGATCGCAACCAGGTAGGCGAAACCTCGTGCCAGCCTGATGTAGGTGATGTC
>JAUYJO010000234.1 GCA_030700315.1 Gallionella sp.
CCTCGCGGACGCCCGGCGCCCCCAGCGGCATGTGCGCGACTCCATCGCGACGCTCCGCCGCTCGATAGCCCGTGCCTTCGCCAACAAACTGCCGCGCTGCCCTTGCTGCGGGGTGTTTGATAGGCATGATCGGATTTAATGGCACAGTCCAACTAGCGGATCACGTCGCGCAAGGCGTCCGCAAGATGCGGGAAGGCGAAGCGATAGTGCGCCGCCGCCATCTTTCCGGGCAACACTCTTTGCCCTTCCAGCAACAGGCTGGCCGATTCGCCCATACCCAGCTTCAACAAGGCGGCGGGAGCAACAAAGGGCGCCGGGCGGTGTAGTGCTGCCGCCAGCGTAGCGGTAAATTCGGCATTGGTGGCAGGATTCGGCGCGGTCATGTTGTAAGGGCCGTGTGCCTGCCCATCGCGCAGTAGCCGAAGTACCATTGCCGCGTAGTCCTCGATATGCACCCAGCTCATCCACTGTTTACCGTTACCCAGTCGCGCGCCAAATCCCATCTTGAATGGCGGCACCATGCGCTCCAGCATGCCGCCCTCATGGCTGAGTATCAGGCCGGTGCGCAACAGGCAGACGCGCACCCCAAACTTTTCCGCACCTCGTGCTGCGTTTTCCCATGCACGGCACAACTCCGCTGCGAAGCCTGCGCCGGCAGGCGCTGTTTCATCGAGCATGAGGTCGCCGCAGTTGCCGTAATAGCCCACCGCCGAACCGCTCAGCAACACCGACGGCTTGCGCTCGGCAGCGGCGATGCGCCGCACCAGCTCCTCGGTGAGAGCAACGCGGCTGTCCCGCAAGACCTGCTTGCGCTGCGCCGACCAGCGTTTATCGACAATCGGCTCCCCTGCCAGATTAATGACCGCATCGAAACTGAGCGCCGCATGCCATTCGCCAAGCGACGCCAGCGGTTTAACCTCCGCGCCGCATTTGAGCGGAACCGAAGTCGGATTGCGGCTAAGCACCGTCAGTTCATGCCCTTCAGCCAGCAACTCCTTGCAAAGCTGCCGACCGATCAGGCCGGTGCCGCCCGTGATGAAGATGCGCACATCGCCTCCCTGTGTGAAGTTGATTCGTGTTGAACGGCAAGGCATACAGCCTTATCCGTCTGGCAAGTCGAGAAGCACATTATCTACTCATATCTGGATATCTCGAATCGATAATTATTGAAGACAAAAAAATCGTATGCTACTATTTAAATGCCATATTGGCTTGGTCGATTAAGGGGTTTGAGTGATGATGAAAGATCTGTTGTGTATTGCCGCGATGCCACTAGTTATTTTTCCGATTATTTATTTTTTGTTTTATCTGTTCTCGCAAGGGCACTTTGCCTATCCATAACAAGCAGGTATCACAGCCATAAACAAATATCCCCTCGCAGCATGAGGGGATATTTGTTTATGGCTGTCGCCGCATATGGAGCCTTGCTTTGACTCTCGTTTTTTTGTCTTCCAAGAGTTGGGGCTGCCGGTTTTTCCTGTAGTTGAGCGTTGAGCCAATCACTCAAGAATTGCTCCATATTATAGATACACCCCGTGTTCCACCTCGTCATTTCCCTATCTGGCCACGGTTTCGGCCATGTCGCACAAACGGCTCCGGTGCTGGGTGCATTGCATCGAATCATGCCGCAACTGCGCTTCACGGTGCGCTCCGCCGTGCCGCCCACCCATTTGCGTTCGCGCATTCACGCGCCGTTCGCGCACTTGCCTGGCGAAGGCGACATCGGCATGGTGATGTCTTCGGCGCTGGATGTTCGTGTTGCGGAGAGCCGCGCCGCCTATCGCGCCTTTCATGCCGACTGGGAGGCGCGTGTCGCGAATGAGGCGCGCCTGCTGCGCGAGCTTGGCGCGGATATGGTGTTGTCCAATGTTGGCTACCTGCCCTTGGCTGGCGCGCAGCGGGCAGGCATTCCAAACGCCGCGCTGTGTTCGCTGAACTGGTTCGATATCTATCAACACTATTGCCGACACTATTGCGGCGATGACGCCATTGCCGCGCAAATCCATGCCTGTTACGCCAACGCCGATGCCTTTCTGCGCGCCACGCCCGGCATGGCGATGGAAACGCTGCCCAATCTCGTGCCGGTCGCGCCCATCGCCGCCGTCGGTAACAACCGGCGCAATGAGCTGGACCATCATCTGCAACTGACGCCAAATGAAAAGCTGGTGCTGGTCAGTCTGGGCGGCATTGCCAGCCGCCTGCCCATCGAGCGCTGGCCGCGTATCGACGGCGTGCGCTGGCTGGTGCAGCAAGACTGGCGTGTCGAACATCCCGATGCCATCGCGCTCGAATCGTTGCCGATGAATTTTGGTGACTTGCTCGCCAGCAGCGATGCGCTGCTGTGCAAACCGGGTTATGGCAGCTTCGCCGAGGCCGCATGCAGCGGTGTGCCGGTGTTGTATGTCAGCCGCGCCGACTGGCCGGAATCACCCGCCCTGATTGCATGGCTGCAACAATACGGCCTGTGCCGCGAGATATCGCGAGAGGTGCTGGAACAGGGAAATTTTGCCGGGGCGCTAAGGAAAATTTGCGATATACCGCGTCCCAAGCCAGTTATTCCGCAAGGTGCAGGGCAGGTGGCAGATTGGCTAGCCGAACGGCTAACAAGGTAACGAGCGAAGCGGATTCGGTGCGACGGCGGCAATATCTGCCGCCGCCATCACCGGAGAATAGCGATTACTTGCGGGTGAAGTCGATGATGATCTGACCAGGTTCGCGTGCGACGTAATTGATATCGATGCCTTCGCCGTAACGATCTTTCAATTGCGCGAGCAATGGCAGCGGATCGTGGTCGTTGCAGAAATGCATGGTTTCGCCGGGGTTCAGCGAGTCGAATGCGCCGAAAATGGCAGCATGGCGGAAGCGTTTGGCGACGCCACGAGCATCAAACGGGTAACGCATGTCGGGCGAAATGGAATTGGCGCAATTGTGGACCATTTTTGTTTCCTTATAGAAAATAGAAAGAGTGGGTTGAGTGCAAAGATAATGCCCGACTATTTTAATAGGATATAGCAAAAATGCAAGCCGGATTCGCTTGGGTAAACCCTTATGAGTGGCGGTTGAGATTTAACTGTATTGATTGAATTTGCTTATGCAACAATATGTTGCCGCATTATGCATGGGTCATTTTCGTAGGGTTACCCGAAGACTTTCGCCAGCTCCGCGCCCGGATTCTCAGCGCGCATGAACGCCTCGCCGACCAAGAATGCGTTTACCCGGTTGCCGCGCATCAGCTCGACATCTTCCGCGTTGAGGATGCCGCTTTCGGTGACAACGATGCGATCTACCCCCTTTTCATCTGAAGAAATACGCGGCAGCAGATCCAGCGTGGTTTGCAGGCTCACTTCAAAGGTGCGCAGGTTGCGGTTGTTCACACCGATCAACGGCGTGGTCAGTTGCAGCGCGGCATCCAGCTCCGCGCCGTCGTGCACCTCAACCAGCACCGCCATGCCGAGGCTGTGCGCCAGCGCCTCGAATGCCTGCATTTGCTTCACATCCAGCGCGGACGCGATCAGCAGGATCGCATCCGCGCCCATCGCGCGCGCGTCGTAAATCTGGTATTCGTCCACGATGAAATCCTTGCGCAGCACCGGCAGCGTACAGGCGGCGCGCGCCTGCTTCAGGTACTCCGCGTTGCCCTGAAAGAATTGTTCATCGGTCAGCACCGATAGACACGCCGCGCCGTGTTGCGCATAGCTGGCGGCGATTTCGGCGGGACGAAAATCGCTGCGCAACACACCCTTGCTCGGGCTGGCCTTCTTGATCTCGGCGATTACCGCGGCCTGTCCTGCGGCAATCTTGCTGCGGATCGCGCCGGTGAAATCGCGTGCTGCCACAGCCTGCTCCGCCTCGGCGCGCATGACTGCGAGCGGCTTGGCGGCAAGGGCGGCGGCCACTTCCTGCACCTTGACTGCGAGAATTTTTTTAAGGATATCGGACATGCTGCGCCTGTATTCAAGAAAGGCGCGCATTTTAACAGGTAGGTCGGGTTAGCGGCTTTATCGCGTAACCCGACAATTAGCGCAATACGCTGAAAAACTGTCGGGTTACGCTGCGCTAACCCGACCTACAAAACCACACCTCGGTGTAAAATGTACCTCATTCGCTTCAGGTAAATAACATGGAAAATATCAAGCAATACATGAAGGGTATCGGCCAGGCGGCACGCGCTGCTTCGCGCATCATGGCGCAGGCCGACACCGCCACCAAGAATCGCGCGCTGACGGAGATCGCCGCAGCATTGCAAAACCAAGCTGCGCAACTGCTGTCCGAAAACGCAAAGGATGTCGCGGCGGCGCACGCCAACGGGCTGGACGAGGCCTCGGTGGATCGCCTGACGCTGACCGAAAAGACCGTGCGTTCGATGGCCGAAGGGCTGCTGCAAATCGCACAACTGCCCGACTTGATCGGTGCAATCAGCGACCTGAGCTACCGCCCTTCCGGTATCCAGGTCGGCAGGATGCGCGTGCCGCTCGGCGTGATCGGCATCATCTACGAATCGCGCCCCAACGTCACGGCGGACGCCGCCGGGCTGTGCCTGAAATCCGGCAACGCGGCGATCCTGCGCGGCGGCTCGGAGGCGATCCATTCCAACCAGGCGATAGCAGCCTGTGTGCATACCGGCCTGCACGCCGCCGGGTTGCCGGAAACTGCCGTGCAGGTGATTGCCACCACCGACCGCGCCGCGGTCGGCGAGCTCATCACCATGAAGGAATACGTCGACGTAATCGTACCGCGTGGCGGCAAGAACCTGATCGCGCGCATTTCCGAGGAGGCGCGCATTCCTGTGATCAAACATCTGGACGGCGTCTGCCATGTGTATATCGATGACGAAGCCGATCTCGACAAGGCGATCCGCATCGCCGACAACGCCAAGACGCACCGCTACGGCGTGTGCAACGCGATGGAGACGCTGCTGGTCGCGCAAGACGTGGCCGCGAAGGTGCTGCCGCCGCTGTGCAAAATCTATCTCGAAAAAAATGTCGAGTTGCGCGGCGATGAAGCGGCGCGTGCGATCATCGCGCAAATGAAGGCCGCCACCGAAGAAGACTGGCGCACCGAATATCTCGCGCCGATCCTCGCAGTGCGCGTGGTCGCCGGGCTGAACGAAGCCATTGAACATATCAATACTTATGGTTCGCAGCATACCGACAGCATCGTCACAGAAAATTACACCAAGGCGATGCGCTTCCTGCGCGAGGTAGATTCCAGCTCGGTGATGGTGAACGCGTCGACGCGCTTTGCCGACGGCTTCGAATACGGCCTCGGCGCGGAGATCGGCATCTCCACCGACAAGATCCACGCGCGCGGCCCGGTCGGTCTGGAAGGGCTGACCTCGCAGAAATTCATCGTGCTGGGCAGCGGGCAAGTACGGACGTAGCTCGTAGGTCGGGTTAGCAGCTTTATCGCGTAACCCGACGGTGCGTAACGTCGGGTTGCGGCGCAAAAAAACTGCACCTAACCAGACCTACGCAATCTGTATGGATAGATCAACCATTCCGGGAGTAGCCATATGAGCCAGACCACCGAAGTCAAAGCGGGCGAGAGCATTTCCGTAAGCAGTGCGATTCACGCCGAGGTCGTCGTACTCGGCGCAGGCCCAGGCGGCTACACTGCGGCGTTCCGCGCTGCCGATCTGGGCAAGCAAGTTATATTGGTGGAACGTCACGCCAGCCTCGGCGGCGTGTGCCTGAATGTCGGCTGCATCCCGTCCAAGGCGTTGCTGCATATCGCCAGAGTCATCAACGAAGCCGGTGAAGCGGCACAGCACGGCGTGACGTTCGGCAAGCCGAAGATCGACATCGATCAAATCCGTTCCTGGAAAGAAGGCGTCGTCACCAAGCTCACCGGCGGCCTGAAACAGCTCGCCAGACAGCGCAAGGTGCAGGTGGTGCAAGGCGAAGCGAAATTTATCTCGCCCAACAGTATCGTCGTCGCAAGCGCCGAAGGCAGCAAGACCGTCACGTTCGATCACGCCATCATCGCGGCAGGCTCCAACACGGCGCGCATTCCCGGTCTCCCCTATGACGACCCGCGCCTCATCGATTCCACCGGCGCATTGCAACTTCAGGATGTGCCGCAGCGCATGCTGATCGTCGGCGGTGGCATCATCGGGCTGGAAATGGCCACGGTATATGACGCGCTCGGCAGCAAAATCAGCGTGGTGGAACTGGCCGACGGCCTGATTCCCGGCGCGGATCGCGACCTGGTGCGCCCACTGCACAAGCGTATCGAAAAACGCTACGAGGCGATCTACCTCAAGACCAGGGTCAGCAAGATCGATGCTCAACCGGACGGCCTGATGGTCAGCTTCGAAGGTGAGCAAGCGCCCGAACCGCAACTCTATGACAAGGTGCTGATGGCCGTAGGCCGCCACCCCAACGGGCGCGACATCGGCGCGGAAGCAGCAGGCGTCGCGGTCGACGAGCGCGGTTTCATTCAAGTGGACAAGCAGATGCGCAGCAACGTGCCGCATATCTTCGCCATCGGCGACATCGGCGGCGAGCCGATGCTGGCGCACAAGGCGAGCCATGAAGGCAAGGTCGCGGCGGAAGTCATCGCCGGGCACAAGAGTTTTTTCGAGCCGCTGGCCATTCCGTCGGTGGCATACACCGACCCGGAAATCGCATGGATGGGGCTGACCGAAACGCAGGCCAAGACACAGGGCATCGCCTACGAGAAGGCCAGCTTCCCGTGGGCGGCATCGGGGCGCGCGCTGTCGATCGGCCGCGAGGAGGGCTCCACCAAAGTATTGCTCGACCCGCAGACGCGCCGCATCCTCGGCGCTGGCATCGTCGGCGCCAACGCGGGCGAGCTGATCGCTGAGGCGGTGCTCGCTCTGGAAATGGGTGCGGACATGGAAGACATCGGTCTGACCATCCACCCGCACCCGACCCTGTCGGAGACGCTCGGTTTCGCGGCGGAACTGGCCGAAGGCACGATCACGGATTTACTACCTCCGAGAAAGAAACCATAATAATCATTCGAGGAATCTCACCATGCATGCACACATTCGCATCATTTTCGTTGCCTCGTTTCTGCTCGCCGCTACCCATGCATCCGCCCTCGACCTTTCCAACTTCAGCAACAAGGATCAGGTCACCAGCCTGAAGCAGGCACTGACCCAGGGCGCAGAGACCGCGGTAAAAAATCTGGCCAAGGAAAACGGTTATCTCGGCAACGACAAGGTGCGCATTCCGCTGCCGGAAAACTTGCAAAAAGTGGATGGCGCGCTGCGTAAATTCGGCATGGGCAAATATGCGGACGAGCTGGTCACCTCGATGAATCGCGCCGCCGAAGCCGCCGTACCGGAAGCGAAGACCCTGCTGACCGGCGCAGTCAAGAAAATGACCGTGGAAGACGCCAAAGGCATCCTCACCGGCAGCGATGACGCCGCCACGCAATACTTCCGCAACAACACCGAAACCGCGCTGGCCGGCAAGTTCAAGCCGATCATCAACAAGGCGATGCTGAAGGTGAAGGTCGCGGAAAAATACGACCAGTTCGCCGGCAAAGGCGCGAAGTTCGGCCTGGTGGACAAACGCGACGCCAAGCTCGACGACTACATCACGCGCAAGGCAATGGATGGATTATTCCTGATGATGGCGGAACAGGAAAAAGCGATCCGCGCGAATCCGCTGGAAGCAACCGGAAGCCTCGCAAAAAAGGTTTTTTCGGCAATCAAGTTTTAGCGCAGGCGATTGCGCTCGATTTTCGCATGAGCGACACCGCCAGCCTCTTATCGCTCTTCTTCGGCAGTTTCTTCGCCGCCACATTGCTGCCCGGCGGCTCGGAAGCCGTATTGTTCGGCGTGCTCAAAAGCTAACCGGAAACACACTGGCCCGCACTGCTGATCGCCACCACCGGCAACACGCTGGGCGGCATGGTGAGTTTCGGCATGGGCTGGCTGCTGCCGCAGACCCAGCAACTCAAGCATGTGGAAAAATTGCGCCACTATGGCACGCCCGCGTTGCTACTGGCTTGGGTTCCGCTGGTCGGCGACGCGCTGTGCCTCGCCGCCGGATGGCTGCGCCTCAACTGGTGGCAGGCCGCACTGTTCATGGCGCTGGGGAAATTCGCGCGCTATTGGGTGATTGCATTTGCTGTTGTTTAATGCAAGCAGCGCAGAATATTGCTTGACGTAAAACTCGCGCAACAACTCGTTTCCCCCTTACCACGCATCCCAACCTTCCACCCGAAGGAGGTGAGATGATTGCTCCCCCCTTTCAAGCGGATGTGATGGTGTGGGTTCTGGAGGGATGGGCTTTCATCGGGGAAATGTCGGAAATGGTGAAACATGCATGGCGGGCTGATGGAGCCCGTCATGCATGTTAGTAATCGACTATCCTTCCCGAAAATGCCCTGCATACGCCCGACACAACCAAACCCGATTGCTGTCGCAATGCCTTCTCCATAGCATCCATGGGCGATTCGGCGAAAATATCAAGGTTGAAGTCCAAATACTTGCCGCCTTCAACCACAAACCCCAGTACAGTAAAGGTAATCATGATGCACCTCGCTTGAATATTGTTTAAACCTTGAACCCTTGGATTCTCTATCGGCAGTATTTGGAAAAGCTTTAGGCGACTGGCCATTTTTTGAGGCAACATCGCATCAATTTATGCCGCCCATAATTTCAATTTCCTGCCCCAGAGGGACTACGGTAGCGGCTTAGCCACGCATAGGCCAGCAGCATCGGGCGTTGTGTCACCTACCAAAATTCAGAACTCCAGCCTTTCCTGTGTCGACGCGTCTGTCAGCGGGCGCACGCGGGCATAGTTCAGCAGATCGCCCAGCCGTGCTCCCTTGCTGCGCCATTCATGGAACGCAGTCTCGCCCAGCAATACATAGTGCCAGGGCATACTGCCGCGCAATTCGGCAGCCAGGCCGTTGATGCGTCCACACCACGCGGTGGCGGCCTTCAGTTTTCTTTGCACGTTGGGGTGGGTAGTTTGTTGCTGCGCCTTGGTTTCCACCAGATAAACGGCCTGCTCGGTGCGCACCAGAAAATCGGGCGAGTAGAACGCGGGCAAACCGTCTTCCTTCACGTAGCGCAGGCGCACAAAATCATGCCGCGTTTCGCTTATTTTGCAGAAGGCGTCCTGCGCCCATTCGATGAACGCGCGTTCCAGTCCGCCATTGCGGGCAGGAATCGGCAACCGCTCATAGATACACTTGGCGACTGGCAACGAGTTACTCTCGCGCATCATCAGCTTCGGGACTTCTGACAAGTTGCGATAGCGCACCTCGGTTTCGCCCACCACATCCTGATGTTCAGCTTCGATCAACGCCACGGCAAACACCTTGCTGATGTGGTCGAGCACCGGCTGCAATAACAGCACGCGCCAATTCTCTTCCTGTGTCTGATTGCTTGGCATCGGATCAAATGCCGCGCCGAACAGATAACCCCGGATGTAGCCATCCATCCAGCCGGTCAACTCGGCGGTATTGGTCTGCAAATACGGGTTCGCCAGATGTGTGGCGATCTTGTTGCCTTTGGGCAGCGGCTGGCTCAATGCCTGGCTGATACGGCGTGTCAGGCGCGCCAGAAAATCGTTGTAGCCGCTGACATTCATCACCGCGCCCTCGACGCGGTAATCGCCAAACAGCGTGCTGCTCTGCAAATCCTGCGACACAAAGGTGTCGCCCTTGCCAAGTAGCGCGGTGAGTTGCGCCAGTGACATGTCAGAGAAAATCGGCAATGCCGTCAAGTCCAGCGCATGATGCTCGAGAAAAGATTCCGCTTCGCGCAGGATGAACGGGATCGCGAAGTCGTATTGTTCAAATCCATCGCGCAATTCCACCGCAATCACATCGCCGGTGCTGCTGGTGCTATCCATCTCATCGGTAGTCACACCGGCAAGACCTTCGGCCATCAGCTCATCGTAAAACGACTGGAAAGCCGGATGCTCAACGATGGAAAGAATGTCGATCAGATTGCCCGGTTCCAGCCCGGTATTGATACGCTCGCGGTTCTCGCGTTTGAGGTCGGCATACTCTTCGTCGCGCAGCATCACGCGCTGGCCTTCGCTCAAACAGGGGTTGCCGCCCTCGTCGCGCTCCGCCTTGAATTCCAGCGGCAGCGCGCCGATCTCCTTGCGCCTGTCCAGCACCAGCGATTTCACCAGCCCGGCGCGCATCGCGCTTTTCAGATCAAAGTCGGTGATGATGTGCGGAAAGTACAGCTTACGTTTGTTCTTGCCCGAGCCGACATCGTTGTAGGGCGTGGCGGAAAAATCCACCTGCACAAAACGCCGGCCTTTGCTCTCGGCGATGCGGCTCAGGCTCTTCTGCCATTCCACCTCGCTGGTCTCGCCTTCTTTTTTCAACTCGTGGATGTGATGCGCCTCGTCGTTGAACACCATCAAATCCGGCAACCCGACCAGAAATTCCAGCACATTGCCGCGCGCGTAGCGGCGATCCAGCATGTCCAGGCTGTTGCCGGTGGCGCGCCCCGGCGTCAGCGGCAGCACGGCGGCGATCACCTGTTGCGGTTCCGGCATTGCGCCGGGCGCCGCGATTTCCTCCTCGCTTTCCAGCTCTTCCACATCAGCCAGCAAATGCCAGTTGGCGATGGCGATCATGCCGTTGCCCGTAGCCTTCAGGCCGATCTCCGCCTTGCTACACACATTGCCGCGCACGAAGCCAAACACCAGTTCACGGTATGCTTCAGGAATGAACAACCCGGCAAACTGCGCTACATCCGACGTGGCAAAGTCGCGCACCCCATCAATCTGCTTGCCGCAAAAAGCATCCAGCAATCGGTCATACACAATCAAGCCGGGCGCGACGATCAAAAACTGGCGCGTGAAACGCGGGGCGTCTATTCCTTCGGCGAGTGCCGCCGTTTTGTTGAGCAACTGCCAGATCAGCAACGCTTGCAGCACCCAGGTCTTGCCCGTTCCGGTCGCCATCTTCAGGCAATATTTCGGATGCGCATGTTTGGCCTGCGCCACTTCGCTCATCCGGCTGCCGGCCAGCAGCGCGTCCGGTGCGGCCTGCTGATACAGGTCAAGCAGCGTTGTCGCGCCCAGCACCTCATGCGCGACAATGGCATTGAGTATCGCCTGCCGTTGCCCCGCATGAAAATTCAACGTGCCGCGCGCGGCGATCATGTCCTCGCCAAACCACCACTTCAGCAACTCCGCCGTGGCGGGCGTGACCAGTTCGTAAATATCCGCCACGCCATATTCCAGGCCGATACAAAGTTGGTTGGTCTTGGCGGTCAGACCAGCGGAGAGAGCAAGTTGCTCGTCGGCTTTTGCGGACGGCCTGGCTGGAGTGAAGTCGCTCATGCTGCATCCACCGTCGTCACCACTTCCGCCTCAAAGCCGAACACATCCACCACCCGCACACACACGCGGCGCGCGCCGGGCTTGGCGGGCAGCGTCAGCACTGCCTTAGTCACCACGCGCAGCGGGGCGCCGTCGTTGTCCGTGTTGCCGCGATAATCCTGCCACACCGAGCGGAACACCTTGCCGTCATAATCTGGATCAACCGCCCAGTATTCGATCAATGCCAGCGGCTCCTGGTTGATGACCGCCTGCAACTTGACGCGGTTGGCCTCATCCAGATTGATCGCCTCCGGCGACAACAGCACGTAGTTGTCCAGTTGTACGGTGATCGTTTCTTCCGGGAACGCGGGCGTCTCGCCCGCATGCGGGCAGGATGCCCGCGCTCCCAGTCGTACCACCGGCCTGATCGTCAAATACTGCAACGAAGAAAACCGCACCGAACCTCTGAGCTTGTCCAGCCCGCCTTTCTTCTTCAACCTGTCCATCAAGTCCGGCGGAATCACCAGCACTTCCAGACGGCTGTCGTTCAGCGCGGTGATGGTCTCGCCTATCGACGGCTCAAAATTCCAGCCCAGCACCACCACCCGATCCCAGCCGCCCATCAGGTTGTCGCGCAGCGCGATGGCTTTTTTCAGCGTGGCCGCGCCGGTGAGCTTATTGGGCGAATCGGCCAGCACCAGCGTCTTGCTGCCTCCAGCAGTGACATGGCCAAGGTTGCGTTGCGGCGCATCTTCCGGTGGCAACGGCAGCGCGCCAAACAGCGACAGCACGATCTGCGACAGATCGCCGATGCGGAAGCCGCGCCCCAGCATGGATTTTGCCGCCTCCACCTGATAGTCGCCGATGGCCTGATACAAAAACGGCTGCGCGTTCTGGTCGATCAGCCGCTTGCGCATCACCATGCAGGCGGGCTTGCCGAGGTCGGTGGTGATCCACTTACAACCCAGTTTTTCGGCCACAGCGGCGGCGGTGCCAGCGCCGCCGAAGAAGTCGGCGACGAGGCCGCCTTTAGGGCAAGAAACTTTAATTATCCGTTCGAGTAAGGCTTCTGGTTTTTGCGTTGCATAATCAGTTCTCTCTTTAGCTTGGGAGTGTACAAACTGAATATCAGTCCACACATCAGGTGCTATCGTTTCTGATGATAAAGTGGATCCTTGAGTCAAGACAATAATGCATCAAGTTTAAGCTGCACATTCGACTTCACTTGCAGCTGGACGGCGCTGCCCCGGTTTTACTTTTGCCTCTGTTCTTGATGTTGCTTTTGTTTTTGTTGTTATCTCTG
>JAUYJO010000002.1 GCA_030700315.1 Gallionella sp.
TATATTCCCCCAAGCCGGGTGAACCGGAAAATTTTTGCTGGATCGCGGGCGTCCCCGCCCGCATGCGGGCAAGATGCCCACGCTCCTATGGTTATTGAAAACGAACAGGACGTCTACACAACAATGTTAATCAAACGGCCCGGCACGACCACGATGTTCTTCGGTGCCGCGCCAGCCAGTTGTTTTTCGACGGCAGGGTGAGCGAGCGCCAACTGTTCCAGCGTCGCTTTGTCAGCGGTCTTGGCAACCGTCAGGTTGCCGCGCAGCTTGCCGTTCACCTGGATCACGATTTCGATTTCGTCCTGCACCAACGCGCTCGGGTCGGCCTTGGGGAAAGGCTGGTCCAGCATATCGCTGCCGGGACGCAGCTCTGCCCACAAAGTTTGGCAGAGATGCGGCACAATCGGGTTCAGCATCAGCGCGATGGCTTCCAGCACCTCCTGCGCCACGCTGCGTGCGACCGGAGTCTGCTCGTCAAATTTTACCAGCGCGTTGAGCAGTTCCATATTCGCCGCGATGGCGGTGTTAAAGGTCTTGCGCCGCCCCATGTCGTCGTCCACCTTGGCGATGGTCTGGTGCAGTTGCAGGCGTAGCGCTTTTCCTGCCGCACTCAATTCGCCGCTGCGATAAGCCGTTACGACGCCCTGTTCCACATGGTCATGGACGGCCTTCCACACCCGCTTGAGGAAGCGGAACGCGCCCTCCACACCGGCATCCGACCATTCCAGCGATTGTTCCGGCGGCGCGGCGAACATCATGAACAGGCGCGCGGTGTCGGCGCCGTATGCATCGATGATCGCCTGCGGATCGACGCCGTTGTTCTTCGACTTGGCCATTTTTTCGGTGCTGCCGATATGCACCGGCTGGCCATCGGCCTTGAGCGTCGCGCCGACCGGGCGACCGCGCTCGTCAGTTTTCACTTCGACTTCAGACGGGTTGAGCCACTGTTTTTTACCGTGTGCATCTTCACGATAAAACGTCGGTGCAATCACCATCCCTTGGGTGAGCAGATTTTGGAATGGCTCGTTCAAGGGGTTAAACGCGCGCAGCGCGCCGTTCGTCCCTTCCCCTTCATGGGGAAGGTTAGGATGGGGGTGTGTAGCCGCAGCATCTCCAAACACCCCCTCGTCGCGCATCAGCTTGTGGAAAAAGCGCGCATACAGCAGATGCAAAATCGCGTGCTCGATACCGCCGATATATTGATCCACCGGCAGCCAACGTTGTGCGGCTGTTTTATCCACCATGCCGGTGGCGCAATCCGGGCTGGCGTAACGCGCGTAATACCAGGAAGACTCGACGAAGGTATCCATCGTGTCGGTCTCGCGCTTCGCCGCCTTGCCGCATTTCGGGCAGGGGGTCATATAGAATTCCGGCATCTTCGCCAGCGGCGAGCCGGCGCCGTCCGGCACCACGTTCTCGGGCAACACCACGGGCAATTGCTCGTCCGGCACCGGCACATCGCCGCAGGTGAAACAATGGACGATCGGGATCGGGCAGCCCCAGTAGCGCTGGCGCGAAATGCCCCAGTCGCGCAGGCGGAACTGGCTGCGCTTCTTGCCGAGCCCCCTGGCTTGCAGGTCGGCGGAAATCGCGTCGAACGCCTCCTGAAAGGCCATGCCGTTATATTTCCCGGAACAGACCAGCGTCCCATGTTCGGTGTAGGGCGATTCGAGTTGCAGTTGCGCGGCGAACTCGTGGACCGCCTCGATAAGGGCTTCAGATGGGACGGGTATATCCATCAGCGCATTGCCCAGATAGGCAATCATCCCCATCATGTCGAGGTCTTCCCGGTTCAGCTCATATCCGTCCGCTTCGAGCTGCGCTTCCAGCTTCTGCCATTTATCCAACAGCTCCGGGCTGGCGATGACATGCTTGACATGCAAACTGTATTTTTCGGCGAATTCAAAATCGCGCTCGTCGTGCGCCGGGACTGCCATCACCGCGCCCTCGCCGTAACTCATCAGCACATAATTGGCGATCCATACCGGCAGTTTTTCACCGGTAACCGGGTGAACGACGAACATGCCGGTATCGATACCCTTCTTTTCCATGGTCGCCATATCGGCTTCGGCCGTGCCACCGCGCTTGCATTCGGCGATAAAAGCGCTCAGTTCAGATTTTTCGGATATCGCCGCCGCGCGCGCCGCCAGCGGATGCTCCGCCGCCACTGCCACATAAGTGGCGCCCATCAACGTATCGGGGCGCGTGGTGTAAACTTTGAGCATACCGCCCGAACCCACGGTCTCCATGTCATGGGGAAAATAAATCTCACAACCGTAACTCTTGCCGATCCAGTTGGCCTGCATGGTCTTGACCTGCTCCGGCCAGCCGGGCAGCGTGTCCAAGCCTTGCAGCAGCTCCTCGGCATATTCGGTGATGCGGAAAAAATACATTGGAATATCGCGCTTTTCCACCGGCGCGCCGGAACGCCAGCCGCATCCGTCGATGACCTGCTCGTTGGCCAGCACGGTCTGGTCGACCGGATCCCAATTCACCGAGGCGGTCTTCTTGTAGATGATGCCTTTCTCGAACAAGCGGGTGAACAGCCACTGCTCCCAGCGGTAATATTCCGGCGTACAGGTGGTCACCTCGCGCGACCAGTCGATGCCCAACCCGAGGCTCTTCAACTGCTTGCGCATGTAATCGATATTGGAATAGGTCCACGCGGCGGGCGGCACGTTATTGGCCAGCGCGGCATTCTCCGCGGGCAGGCCGAACGCGTCCCATCCCATCGGCTGCATCACGTTGTAGCCCTTCATGCGGTGGTAGCGGCTCAATACATCGCCGATGGTGTAGTTGCGCACATGCCCCATATGCAGCTTGCCGGATGGATAAGGGAACATCGACAGGCAGTAATACTTGGGTTTATCGGACTGTTCGGCAGCACGGAATGCCTGGCGGTCTTCCCAGTGTTGCTGTGCTTGCTGCTCAATGGATGCCGGATGGTAGTTGGGTTGCATGATTTTGCGTGATATGGCCAAATTTTCGAATGCGCATTATAGCGATATCGCCTTTGCCGTGCTCGGGCTAACCGGGCGCCGGTGGCAATCGAAACTGTTGGTGCATCTTCTTGCGTAGGGCTGGGTAATTTTAAACGCGCATCAACACATCCGTGCAGCAGGGGGTAGGGTGCGCTCCATGTCGGCTTGAGCATATTGCGATGCTGAGCGTTTAATTGCTTTCTGAGTAAAGCAAATCACATGGGGGCTATCTACGATGCACATCAGGTCTAGAGGTCGTTGCAAACATCCAACAGAACATTGGCCCCTTCTTTGTCGAGCTTTCTCATGCCCTAGCGCAGTTGCCGGAGCGTAAGCGAGGCGCCTTCGTAAATCGTGAAGCCGCACTTCAGAGGCTATATGCTTTTTGCCGGAGAGCATGTAGAGTCCACTGGAATTGGTGGCGCTCAGTTGGTATTCAATAATCCTTGAAAACGACACGATCTGTCATTCGGCTTGTTTAGGATGATCTATACATAGCGTCTTAAATAATGTCGCATTATTCTGCTACGCTTGCGGTATCTCCAACATCGATAGGAGCTACCGCCATGAGGAAACTGGAAATCAGCGACACCGAAGTCATGAGTATTGCCATCGGCCAAGAAATCGAGCGCAACGATGAGTCCCGGTACGATCACCGGCTGCACGGCGTATTGCTGGTGGCGAACGGCATGAGTGCGCGACAGGCCGCGTTGTGACTGAACGAGAGCGAGCGCACGGTGCAGCGCTGGGTCAATCGCTTCGAGGAAATCGGATTTGCCGGATTGCGGGAAGGTGAGCGATCCGGGCGGCCGAGTCGATTGACCGATACGCATTGGCAAAGCCCCCATCCTCTTGCATGCGCCCACTCGCAAGTCCGTGGCGTGCTTTGGCGCAGCCAACATCCGCACCGGCAAACTGGTTACCGCCTTCGAGCCGATATTCAACGGCGAGT
>JAUYJO010000011.1 GCA_030700315.1 Gallionella sp.
ACCTCGCAACGCCTCCAAACCTACCTTCGCCTTGAACTCCGGGGTGTGGGTTTTACGCTTCTTCGCTTCGCTCATTTCTTTTCTTCCTTTATGACAGCGCACATCTTAAACTGCTGTCTTGAAAACAGGGTCCACTATATACGGTTGCATACATGTCAACGGCAGATGTCAAATAAGACGGATTTATTGCTCCATAAGGCAACAGGCGTGTGTCAAAATATTGGGTGTGGCCGATCAATGCCGAATGGATTCAATATTCAATGACTGAGAAATTCAAGATAGCCATAATTGGCGCAGGTCCGGCCGGCTTGTCTGCGGCTGCGCATGCTGCCGAACTGGGAATCCCGCATATCCTTTTGGAAGCCGGGCAGTTTCCTGCCAATACCATCCATAAATATCAAAAAGGCAAACTTGTCATGGCGGAGCCTGCTGTGCTTCCGCTCAGAAGTCCGTTGACGTTTGCAGCAGGGCCCCGTGAAAATATCCTTGAAACATGGGGCCAGGATATTCAGAGATGCCAGGTCAATCTGCACCTGGATACGCAGGTCGATGGAATTAAAGGCGAGCGCGGCAATTTTTTTATCACTTCGCCTTCCGGTAAAACCATCAATTCCGAGTTTGTGGTACTGGCAATCGGGCTGCAAGGCAACATTAACAAACTGGGTGTTCGAGGTGAAGATCTGCCCAATGTGCAATATCAACTCGATGACCCGGAAGAGTTTAAAGACGAAACTATCGTGGTTGTGGGTGGCGGCGATGCCGGCGTAGAAAATGCGCTTGCACTCGCACAGCAGAATCGGGTGATTCTGATCAATCGCGAGGAAGAGTTTAGCCGTTGTAAGGAAGGCAACTTTATCCTGCTGCAAGCCGCCATCAAGGCGGGTCGTATTGAACCCCGGGTAAGTTCAAGGATAGAACATATCGATGCCGAAGCAGCAAATAACTTTCTGCTGCAGGTCGTTGCAAAAACTCCCGAGGGCGTCGAGATCATTAATTGCCATCGCGTTATTGCGCGTCTTGGCGCCAGTCCGCCGCGTAAACTGCTGGAAAGTTTCGGTGTGAAATTTCCCAATAGCGACACGGCTTCTGCGCCAGAACTATCGGAACAATACGAATCGAATATCCCCGGCCTCTATATCATCGGTGCGCTTGGGGGTAGCCCGCTCATCAAGCAAGCGTTGAATCAGGGTTACGAGGTAATCGAATATATCCTCGGGAACTCGGTGGAGGCGGCGGACGAACCTCTCCTCAAGCAAAAAATTTCCGGCTTCAACGCTTCATGCTCTGTCAATGAGGGGCTCGCCATTATCCGGCGCAACGCGCCTATATTAGCCGGGCTTAACGCGTTGCAGTTGCGCGAACTCCTCCTTGAAAGCAATGTGTTGACCCCCAAGCCGGGCGAAATTATTTTCAAATATGATGATTACACCAGCAGCTTTTTCTCAATTCTCGAAGGCGAGCTCGCTGTTCTGGTTAAAGCCAAGGATGGCAGTGAAATTTACTTTCAAGTCAAGGCGAGGAATTTTTTTGGTGAAATGGGGCTGATATCCGGACGCCGCCGATCCGCCACAGTCAAGGCAATTACGGATTGTGTGCTTATCGAAACACCGCGCCGTTCGATGCTTAAATTGATCAACTCCGTGGAGTCTGTGCGTCGAAAGCTCGACGAAGTATCGATGAAGCGGGTAGTGCGCAATTGCCTGACCAACACGCTGCCGGAAAGTGAGCTCAATTATTTGTTGAAGGGTGCAACAATCAAACGATACAAAGCCGGAGATGTCATATTTAATCAGGGTGATAAAGCCGACGGGCTATATCTGATACGGCGCGGCTCAATAATAATTTCCCGCAAGATAGGGGGGAAAGAGGAGGTATTGTCATACATTGTCACGGGTAATTATCTCGGCGAAATGGCGCTTGTTTCGGAACGACCTCGCTCCGCAACAGCCCGTGCAGCCTCGGAAACAGAGATTGTCTTGCTCAGGGCATCTGAGGTTATCGCGGTGCTGGAGCGCAATACCGAGCTGCGGGATCAGCTCGTCTTACGCTATCGCGAATATGCCGCTTATGATAAAAAAAGAGGCGAGCAACAGGGTAAGCTGGAAAGTTTATTTAATTTTCTTATTCAGCAAGGGGTGGGCGAAGCGACAGATGTGTTGCTGATCGATTATTCGCTTTGCATCCGTTGCAACCGTTGTGAAGCCGCCTGTGCCGATACGCACAAAGGCATTCCGCTATTTAAACGTGAAGCCGGCATTACTCATGGCCATGTTCATTTGCCCAACGCTTGCCGCCATTGCGAGCATCCCTATTGCATGTTGGATTGTCCACCTAATGTTATTCACAGGTCGGTTAACGGTGAGGTATTCATTGCAGAGGGCTGTATCGGGTGTGGTAATTGCAAAAATAACTGTCCTTATGACGCCATCCAGATGGCCGTCGTTGATCCAAATTTCAAGAAGCCGAATTTATGGCAAGCACTGCTGGGGCACGCTAATCGTGGTGGGGTGGAACACATCTCCGATGATATTTTAGCCAAGAATGCAATCAAGTGTGACTTGTGCAAGGATAATCTGAGTGGGCCAGCCTGTGTACGGTCATGCCCGACGGGAGCCGCCTTGCGCGTCAGCCCGGAAGATTTATCTCAGACTATGCGCGGCAGTTCTGTGGAAGCAGAATAAAACGGCAAAACTTAATTCAGGACGGGCATATATATGCAGCAAAGCGTATTGGAGTACAAAAATTATCGGTATTTTAAAATCGCCAGCTTGCTGATGATTTTTGCCGTGATGGCTTATTTATTCCATCAACCTGCTACGGGCATTTACGCTTATGGGGGGACCTGGCTGGGTTATGTGCTGGGGATTTTGTCGACATTAATTGCCATCGTGCTGGCGCTGTACGGGGTTCGCAAGCGCTTGGTGTCCATGCGCAGGGAACGGCGGAGCTTGTCCAATGCTTCGTTACCGCAACTGAATGTTGCAAATCGTCGAAAAAATGAAGCGAATTGGCTGCGTCATCATGGCGCAACGCTTCAAGGTTGGCTTTCTGCGCACACCTATCTGGGTGTTGCCCTCGTCGTGCTGGCCACGCTTCATACCGGTTTTCAGTTTGGGTGGAATGTTCATACGCTGTCCTATGTTTTGATGATGGTCGTTGTTGTTAGCGGTTGCTATGGCACTTATGCTTATTTGCGCTTCCCACGTTTGATGACAGCCAATATGGGCGGAAGAGATACTTTTGATGCCTTGCTGCTTGAAATTGACGATCTTGATAAGCAGGCGAGTGTCAAGTCCCTTCAGTTTTCTGATGAAATCTGTGCGCTTGTGCTCAAGGCCAGGCAAGAAACGCGCATTGGCGGAAATTTTTTCCAACAATTGATGGCATACCAGCACAAATGCCCGACCGCCCAAGCCGTAAAACAGCTACAAGTATTGGGCAAAAACCTGAAGTACGATCAACTAAAATCTTTCGATGACCTTTATATCGTCGTGGCGCAGAAAGATGCTCTGGTAAAACGGGTTCGGCGGGATGTAATGTACAGAGCACGCATGGAGTTCTGGCTTTATTTGCACGCGCCGTTTTCAATGGCATTTCTGGCAGCACTTGTGGCGCATATTGTCCCCGTATTTTTTTACTGGTAGCGCGAGAATTTCGATGTGCGCCAGCTCAAATGTCAACCCGCACACGCTCGCTGCCCGGCACCCGGACTCGCTACCCGACACAAGGCGTGCTGTACCAATTCTGTGGATATAAAGCTCGACCATGCCATGCCTCCATAATCGCGTTTCCGCGGCTTCCGGGCATATTTCGCGGCAGGAAATACCTTTATCGTTCAGGCTTAAGTGCCATTTTGAGGGAACTTTATGCAGGGACTATTGACATCGCGCGTCTTAATACTGGAAAATGGCCGCGCAGCACAGTCTTGAACATTACAATCTTGAACATTACAATTTGAACCTTATAAACTTAACCTGGAAGAGGTAATTACCCATGCAAAAAATATCTTGTACGCTGCTCGCGTTATTTGGCTTTATCAGTCTTTCTGCTCAAGCGGCAGATAATATTAGCGGCCAGTTCGCCAGCCAGTTCAATGTTGCACAAACCCTTGCCGCAGATTACTTGCAAGAAGCCAAGAAGAGTGACAAACATGCAGCCTTGTCCGCAGAAGCAGGGCGCGCGTTCTATACCAAAAAAGTGGTTATGGACGGCAAAGAGCTTTCCTGTTCGGCATGTCATACGGACAATCCGGCCAATGAAGGCAAGCATAATGAGACCGGCAAGCCGATCAAGCCTGTAGCTATTTCCGCTAATCCAGAAGCCTTTTCTGATATAAAGAAGGTGGAAAAGAATTTTGCGAAGCATTGCCGTGAATTGTATGGCAAAGATTGCTCCGCTCAGGACAAGGGTAATTACCTCACTTACTTGCTGTCGGTCAAATAGTCGAAGCAGAAGAAAAGCACCAGAAGCAAAAAATGGCCCGCATTATGCGGGTCATTTTTTTGCGCAACTTTATATCAATTCTGGCCAATTGCTGGGTGCGGCAGCTTCCCCCTTCCATTTTCAGGGCTAAGGGGCTGGCGTTGTGGCTATGTTGCTTCTCCCTGAGCCGTTACCGGCTCTTGCTCAATTCAGGATGCGGTGGCGCATCACTTTGCGCCCGGGTGAAACCGGTGGCAGCTGTCGCAGGTGCTTCTTATTTTCCCCTTGGCAGGCTTGCTGCCGTCATGGCATTCGCGGCATTTTTCTATGGTCGGCATAGCTATGTCAGCGCTGACTTTTGAGTTCATCTTGTCGTGGCATTCCGTGCAATTAATTGTGTCATGTTTGGAGTGTGCAAACACGGCGCCCGGTTGCCAATCGCGAGTGATGTGCAGTGGCGCAACCTTCCACGGAACCTGATTATCCCCGCTCGGTTCAAATTCATGGCATACGCCGCACTCAAGATCTTCCCCATTTTCTTTGAATAGCGTGGCAGCGGCATACTTCCGGGCAAGATTGTTGGCACACTCCAACGTGTGCTTGGCCGCATTACCCGCTCCGCTTGCTGGCGCACAACCGGCCATATTTTTGGCCGGCGAATCAGTCAGCCGTTTTGTATAAAATTCACGCACCTTGTCCATTGCTTCGCGCTCGGACCCATGGGGGGCTTTGCCCTCAACAGGCTCCGTGAAATACAGCGTGTGGCAACGGGATTGCTGGCAGGTTTCGCGCAGGGTCATGGGCGCGAAATGTGTTCCGGCTTCATCTATTTTGTGGCAATCCTGGCACACCATCACTGTTCGTCCCAGAGGGCTTGACACTCCTTTTTTGTCCAGATGAACTTGGTGTGAATATTTAAGCCGTGATTTTTCAATCAGCTTCCCTTTTTCGGTTTGTGGGACGCGAGTGATATTTTTTCCATCCTGCAAAGTAATATGGAAAGGTGGATGGTCCGAGCCAAAATCACGCGTATTGGCGCGTGTTGCGTTGGGGTTTTTACGTTTCAGATCGCCATGGCAAGAAACACAACCTGAAGAATCATGCAGAATCAGCCCAGCTCGCCCGACGTGATCCAGATGACAGCTCGTGCAGCGCACTTTCTTGAAAATACTCGCGTGTAAATCCTTTTTTGCCAAGTGCTTGGCAACTTGCTTATGGCATGCCGAACATGCATCATCGGAGACTGGCTGGAAAGGGCGTTGATGGCAGGTTGAACATTTCGCGCCGATTACACGATGCCCGCCCGCCAGGGAGCCAGGGCTCCATGAATCAGTCAAGGTAACGGGTAGTGCGGCCTGCCATTTGTCCAATGCCGGTGAAATGCTCGGCAGCATGGGCAGCAGCAGAAATATGAAAATAATGCAGGCTGCCAGGCCGAAGCCCAACTTGCGTTTGCTTAATCCCAAATCTGCCAGGGTGACGGGCGCAGCCCGGCGGGCTTTGGCCGTATCCTGCTCCGGCAGCGGCTGAGCCATTTCTACCGACAGGGCGATATCGTGCCCATCCGGCGCAGGTTCGGCGATAAGCAGATAAGGGCCTATCTCGACGCGCGTTCCTGGCGAGAGCGCGGCGCTGTGTTCAATGAAGCCATTGATGTTGAGGGTGGCGTCTTTTTCCCCCTCAATGTACAGCGTGCCATCTTCGGAGCGTTTGATGGTGGCGTGCAGCAGATGGACACGATGGTCGAGCAGATTGATCTTGCAGGGAGCGCTTCGGCCAATCTGGATCGATTCGCCGCTAATGGTGCTTTCTTTGCGGATCGGCAACCCTTGCGGATTGCGTGAGACTTGAATCAACAGGCAAGAGATCATTTAGGCTACCAATAGAAAAATACAGCCACAATGTGAGCGATGAGCGCTGCCAATAATGCGATAGATAACGGCACATGCAGATATAGCCAGCCATCCAGTCGAGCTTTCAGCATGATGTTGTAGCGCGCTTTTAATACCAGTTTTTCTTTGTGCAAAAGCACGGAATACAGATCTCGCATTAATTTTGGGTGATCGCCATTGATATATTTTTTGCCGAGATTTTGTATCTGTCGCGTGGCAAACGTGGTCGGGCAATGATGCTGGTGGCCGCTTAATTGTTGAAATATATTGCCTCCTATGCGTGTTTCATGGCGCGCCCTTAATACCAATGCATTCACCTCGTCCGGCAAGTCAAGCGCGCGGATTCTGGCCAACTCGTCAAGCTCGGTAATTTTGAGCAGTAAATCTTCCAGCGTATCCCCGGCCATATTCTGAGTGATTTGCCGGGGGTAATTCAGGTAGGTATACATCCCGTAAAATCCGCTGGCAATCACCACCACCATCAATATATAAGACAAGGTGTGAATATTCCAGCCAAACTGAAAACCGGTGTGCAACGAAGCCAATACAAGAAGCGAGAAACCCAGATAGACGTGCGAGGAAAGCCATCCCCGCAGCGTGCCACCGTAGCGCCAGCTTTCTCTGGCCGGGCGTTTTCTGCGCTCGGATTTTGGTTGCGTAGCAAAACCCGATTGAGCGCTACCATTGCTGTGATTTTGGTTGTGATTTTGCCCCGCGCTTTCGTGATAGTGCCTTCTATCTGATATTTTTGGAGTGCGGCGTTTGGCGACCCCATACCACATCAGCAAGAACATAATCAGGGTCGAAATTATACCCAACGTATAACCCAACCACGTTCCGCCAAAAGGATGTTCGGCTGTCTCTACCAATGCATATGCCACAATACACGAGGCCACCAGCAAGCTGGATAGCTTGAAATACCGGCAATTATTGTATTTCAGCAGGGTGGCATGTTGCATCATATTCATTATTGCTCCGTTTGCATGTTTTCCCAGCCTTCCTCAACATAGCCCAGAAAAACCTCCGGGCTGACGCGAAAAGCCCCGCCGGTCGGGCAAGCGCGGACACAAGCGGGTAAGCCGAGAATGCCTTTGCACATATCGCATTTCACGGCTTTCTTGGCGGACGTCTCGCCTGCCTCACTCTGCGCATTTGAATGATGGTTGCCCGTACCGAATATTATCTGCAAAATACTGCGTTGCTGGTGTGCTTTTCTGGTTGCCATTTGAATGACGCCATAAGGGCAGTTGTTCTGGCAATTTCCGCATCCGATGCAACTGTCCCCGATAAATACTTCGCCATTGACCGAACGATGAATCGCGTCGGGCGGGCAATCTTTCATGCAATGGGGATGCTCGCAATGCCGGCATGAAGCGGGAACATGAATTTGTTCATAGGTCGGGCCGGCTGCCCGGTTAAGCCGCGAAGTCCCATCATGCACATCCGCGCAGGCGGCTTCGCAATTATTGCAGCGTATGCACCGTGAATAGTCAATCAGCAGTATGTCTGTCGCCTCCCCCACTCCCTGATCTATCAGGAATTTGACCAGGCCGCTGAATTTACCGGATAAAGCGGAATCGCCCATGCGCACCCGTTCCAGGTAGCGGCTGTCAACCTTGCTGCGTATCGAGGAATTTCTCAGCATCACCGCGCTAACCCGCTCGGCTTCGAGCAAAACCACCTCGGTGGGCGAGGCGGCACGCACGGTCGCAGAACGTGGCATGTTGGAAACCAAAGCCATCTCCCCGACATAATTACCTGCGGAGACATAGGCCAACACCACCTCTTTGCCGGCGATAATGCGGGATACGGTAACGGAGCCGCGCCGGATCATATATAACCCATCCGCTTTATCGCCCTCATTAAACAGCGTTTCCCCGACTGCGTATTGTTTAAACTGGGATTCCTGAACCAGATGATCGAGTTCGCTTTCCTGGAGCGAGGCATCCAGATAATTTCGCACAATCCGCTTGAGTGATACCTCATCCAGCCTGCGCTGCACACCAGTGGCTGTTTGCAGCAATTTAAGCATCGAACGGCGCGGTGTTTCGACAAGCACACAATCCTCACCGGCAATCACGGTACCCGAGCGGCGGCGTCCGGACAACAAACCCATCTCACCAAAAAAGTCTCCCGCATTCAGTGTGAAAATGGCGGGGGCGTCATCCTTGCCTTCGACACGTATGGTGACTTTGCCTCTCAGGATCGAGAAAAAACTGTTGCTATAGTCATTCTGTTTAAAAACCACTCCGCCTGGAGGCGGTGCAAAAATCGTACTATCCAGCATGAACTCGCGCAATTGCAGGGTGGTGAGCGATGCCAACAGCGGCTGGTTGTCCCTGATCAGCGCAATACCATCGTTAACCGAGTGAATGCCGAGGATGCCGGAAAACTTTTCCCGCAGCAGCACTTCGTCTGCCGGCTCCACTGGATTTCCCAGGATGTATTCGACGACCTCGTATCCCTGATTCATTGCCTGCTTGATGAGCGGGTAGCCGGCTAATGTTCCCACGATATATAAGCCTGGCACGTTTGATTCATAGCGCTCCGACAGTTGCGGCACAGAAGCGATGTCGTTGTTCGGAAAGCTTACGCCAAAGCTTTCCACCAACCGGCGCGGTGGATTAGCGCCAAGGCGCGCGATAATACGATGGCAGCCGATATGCTCCAGACCCTGCGGCGTTTGCACGACAAAACTAACGGGCAAGCCACCTGCAGAAGAATTTTCCACGCACTTTGCCCAAGTGCTGACGCGCGTTTCAATTTTTCCTTCCGTGACGGCCGCCATCAACAGATCGTAATTGAGCTCCTTGCAATTGCTGAATTCCTCGCTACGATTGATCAGAATCACCCGATTTTGCCCGGCGAGCGCAAGCGCATTTTCTACAGCGGCATCGCCGCCGCCGACCACCACAATGGTTTCATTGCAAAATTCATTCGGATCATCCAGTTGATACTGCACTTCTGGAAGGTCTTCACCCGGCACCCCCAGCTTGCGGATATTCCCTTGCAGCCCGATGGCGAGCACCACAAATTCGGCAGTCAAGGTCTCGCCTGACAACAGCGTAATTTTGAAATCTCCGCATTGCCCCGAGATGGCGGAAACAGTTGCACCTGTTCGCAGGTTGACCCGATGCTTGGCGATTTCCTGTTGCCATGTCTCCAGAATTACTTCTCGAATTCCCGCACCGAAGCTCATGGTGCTGCGCAATGGCAGTTGCTTAGGCTCCGCCATCACCAGCTTTCCCTTTTGGTAGCGATGTAGTGTGTTGGCCGCATGTGGCGCGGATTCGAGAAGAATGTGGGAAACACCCTGTTCGGCTGCACGAGCCGCGGCAGAAACCCCTCCCGGCCCCGCGCCAATGATCGCAATTTTGAAATTTTCACTCATGGTCCAGACGCACCTTTTACAATTAAGCCGACATGTGGCGCGAAAGCAAAATTCAGTCAGTCAGAGAGAGAAAAAGTTACCCAACATGCCGCCAGATTGCGATTTCCAAGCTGGCGTAGTTTTTTGCGGCCGCGAAAATCCGCGTCAATATGGCGAGAAGAGCGCTTGCTTGCAGGTTGCGAGCGCGGAAATGCCGCGTTCGCAACCATGCCCCAGCGTATCGCCCCGACGCCGCGCCATATTGAAGCAGGCTTTAGATAGCCGTTCACACACCGAATTTCGCCGCTGTGACGGTATTTTTTATTAGAAAATCCCTTACCGATCAGCGCGGACTGTATCAACTCTTCACAACATTTCATATATGCCGAAATATCTATATATTTCGGCCTAACTATATTTACTTAAGCACGCAAAAAGTTGTGTGATTTGTGGCAACTACTCAGGTCGAAGCAGTGTGCTCGAAAAATAGCCACAACGCCAGTCCCTTCCCCTTGGAAGGGGGAAGGTTAGGATGGCGGCTATGACACGGCGTTGCGAAGCATCTGGGGCGGGAATGGCCGCCTCACACCCGCTCCCGCAATCGGCTGGCTTCGCCAGTAACGTGTCGCGGGATGTGGGGGTGGGAGGGTGGAGCCATCGCAAAGTGTCTTTTACCCCACCTTTCTACTCCCCCTCCCAGTTGCCCCCTCGCTTCGCTCTCCACCTTGAATGGGGAGGAGTTTGCGCTTCGGAATTGCGTGCATAGAGTAGTCTTGCAGGGGGACGTATCGGGCGTTTCGGGTGCATTCGAAAGTGGTGGTAATTCTATCGATAGCGTGCGCACAGCGCAGGTTACGATGGTTTTTTCATCGCCTGCTTCAGATATTTCCCCGTCACGCTGTTCTTGTCTTTGGTGATGTCCTTCGGCGCGCCTTCCGCGATGATGCGGCCGCCGCCGTCGCCGCCTTCGGGGCCGAGGTCGATCACCCAGTCGGCGGTCTTGATCACGTCGAGGTTGTGTTCGATCACCACCACGGTGTTGCCCTGGTCGCGCAGTTTGTGGATCACTTTCAGCAGCAGCGCGATGTCGTGAAAGTGCAGGCCGGTGGTCGGTTCGTCGAGGATGTACAGGGTGCGCCCGGTGTCGCGCTTGGAAAGCTCCAGCGACAGCTTGACGCGCTGTGCCTCGCCGCCGGACAGCGTGGTGGCGGATTGCCCCAGCGTGATGTAGCCGAGGCCGACATCGAGCAGGGTTTGCAGTTTGCGCGCGATGACCGGCACGGGCTTGAAGAATTCGTGCGCCTGTTCGACGGTCATCTGCAAAATCTGGTGGACGTTTTTGCCCTTGTACTAGATCTCCAGCGTCTCGCGGTTGTAGCGCTGGCTGTGGCACACGTCGCACGGCACATACACGTCCGGCAGGAAGTGCATCTCCACCTTGATCATGCCGTCGCCCTGGCAGGATTCGCAGCGCCCGCCCTTGACGTTGAACGAGAAGCGCCCCGGCCCGTAGCCGCGTTCGCGCGCCGACGGCACCCCGGCGAACAGCTCGCGGATCGGCGTGAACAGGCCGGTGTAGGTGGCGGGATTGGAGCGCGGCGTGCGCCCGATCGGCGACTGATCGACGTTGATCACCTTGTCGAAAAATTCCAGCCCGCTGATCTCGGCATAGGGCGCGGGTTCGGTGTTGCTGCCGTACAGATGCTGCGCCACGGCGGGATACAGCGTGTCGTTGATCAGCGTGGACTTGCCGGAGCCGGATACGCCGGTCACGCACACCAGCAGGCCGACCGGCAGGTTCAGCGTGATGTCCTTCAGGTTGTTGCCGGAAGCGCCGACGATGTGCAGCATGCGTTCCGGGTCGGGCTTGAGAGATTTTTCCGGCATCGGGATGCTGCGGCGGCCGGTCAGGTAATCGCCGGTGAGCGACTGCTCGCTCTGGCAGATTTCCTCCGGCGTGCCTTGCGCCACGACCAGCCCGCCGTGTTCGCCCGCGCCCGGCCCCATGTCCACCACATAGTCGGCATGGCGGATCGCCTCCTCGTCGTGTTCCACCACGATCACGCTGTTGCCCATGTCGCGCAGCTTCTTCAGTGTCTGCAGCAGCCGGTCATTGTCGCGCTGGTGCAGGCCGATGGAAGGTTCGTCGAGGACATACATCACGCCGGTCAGGCCGGAGCCGATCTGCGACGCGAGGCGGATGCGCTGTGCCTCGCCGCCGGACAGCGTTTCGGCGGAGCGTTCCAGCGACAGGTAATCCAGTCCGACGTTATTGAGAAAGGTCAGGCGGCTGGCGATTTCCAGCACGATCTTTTCCGCAATCGCCTGCTTGTGGCCTTGCAGCTTCAGGCCTTGGAAGAAAGTTAGCGCCTGCTTCAGCGGCAGCGCGCTGATCTCGTACAGGTTCATTTCCGCGACACGCACATGGCGCGCTTCAAGGCGCAGGCGCGTGCCCTTGCACTCCGGGCATGGGCAACTGTTCAGGTATTTCGCCAACTCCTCGCGCACGGCGGGCGAATCGGTCTCCTTGTAGCGGCGTTCCAGATTGTTGACTATGCCCTCGAAGGCATGTTCGCGCAGCATCGGCTTGCCGCGCTCGTTGATATATTGGAACGCGATCTCAGTCCTGCCGCTGCCGTACAGGATCACCTGCTGAATCTTCTCCGGCAGACTCTCAAACGACTGCTCGATGTCGAAGCTGTAATGCTTCGCGAGGCCGGCAAGCAACTGGTGATAGAACTGGTTGCGCCGGTCCCAGCCCTTGATCGCGCCGGAGCTTAACGACAACTGCGGAAAGGCGACGATGCGCTTGGGATCGAAAAAGCTGATGTTGCCGAGGCCGTCGCACTTCGGGCAGGCGCCCATCGGGTTGTTGAACGAGAACAAACGCGGTTCCAGTTCCGGCAGCGAGTAGCTGCAAATCGGGCAGGCGAATTTCGCCGAGAACAGATGCTCTTTCTCGGTATCCATTTCCACCGCCAGCGCGCGTCCTTCGGCGTGGCGCAGCGCGGTCTCGAACGATTCGGCCAGACGCTGCTTGGATTCCGCATTCACCTTCAGCCGGTCCACCACGATCTCGACGGTGTGCTTCCTGGTTTTCTGCAACGCCGGCAAGGCGTCGATCTCGTAAACCTTGCCGTTGATGCGCAGCCGCGTAAAACCCTGCGCGCGCAGCTCGTCGAACAGATCCAGCTGCTCGCCCTTGCGCTCCACCACCAAAGGAGAAAGAATCATCACCTTCGTGCCTTCCGGCAGCTCCAGCACATGATCCACCATCTGGCCCACGCTCTGCGCCTGCAACACCAAATCATGCTGCGGGCAATACGGATCGCCGGCGCGCGCGAACAGCAGGCGCAGGTACTCGTGAATTTCGGTGACCGTGCCGACGGTGGAGCGCGGGTTGTGCGACGTGGCTTTCTGCTCGATCGCGATTGCCGGAGAAAGCCCCTCGATCAGGTCCACGTCGGGCTTTTCCATCAGCTGCAAAAACTGCCGCGCATACGCCGACAGCGATTCCACATAGCGCCGCTGCCCCTCGGCATACAAGGTGTCGAACGCGAGTGAAGACTTGCCCGAACCCGACAACCCGGTGATCACCACCAGCTTGTGGCGCGGCAGATCGATGTTGATGTTCTTCAGGTTATGCGTGCGCGCACCGCGAATTTTGATTTGTTCCATGTCAGGCTGCGAATGAGTAAAACGACCGGGCAATATACGCGAATTCTGATGCTTTCCCAACATGTGCATACAGGTCTTGGCAATAAGCGGCCTGGATGCTTTCTTCCTCCATCGCGGCAAGCTGTTCGGCCTGATGCTCGGCCATCAGCGCGCCGGTTGGTTCTCCGATGTCGCCGTCCATTGATCGCAAAGTGGGCTGCACTTCGTCTGTTCGTGGCCTGATACCACCGAGGCCGCTGCCGCATTCGCATCTGCGTGCGGAGCTGAAAATACGGCCATGTATAATTCCACGCTCGATATCTGATGCGCATTTTTGTGCGCCCCTTTTTTGTATTCTTAAATTTTTCGGATCACCGCTGATGAAACGTCTTACCCTGTTCCTTGCATTGCTGTTTTTGCCGTTGCTGGCGCAGGCTTCGGCAGGCGTCGAACGCCTCGACCTGACCGGCAACTGGGTCGGCATCACCTCGGTGCTGCTGTTCTTTGTCGCCTATCTGGTCGTGATGGCCGAGGAATTCACCCATCTGCGCAAATCCAAGCCGGTGATGCTGGCGGCGGGCGTGATCTGGGCGATGATCGCCTGGCATTATCAGGCGCACGACATCCCGCATGTCGTCGAGACCGCGCTGCGCCACAACCTGGAGGAGTACGCCGAGCTGATGCTGTTCCTGCTGGTGGCGATGACCTTCATCAACGCGATGGAAGAGCGCAACGTGTTCGAGGCGCTGCGCTCCTGGCTGATCCGCAAGGGCTTCGGCTACCGCGCGCTGTTCTGGGTCACCGGCCTGCTGGCGTTCTTCATCTCGCCGGTCGCCGACAATCTGACCACCGCGTTGCTGATGGCGGCGGTGGTGATGGCGGTCGGCGGCGGCAACCGGAAATTTGTCATGCTCGCGTGCATCAACATCGTGGTCGCCGCCAATGCGGGTGGCGCGTTCAGCCCGTTCGGCGACATCACCACGCTGATGGTTTGGCAGAAGAACATCGTGACCAGCAATGGCGCGGTCGATTTCTGGGTATTCTTCGCGCTGTTCGTCCCGTCGCTGGTCAACTGGCTGGTGCCGGCGGCGCTGATGCATTTTGCCGTGCCGGACGAGAAGCCGCTGGGCGGCGGCGAGAGGATCGCGATGCGGCGCGGTGCGCTCACCATCGTGGTGCTGTTTCTGTTCACCATCGCGCTGGCGGTGACATTCCACAGCGCGCTCGGCCTGCCGCCGGTGATCGGCATGCTCACCGGCCTGTCGCTGCTCCAGTTTTTCGCCTATTACCTGAAAACGCGCGGCGAGAAGACCCACGCGCGCGGCGGTGACGCGGAAAACATCGGCAGCCCGGTGGCGTTCGACATCTACCGCAAGGTGGCGCGCGCCGAATGGGACACGCTGTTTTTCTTCTACGGCGTGGTGATGTGCGTCGGCGGGCTAGGCTTCATCGGCTACCTGGCGATGATCTCGCAGGTGATGTACGGCGACTGGGGCGCGACCAACGCCAACATCGCCGTCGGCGTGATCTCGGCCATCGTCGATAACATCCCGGTGATGTTCGCCGTGCTGTCGATGATGCCGGACATGCCGGTCGGCCAATGGCTGCTGGTCACGCTGACCGCCGGAGTAGGCGGCTCGCTGCTGTCCATCGGCTCGGCGGCAGGCGTCGCGCTGATGGGCCAGGCGCGCGGCACCTACACCTTCTTCGGCCACCTTAAATGGACGCCGGCCATCGCGCTCGGCTACGCGGCGAGCATCGCCACACACATGGCGCTGAACCGCAGCCTGTTCTGACGAGCCGTGCTTAACCTGATCAGAGGTGTACGGCTATTCTGCTCCGCATTAAATTTTGCGGGCACCTTAAAAATTCATATTCGGCGCACCCTTCTGCTAGTTGTAGCCATTGCCCTTATCTCTGCCTGCGACAGCAAGGCCAAGGAAGAAGCGCTTCCTTCCGGTAGTCTGGTGGTAGCGTTGGGAGATAGTCTGACTGCCGGGGCTGGCGTGGCTCCTGACGAGGCGTGGCCAGCTTTGTTGGCGAGCCGGACGGGGTGGGTGGTAATCAATGGTGGAATCAGCGGTGACACCAGTGGCGGCGCATTGCGCCGCTTGCCGGAACTGCTTGAGGAGCACAACCCGGTTCTGGTGCTGGTGGCGCTGGGCGGTAACGATATGCTGCGCCGCATCCCCCAGCAGGAAACTATCGACAATCTCGGCAGGATGCTCGCCATGATCAAGGCGCATGGAGCGAAGCCGGTGTTGCTGGCTACGCCGGAACCGAGCGTTGCCGGAGCTGTTCTTCAAAGTTTATCGGCGGCGGATTTCTATCGCAGTGTAGCCGGAGAGCACCGGGTTCCATTGATCGAAGAGGCGATTGCCGATGTCCTTTCCGATCCGCAAATGAAGGGCGATCCGCTGCACCCGAATAGAGTTGGTCACGCGCAATTAGCCCAGGAAATTTTCGATGCGCTCAAGTCTATCGGGTATGCGGGCTGAGGGGGCGGGCGTGGCAATCAATCAACCGCATCAACGCATCGCACCCCTTATGTTCTTATGCTTCGCGGCGCTCTGCATGCTCTCTGCCCGCATGTTTTCGGGTAAAATCTGCGGCCTAAACCGTTAATCCGACAGAAACCGAGAACAGCCCAGCATGAGCAACGCGCCACAGCACGCCGTTTCCCCGGCTCCCATTGCAAACTTCATCCGCAATATCATCGAAGCCGACCTGGCAAGCGGCAAGCACAGCAGCATCGTCACGCGTTTTCCGCCGGAGCCGAACGGCTATCTGCATGTCGGTCATGCCAAGTCCATCTGCCTGAACTTTGGGCTGGCGCAGGACTATCAGGGCAAATGCAACCTGCGTTTCGACGATACCAACCCG
The DNA here is from genome assembly GCA_030700315.1 of Gallionella sp. Classification (GTDB taxonomy): domain Bacteria; phylum Pseudomonadota; class Gammaproteobacteria; order Burkholderiales; family Gallionellaceae; genus Gallionella. The sequence continues at coordinate 16,225 of JAUYJO010000011.1, forward strand.
GAAAAGGAGAGCGAGGAATATGCGCAATCCATCCAGGAAGACGTGCGCTGGCTGGGTTTTCAGTGGGATGGCGAGGTGCGCTGGGCCTCGGATTATTTTGAGCAGTTGTACCAGTTCGCGGTTGAGCTGATCAACAAAGGCCTGGCCTACGTGGACGACCTCACGCCGGAGCAGATGCGCGAATATCGCGGTACGCTGACCCAGGCGGGCAGAAACAGCCCGAACCGCGACCGCCCGGTTGCCGAAAATATCGACCTGTTCACGCGCATGAAGAGCGGCGAATTTGCCGACGGCGCGATGGTGTTGCGCGCCAAAATCGACATGGCCGCGCCCAATATCAACTTGCGCGATCCGGCTCTCTACCGCATTCGCCGCGCGCACCATATTCGCACCGGCGACCAGTGGTGCATCTACCCGATGTATGACTACACGCATTGCATTTCCGACGCGCTGGAAGGCATCACGCATTCCATCTGCACGCTGGAATTCGAGGATCACCGCCCGTTGTACGACTGGGTGCTGGATAACCTCACCATTCCCTGTCACCCGCGCCAATACGAATTCTCGCGGCTGGAACTGCACTACACCATCACCAGCAAACGCAAGCTGCTGCAACTGGTAAACGAGAAGCATGTGAGCGGCTGGGATGATCCGCGTATGCCCACCATCAGCGGTATGCGCCGACGCGGCTACACACCGGAGGGCATCCGCGAATTCGCCAAACGCATCGGCGTATCCAAGAGCGAAAACAGCGTGGATATGGCGATCATGGAAGGCGCGATCCGCGAAGATTTGGAGTTGCGCGCGCCGCGCGTGATGGCGATCATCAATCCGCTCAAGGTGACCATCACCAATGCCGACGGTGCGCAAACACGCGAAGCGGATTTTCATCCCAATGTGCCGGAGCTGGGTAAACGCGAGGTGCCGTTCGGCAAAGAATTGTTCATCGAAGCCGACGACTTCACCGAAGTGCCGCCGCCGGGTTGGAAGCGCCTGGTGCTTGGCGGCGAGATACGCCTGCGTCACAGTTACGTGATGCGCTGCGACGAAGCGCTGAAGGATGCGTCCGGGAAAATTGTCGAGTTGCTTTGCAGCATCGACCACAACACGTTGGGCAAGAACCCGGAAGGGCGCAAGGTCAAGGGCGTGATCCACTTCCTGTCGTGCGCCCATGCGCTGCCTGCGGAAATTCGCTTGTACGACCGCCTGTTTACTGTACCGGAGCCGGATGCGGATCGGGAGGTGGATTTTTGCACGTATCTCAACCCGGCCTCGCTCACCGTGGCGCAAGGCTGGGTAGAGGCTGCGGTGCGCGGTGCCGCAGCGGAGACGCGCTACCAGTTCGAGCGTCTGGGCTATTTTGTGACCGACCGGCGTGACCATCAGCCGGGCGGCAAGCTGGTGTTCAACCGCACCGTGACGCTGAAAGATTCGTGGGCGAAAGAGCAATCATGAGCGAGGAAATATTCGTAACCGACAAGACGAAAATCAAGTCGCTGCGCAGCCTCACGCAAGTGGTTTATGTGCTGTACGCGCTATCCTACTTCACCGGCATCACAGCCATCATCGGCATCATCATCAATTACATAAAAAAAGAAGAGGTCGCGGGAACCTGGCTGGAGAGCCATTTTCGCTGGCAGATACGCACTTTCTGGTTCGGTTTGCTGTGGGCCGCCATCGGTGCATTGACCTCATTTATATTGATCGGTTTTGCCATATTATTTGCCAACTTCTGCTGGATTATCTATCGCATTGTCAAAGGTTGGCTCAACCTTAATGACAACAAGCCGATGATTTTCAACTGAAGTCGGTATAGGTAAATCGCCTTATGTTAAAAATCTACAATACCCTCACCCGCGACAAGCAGGAATTCATCCCCATTACACCCAATACCGTGCGCATGTACGTGTGCGGCATGACGGTGTACGACTATTGCCACTTGGGACACGCGCGCGTGCTGGTGGTGTTCGACACGGTGTACCGCTGGCTGAAGGCCTCCGGTTATGACGTAACCTACGTGCGCAACATCACCGACATCGACGACAAGATCATCAAGCGCGCGGCTGAGAACCAGGAATCCATCCATCAGCTCACGCAGCGCTTCATCGCCGCGATGCACGAGGATGCCGATGCGCTGGGCGTACAGCGCCCCGATCACGAACCGCGCGCCACGCAATATGTGCCGCAGATGCTGGAGATGATCGCGCAACTGGAGAAGAACGGGCTGGCGTACAAGGCGGTGGATGGCGACGTGAACTACGCGGTGCGCAAGTTCGACGGCTACGGCAAGCTATCCGGCAAGTCGCTGGAAGACTTGCGCGCCGGCGAGCGCGTCGAGGTGGATGCGAATAAGAACGACCCGCTCGACTTCGTGCTGTGGAAACACGCCAGGGATAGCGAAGCGGAAGAAGTGAAATGGGATTCGCCGTGGGGCAAAGGGCGTCCCGGCTGGCATATCGAATGCTCGGCGATGGGCACGGAATTGTTGGGCAAGCATTTCGACATTCACGGCGGCGGCGCGGACTTGCAGTTCCCGCATCACGAGAACGAAATCGCGCAGAGCGAGGGCGCGCACCGGTGCAAGTTCGTGAACTACTGGATGCACAACGGTTTCGTGCGCGTGGATGAGGAAAAAATGTCCAAGTCGCTGGGCAATTTTTTCACCATCCGCGAAGTGCTGAAAAAATATCAGCCTGAAGTGGTGCGCTTCTTCATCCTGCGCGCGCATTACCGCAGCGCGTTGAACTATTCCGACGCGCATCTGGACGATGCGAAGAGTGCGTTGGCCAGGTTGTATATCGCGCTTAACTTAGTACCTGCTTCTGCACGGGCAATTGATTGGAATGAGGTATATGCGCAACGCTTCAAGGCCGCGATGGACGACGACTTCAATACGCCGGAAGCAATGGCGGTGTTGTTCGACCTCGCCAAGGAGGTGAACCGCTCCAAATCAACTGCTGCTGCTGCGCAACTCAAGGCATTGGCAGGCGTACTCGGTTTGCTGCAAGACGATCAGTTTTTACAAGGGGGAAATTACGTGTGGGGCGATATAACGTTGCCTGCTTTCACCATGAGTGCTACTGGTACGGTACCTCATACATCAGAATCGATCGACAATCTAATCGAAGCGCGCACTGCCGCCAAGCAAGCCAGAAACTACGCCGAGGCCGACCGTATCCGCAAGGAGCTGCTCGATGCGGGCATCGTGCTGGAAGATAGCGCGGCAGGTACGGCCTGGCGACGCGCATAAGGTAGAAGCCCGATTTATCAGGCTCCTACGGCAGTTTGCCTGCTGCGACCATGCGGTTGAACAGTTGCGGGCGCGATACCCAGATCATGATGTCGTCGAAATTCGGATTTGGAACGTCACTTTGGTAAGTTGTATCGAAACTTCCGCCATTCTGTCCATCTGCCGCAAAGTTTTTTCCTGTCGAATAGATGATCGCGATAGGCCGCTCGATGGTGCTGGTAAGCGTTGAGCCTGCCGTGTTCCGAACCGAGAGCGGGATTGACGTGATGGTTGTCAGGGTGATGGGTACAGAGGATGCAAAAGCCGGGTCTACCCGATATAGCCATTTCCCGGCCCAAGCGTCGGACTCCGGAACACCCAGAGTTTTCCAAGGCAGATAATTGTCAGATGAGGGGGTCGCGCAGGCGGCATCCGCCTCGCCATAATTGGCATTGCCGGTATCCGAAGTGGTGGCAGGACAGGGCAGTTTGCCGTTTATCACCGCGTAACCATACAAAGCATCTTTGATTTCATTCAGTTGCTTGCGCGTTTCACTGATGCGCTGCGATTCCCTTTGCGCGGACAAGGTCGGCAGCAACCCGCCCAGCAGCAGGGTGATGATAGCCAGCACAATAGCCATTTCTACCATGCTGAAGCCGCCCGATTTGTTCCGGGTGTTAAGCTTTATTGTTGGGGGCTCATCCATGGCATTCATGGGCTGGAACAACTCATGTCGAGAGTGAGGTCGGTCTTGATGCAAACGAGCCAGTCGTTGCCGGCGTGGGCGAATTGCCCAAATTGGCTGTTGGACGGGGCGTTGATATTGATGGCTGCCGCATTGATGCCTTCGAGGTAATTTTCCGCCGAGTTTCTGTCGTTCAGGGTTGTGCGCATCTGCCCGGTTTGGCGGCTTCCGACGAAAATAACGATGCCGGCATAGGGGCCGCTGCCGTCGACGTAAAGGCATTTTCGCCCGGGTGTGCCCGGGCTGTTGCACAGGTCTGTCGCTACCGCAGTGGAATTTGGCTCGAAATCCTCGGCGACGGCGTAAAACAGATGATCTTTCCATTTTTCAAACCAACCATCCGGGCTATCTTTGTACGTTACGCCGTCCGTTGTGGTCGGATAGCCCGCCATGGCGAGGAAATCCGGGCAATTGTCCGGTCGAAACAGCCTGCAGCCAGTGCTGCTACTTGACGTGCAACTGCTGAAGGACGGCAGGACGCTGCTAGTAGCCAGGTACGAGCTGCGGAGATGGAATGGAATACGGCCTGTGAGTAGATTGGCAGAGTCGTTAAATTTGTCGTTTTGATAGGTGTCTGGTGCGGCATCGGCAAGGGCAATAGGTGCGGCCCATGGTAGACGGTTGTTTCCGTAAGTGGCGATGCACTCGGCAGTTTTTTGCAAAAGATTTTGCAGTGATATGTTTAAATCCGAACGCTTCTCTATGCCACGGGTGAGAATATGGTCGCGTGAAATCCACAGTAATCGGTCATTGTAGCTGGCCACAGGTTCGGCAACCGCAACCACGGATATTTCATCTGCCGCCGAATTCATCGCCGCGTTGCTGATAGTTGCGATTGAGTCGAGAAAATGAGCGGGGTCGTAGTCGCCGCCGCATTCGCCAATGCCGCCAGTCCGGTCTTGCCCGGTCAGCGGTTGGCCGGGAGAGAAAATCACCGCCACGGGTCGCGATTCTGCGGTGTTTCCAGCGATCATCGTGTTGCCGTCTGCACCAACGATTTGAAATTGCCCGAGGCTGTCCCAGTTGAGCAGATCGGTTTTTGGGTTGGCTTTGAAGCTGCCCGACACCGCGTACCACAGGCAGTTGCCCCAACCGTCGCGCAGAGGCGGCAGGCCGAGGGTTTTCCAGGGCAGATAGCCGACGACGGTCACTCCCTTGCCGCCACAATTGGGGTCTTCGTCGCCCTCGTTGCCCAGAGCGCTGCTGGCGTCAGGGCAGGGAAGATGCCCGGGTACAAAGACGATTCGTTCTGGCGTGCCTTTGGGATGGCGCTCCGGGTAGGTTATCGCATAACTGATCAGCGCCTCTTTCGCCTGAGCCAGCGCGGCGGAAGTGGTTTCCTGACGCGCGTTTTTCACTGCGCTTGCGCTGAGTGAATTGACCAGTACGGCGGCGATCCCCATCACCATAATGACCAGCATCAGCAGCAGCGCGGCGCCGCGTTGTCTGGTTCTGGAAAAGCGATGTTGTGGCGGGTGCATGGCAAACTACGGGTTCGAATCCGTTACCGGGTTGACGACCACTCTTTGCCCGACCTTGATCTCGACCGGATGCGATTGGCCACGGAGGGTAACTGGCTCGCTTTCCGGCGTGTGCTGCTTGCTGTTGCCGGCGGGCTGCGGCACGCCGTTGATCCAGACGGTGCGTTCGCCGCCGTGTTTTTGTACGATGCCGTTGAGGGTCAGCGCGTCGATATTGTCCGGCTGGCCGGTATTGCCTGGCTCGCCGGTATGGGGCTGTTGGCCGCGTTCGAGCAGCGCGCGCTGTTGCGGGGTAAAAAACAGGCGGCCCAGCTCTTCCGCGTTGGCTATATCTGCCGCCGTGAACAACAGGAAAGCCATGGCTGTTTTGATCGCCGTGTTCATGGGGTATTCCGGTTTTTCAGCGTAATCCAGCCGCCGCTGCATTCCGCCTTGAGATAGGCCGTGGCGGTCGGGTGGTCAGGGTCTTTAGTGTCGGTGGCACCGGGGCGTTGCAGCGTGCAACTTTCCAGTTGATACCGCCCCTTTATACCGGTGCGCAGCGCAGCGAAAAAATTCAGGAGCTGTGTCTCGTGGAGCAGATCGAATTGCAGTTTCATTTCGCTGTAGTGGATTTCAAAATTGCCGCTGTCGATCGGCGGTTGTGAGGCGTAGTTTTTTTGCGGCGCGATGCGGTAGCGGAAATCCGCCACCAAGTTTTTTTGACGGAGCTGCTCCAGGCCTTCCATCCAGTCCAGGCGCTGATCGTCGCCGATGATATTTCGTTCGAGCAACGCGCCATACTCACCCGCGTAGATCGCCATATTCTCCTGATCCTGAGAGGCGGTCGCCAAGCGGTTGCGCGCATCGTTGAGCCGGCTCTGCGCGCTGCCCAACTCGTTTTGCGCGCTTTGCACATATTCGCCGCTGCCGTACAGGATGACCGCGCTGATAAGCGCAGATGCGCAAGCTGCCAGAATGCTCCAGCGTATCGGGTGAAAATCTGCTGTGGAGAGTTTCATGGTGAAGGCCTCCGCAGAAGCTTCAGGGAAAAGCCGGGGGCGTTGGTTTGCATTTCACGCTGTCCGCTAATGCTTCCGCCGGGGCTGACATCCAGCGGCTTATCCAGCATCTTGGACAGGTAGCCTTGCGCGGTCAGATCGTGCTGAAAGTTTTCCAGATAGTTCAGCGTGGCGCGGTAGTCGTTTGCAAAGCCGGTCAACTGCCCCTTGATAATGATGAACTGGGCCTGGGAATCACCAGACATGCCAGGCATACCAGACACACCAGGGGTGGCCGCATCGATTCCCCAGGCAAGATTACCCAGTTCGATTTGCGGATAGCGGTCCAGCGCCGCGCTGATTGGATGCAGAATGTCGCCCGGTTCGGAATTATATTGATCGAGTTTGCGCATGATGGATACGCCGGTTTTCATGTCTGCGGCGGGCGCATAAGTGTTCGGAAAAGTGACGGTGATTTTTTGTGTGTCATCCTGGGCGCGTTGTGCCTGGGTTTTGAGCGACGCGGCCTCTGCCGCATCGCTGCCGCTTTGCCACAGGCCTGCAGCTCCCCAAAGCAGCATCGCGAACAGCAGTGTGCCGCTTGCCCAATTCAGCGCATACCTCGCTTGCTGCAACACGAAGGCACGCGTGTGGATCGGGTGTGCGTAATGAACGCGCGGAGGGTGGGCTGCAAGCTGGTGCAGGAATACCTGGCTGGCGTCCGAATCGGTAAAGCGATGGCCGATATGGTGCTGGCCGATATTGTGCAGTATGGCGAGATCGGCAAGGTCGACGAAGTCATAGCGCATATCCGCGCTTCTCGGCAATTCCAACTGGAGTTCAATCAGGTCGTGGCTGTGTCCCAGCAGGCGCACATCGAGCGTTTGTCCGGGAGGGAGCAGGCTCAGGCTCTTCAAATACTGGTAAGTGCGGGCAAGCTCTTCCACCACGGCTTGCTGGAAGGTCGCACCCGCACGCGCGGGTGTCAGCCGGGAAATCTGCAAGCGGTGGTCGCTGAAATAGGTTTGGCGCAGACCGGCTGATTTCTCCCAGGAAATCAGCAGCAGGTGATTCGAGGGGTGATCTTTGACCAGCGGTGCGCTGATTTGTGGCACGGAATAAATTCCGACAAGCGGGGTTTGCTGCGCCAGCATGATATCCAGCCAGGGTTTAATCAGCGCCGGATTGGTCAGCCCCGAGAACAGCATGACGTCATCACGTCGCCCGGTTTTTTGGCGTTGCAGCAGGGTTGCCTGAGTGAAGGGGGTGCCGGGATAAAACTGCTCGAATTTGCGTTGCAGTAGTGCGCTACGGCTACGCCCATGCAGATGCGGCACGGTTTCCTGGCGGAAATCTTCTTCGATCAAATCGACCAGCAAATAAGTCGGATGCATTGCCTCCTGCAGGAAGGCGGCAAAATTTTCCCGGCCCTTCGCCGATTCGATAAATTCGTGTTGGGTGATAATTTTGCCACCCTCCATGAGCTGCGCATGAAGATGTCCTGTGCCCAGGAATAGCAGCAGGCGTTTCATTAACGTGAACCTCGCGCAGCGATTCGTTTGCTTGGCTCCGCCCCCCTCGCTTCGCTCTCCCCGCTTGCGGGATAACCAGCGACTTGACTGGAGCAGTTTTCCAGTCTAGTCGAATGGCTAGTAGTTCCACCAGAGGATTGAGGAGAGGGAGCGGGCATGGTGAGTTCCATAATCAGTAGTGGTTGCTCGCCATGGCGGTCAGAATTGCACCTTGCCGATGAGGTCGTAAATCGGCGATAGCACCGACAGCATCACCCAGCCGAGCAATACGCCGAGAATGAGGGTCATGGCCGGTTCGATCATCGCCTGGATTTTCTTGATGGAATCCTTGACGTCGCGGTCGTAAAAATAGCTGACGTTGAGCAGTGCCTTGTCCAGCGAACCGGTGGTTTCTCCCACCTTGATCATGCGTATGACCAGCGGCGGGAACATGCAGGTTTGCTGGAAACTTTGCGTGAGGTTTTTGCCGGACTCGATTGCCTGGATGACATCATCCAGATTTTTTGCGACCACCAGGTTGTTGGCCACATCGCGCGAATGGGCGATGCAGGCGAGGACGTTGATGCCCGAGCTGTACATCATGGCAAAGGTGTTGGCAAAGCGCGCCAGAATGATTTTGCGCAGGATCGGCCCGGTCACCCACAGGTTGAGTTTCAGGTTGTCCCATTTGAATTGCATCTCCGGGCTGGAGGCGATCATCAGTTTTATGGCAAGCGGCAGGGCGACCGGCAAGGCAAGGAGCGCGTACCAGTAGTCCACAAAAAATGCCGAGGTAGCCAGCAATAAGCGTGTCTGCACCGGGATTTCCTGGCCCATGCCCTTGATGAAACCGACCAGTTGCGGCACCAGGTAAATCATCAGAAAAAAAGTGATCGCCACCACGACCGTGCCGACGAAGGCCGGATAGATCATGATGGTCTTGGTATGCGCGGCCATTTCATCCTGCCATTTCAGCGACTCGGTGATATGCCGGAACACTTCCGGCAGACGCCCGCTTTCCTCGCCGGCATGGATGAGGCTGGTAAAAATTTTGCCGAATGCTTCGGGGTGTTGCTCCATGGCGAGTGAGAGTTTCATACCGCCTTCGATGGCTTCGATCAGGTTGGCGATGACTTCCCTGAAGCGCATGTCGCTCAGGGTGTCGCGCAAATCGGCAAGGCTTTCCAGCAACGGCACGCCGGCGCGCATGAGCTGTTCGAGATTGAAAAAGAAGGTGATCAGCTCGGCGCGTTTGATCTTGCTGCGCCTGGAGCGGGCCTTGCCGCTGTCCTCACTGGCGTCGATCAAATCCAGGCCGCCGCGCTTCAGGCGCATTTCCAGATCCACCACGTTTACGGCATCCTGCATGCCTTTGGCGGATTTGCCGCGAGCGTTGATGGCGCGATAGGAATACAGCGGCATGTCAGCCGATCCGGTCAGTCAAATCCACCACGCGGCTGACTTCGGCAAGCGAGGCCACGCCTTGCAGGATACGCCGGATGCCGTCCATCGCCAGCGGGCGGAATCCCTTGGACAGGGCGGCTTCGCGGATTTGCCGGGTGCTGGCGCGGCGCGAAACAAGATCATCGAGGTCGTGGTCCATCTTCAGCAGCTCCATGATGGTCATGCGCCCGCTATAGCCCTGAAAATTGCAGGCTTCACAACCGGCGGCACGGTACAGGACGATGTCCTGATGCGTTTCGATGCCCAGCAGTTTGCGCTCCGGTGCATCTGGCTGGTATGGGTATTTGCATTCGCCGCACAGCACGCGGATCAGGCGTTGTGCCACGATGCCGATGATGTTGCCGGCCATGATGTCGGGCAGGATGCCGATGTCGAGCAGGCGCGGGATCGCGCCGATGGCCGAATTGGTGTGCAGCGTCGAGTACACCTGATGGCCGGTCATCGCGGCGCGGAACGCCATCTCGGCGGTCGGGTGGTCGCGGATTTCGCCGACCAGGATCACGTCCGGATCTTGGCGCATCATGGAGCGGATACCGTTGGCGAAATCCAGCTTGACGGACTCGTTGATCGAGGTCTGGCGGATCAGGGCAATCGGGTATTCCACCGGGTCTTCCAGGGTCATGATGTTGATCGATTCGGCGCTGATGTGGTTCAGCACCGAATACAGCGTGGTGGTCTTGCCGCTGCCGGTCGGGCCGGTGACCAGCACGATGCCTTCCGGCTTGGCGATAATCATCTTCAGCAGGTTGAGGTCGGCATCGTCCAGGCCGATCCGGTCGAGCGGCACGATGCCCTTCTGCCGGTCGAGGATGCGCAGCACCATATTTTCGCCGTGCGTGGTGGGGTGCGAAGCCACCCGGAAATCGATCGGCCGGCCGGACAAGCGCAGCGAAATGCGCCCATCCTGAGGCGCGCGCGTCTCGGCGATATTCATGCCGCTCATTACTTTCATGCGCACCACCATCGCCTGCCAGAAGCTCTTGTGCAGGCTGCGCACCTGGTGTAGCACACCGTCGATACGGTAGCGGATGCGCAGGAAGCTGCTTTCCGGTTCAAAGTGGATGTCAGACGCGCCCCGCTGCACCGCCTCGGTGAGCAGCGCATCAATCAGGCGCACCACCGGATGGCTGAATTCGTTTGCGCCGGATTGCAGTGTCGGGTGTTCCATCTCGCCCGGCTCGATTTCGTGGAGGATGCCGTCGATGGAAAGCTCGAAGCCATAGTATTGGTCGATTGCGCGCAGGATGTCGGATTCGCCGGCGAGCTGGGTGATCAGCCGGTATTCGTCCCCGAGCAGGGCGCGCACCTGATCCAGCGCGATAATGTTGTCCGGGTCGGCGATCGCCAGGGTCAGGGCGCGGCCCGCCTTGTCCAGCGACAGCGGCAATACCTGGTAGCGCCGCGCGACATCCTTGGGAATGAGCGCCAGTGCCGCAGGGTCGGGGATGGTGGCCGCGAGATCGACGCTTTCATGGCCGAGGCTTTCCGACATGACGTCGCGGATGGTGGCTTCCGACAGAAAACCCAGCCGCACCAGCAGGCGGCCAATCGGCTGATGCAGCTTGTTCTGTTCCTGCAAGGCGATGCGCAACTGGTCGTCGCTGATCACGCCCTTGTTGACCAGCATGCGCCCCAGCGGTTGTTGGAGTCGGCTGTCCATTCTTTTGTTTTTTTGCTTTTGGCTTAACGCGCCAGCTCTTGCGCGCGTTGTGAAATTTGTGCGTGGTCGAAGCCCGCGCGGTGCGACGGGTCGAGCTGCATGGCGTGCCGGTAATGCTGCATGGCCAGTTTTTTCTGCCCGAGATGGTCGAGGCTGACCGCGAGGTTGAAAGCATATTCGGCATTGCCGGATTCCCGCGCATAGGCGTTGAAGTAGGCCTGTTGCGCCTCACCCCAGCGAGATTGCCCGGCATGCAGGTTGCCCAGTGCAAAATGCAGAGTGGCCGAATTACCTTGTTCGCGCAGCAGGATTTTCAAGCGGCTCTCGCTGTAATCGGGGTCCGCATTTAATCCGGCCATTCCGGCATTGGCCGCAGCATTGCGCGGATCCAGCGCCAGCACGAGGCCAAAAAATTGCGCCGCTGCCTGATTTTCTCCTTGCTGCTGGGCGATGGCCGCCAGCCCGAGCAGCACATCGGGGTTGCCCGCATCCTTATCGAACATGGCCAGATACAGTTGCCTGGCCTTGTCCAGTTGTCCGTCGCGATATGCCAGATAGGCCTCCATGAGCAACGGGTCGGGCGGCTCGGTTTTTTGCTGCTCTATACTGATGGGAGTGTTATTGGGGCGTGCCGGATGGCTATCGGGATGCGTCGGTGTAATGTTGCGAGGTTGGGGTGCATCACCGGGAGCTTTTGCGGCATAAGTTGGGGCAATCTGACGCTGTTCCAGAATCGCGCCCGCACTGTCTGCTGCGGCGATTCCCGGCACCAACCCCTTTGGCGGCGCGGGCTGTGCGGCAGGCAGCACTTCACGGGCAGGTGCGGGCTGCGCGCGGACAGGATACAGCGGAAAGGTGTTGCTCGCAGAATCGAGAGGCCAGAAATAAACGACGCCGGTCGCCAGCAGCAAAATTGTGCCGCCCAAGGCGCGCAACAAATGTCGGCTGGGCTGTGTCTTGCTGTCCATCGGGTGCGGGGATTTTGCGGCGAACAAATTATGCCCGGCATTACGTGCCTGCCCCCCGGATTCCGGCGGCGGATTGGGTTGGCTCGATTCGCCATGATCGCCATGCTGCGCGGATTGCGCTTGCTGCGACTTCTTGCGCGCATCGAGAAGGAGGCTCATGTTTGTGTTTCCTAAGCCGTCATGGACGGATCAGAATAGAAAGTTTTCGTAGGGCGGAAAAGCATGTCCTGAGCGTAGTCGAAGGGCGTAGCGCCTTCCGCCGCATGGATTTCCAAAATGGCGGATAACGCTGCGCTCATCCGCCCTACGTGCTTCTTGCGCGTGTCGAGGAGCAGGCTCATATCAAGGCCGACCGATAGCCGGCTCTCTGAAGAAATCCCGATCCGGCAGCATGTCGCGATAGGCGCTGAAATCACCGGCTATGCTGGCCTCCTTGATAACGGCCGGGCGCAGAAAAATGACCAGCTCGGTCTTGGTCGTGGTGTCGTTGCGATGTTTGAACAGCTCGCCGGCCAGCGGGATTCCTGACACACCGGGAACCGCATCGGTCAGGTTGTTGGCTTCGTCCTGCATCAATCCGCCCAGCACCGCGATCTGGTTGTTTTCAATTTTCAACACGGATTCCATCTCGCGGATCGAAACCTGCGGTATCAGGTTATTGATCGCCAGACCAGGCGTAGGGTCCTGCGCGGGTGACAGCAGCCGGGTGATGGAGGGGCGCAGGTTCAGCAGAACCGTGTCGCTGTCGTTGATTTGCGGGGTGACGCTCATGGTGAAGCCGACGGGGATAGTGTTGGCCGTGGCGGTATAGTGGGTGATCGGCGTGCAGGGGGCAGGTGAGCAAGCGGTGGTCTCGGATTTGACGTTGAAATACACCAGATTGTCGACCACGCGCAGCATGGCGGTCTGGTTGTTCATCACGCTGATTTTCGGGCTGGACAATACTTTGACCGTGCCGAACGATTCCAGCAGGGAAACCTGCGCGCTCAAATTTCCCCTGGCGGTGGGGTTGGCATAGTCGAGGGTGAACAGGTTCAAGGGGTTGACGCTGGGCAACCCTGCCGTGCCGAGCTGGGTCAGGCTGATGCCTCTTGTGCCGAGCCGCAAAGCGGCCCAGTTGATGCCTTGTTTGTATTGGTCGTTCAGGCGCACCTCGACGATGGTCGCCTCGATTAGCACTTGGCGGCGCGCGCTGACCATGACCTTGTCGATGAATTCCTGGATTTTTTCATGCTGCTTGCCGGTAGCGCGGACAATGATGAGACCGACCTCGGGATTGGCAATCACCGAGGCGGCTTCGCGGAAGGTGTTGAGCCGCGTAACCGTCGTGCCGCCCTCTTGCACGCTTATCGGGTTGGGGCTGTCCACAAGCGTATTTCGCGCCGCCGATTTTTTGTTGGCCGCTTGCGCGCCGGTGCCGGTGCTGCTCGCGGTGCTGGCTTGCTGCACGATGGTTTCACTCGATCCTTCGGGCAGAATCTTGTCGGTTTCATGCAGAATATCCTTGATATTTCTGACCAGCGTTTCCCAGAAATTGTTTTTCGACGAGTTCTTGATCGAAATCGAAGAGTCATTGCCCAGGCTGCCGGAAGGTGCGCTTCCGGCGCTGCCCATGATGACCCCTTCCATTTTCGTGGAGTTGGAAATGGAGGCGGTCGAATCGCGCGTCATGTTCACATAATCGATTTTGTAGTTGTGCAGATAGGGTGTATCCGGCATCACGGTGAGGTTGCCGTTTTCCAGTTCATGGCGCATATCAATTTGCCGGGCGATGCGCGTCAGAATTTGCGGCAGAGTCTGGTTGAGCGCGTTCAGCGTGACGCTACCCTGGATGCCGGGATGGATGTCCAGGTTGATTTTTGCATCGCGCGCCAACGCAAACAGAATTTCCTGCGCGGGCACATTGGTGACCACAACGCTGTAGGTTTCCGCGCGAACTGCCGGCTTGGGTGGGGGAAGGACAAAGCTGTGTTTGAGCGTTTGCGGGATGACACTGGCGGGTGATTCCGCCGACTGCTGAATATGTTGGCCCGACAGAACAACCGGCTGGGTGCCACACGCGGCGAAAACCATGCTGGTGGCGCAGAGACAAAACATATTGCGTAAGCGCATACTTTTTCCCCTGCGCCGTATTGGCGCGAAGCCTGGCAACTTTGCGGGTATGGCTCAATACGCCGGCGGTTCGCAACTCCGCCTAGGGCGCAACACTACGCTAAAAGTGAGAGCGGGTGTGATAAATGTTTGGTGCGATAAATATTTGTCGGTAGCTCTGCGGCAGCTCATTCGCCGCAGAGCGCGCTGCATTCACCTATCGGGTATGGCAGCAGCCACCCCTGATGATGAAGCGTCGCGCAAGACTGCTACACCTTTTACCCCAAACCCCCTCCAGCTCCCCCTTGTCAGGGGGAGAGCCTAGACTCCTCCCCTGACAAGGGGAGGCCGGGAGGGGATTGGGATTTCATTTAGTGTGTTTCAAGTTAATGCCAGACAACCCAGAACCAAAGAAGTGGCAGCTTTCGTAGGTCGGAAAAACATGCCCTATCGAAGGGCGCAACGTTATCGAACACCTCCATGTCGGATAACGCTGCGCTCAACCGCCCTACAGCGGCTGCAGCCGCCGCTTTCGCCCGAATTGAATACCATGAACCTGCGGGTGCTAACTCCCTCCCCCGCGAGCGGGGGAGGGTTGGGGAGAGGGAGGTGGCATAGCAACCAGCTTATCGAATCGCCCGCACCCTCTCCCACAGCCGGCTCAGCCCCCTCGCTTCGCTCCCCCCGCTCGCGGGCGAGGGGCAAAACGGCTGCACGCTTGAGGTTCACGGGTTATTGCACCACCCCGATCAACGCCAGCGCCGCAGCCGTGCTCGACGAGGTCACCGCCGCTGCAATCGCCATGCCGTTGCTGATCGATGCCTGCGGCGTGTTGTAGGTCAGCCCGAGCGTCACCGAGAACTGGTTGGCCACGGCGATCTTGTTGTCGAGTAGGTCGGCCACCCAGCCGTAGGTGTCATCGCCCTTGAAGGAGTGGGCGGAGTTCAGGATGGAGGCCACCAGCGAGCCGCGCGTTTCCCGCATGCTGTCGAGCTCGCCGCTCCAGTAAGCCAGCCCGCTGGCGCCTGCACCTTCCGGGCGGCCCAGCACATTGCGGTAGACCACATGCACGAAGTCGCCATTGCTCATGGTCGAGGAGAATCCCGTCAGGCTGGAGTTTGCTACGCCTGCGGCGTAGAACGAATCGGCTATCTGGCTGATGGTCGATCCAGTATTGAACTGGTCTATCCAGTAGGCCAGTCCGTCGGCGGCGGGCACGCGGTTGAAGAAGGCGACATACAGCTCCTGCAAGCGCTGCAAGTCGGCTGCGGCAATCGAGGCCGCCTTGGCTTGCACGGTGAGGTTCACGGTCATGTCGGAGAAGGTCAGGTGATCCGCCGAAGTCACGGTTCTGGTGCCATCGCGCCCGGCCACGAGGTCGGTGACGGTGTAGCTGTCGCCGCTCTGGGTGATCTGGTATTCGCTGCGGGCGCCGGTGAAGGTGGGGGTTGCGCCCGCCTGCGTAACCGTAAAAGCCTGCCCACCAATAGTCAGCGTGCCGGTGCGGGCGGCGGTATCCGTGTTGGCTGCCACGGCGTAGACCACGCTGCCGTTGCCGTTCCCGCTGCTGCCGGAGGTGACGGTGAGCCAACTGGCGTTGCTGGTAGCCGTCCAGGCGCAGGTACTGGAAGCGGTAACGGTGATGTCGCCAGTGCCGCTGGAGGATGAAACATAGCTGCTGGCGGGGGAAATCGAGGTGCTGCAGCTCGCGCCCGCCTGAATGACGGTAACCGACTGCGTCACCTGCGGTGCGGCGTTGTAGCTACCATCGCCCGCCTGGTCGGCGGCGAGGGTGCAGGTGCCTGCTGCGACTCCGGTGACGGTGCTGCCGGAGACGGTGCAGATGCCGGGAGTGGCGCTGGTGAAGCTCACTGCGAGGCCGGAGGTGGCGGTGGCGCTCACCGTGGCAGCATCGCCAACGGCCAGGGTCGCAGATGAAAAGACAAAGGTGTCGATGGTCTGGTCAGTTGCGGGAAAAAGAACAGGGCTTTCGCTCTCGGCCATGCAGCTCGAACCGGTGTCGCAGGGGATGGTGGCCACCAAATGGATACGCTCGGCCTCCACCATCTCTTCCGCACTGGTGACCCCTTCCGTGCTGGTGCCGTAACCCACGTAGAACTCGGCGCCCTGAAGGCTGGTGGTGTCGGTGTTGTTCAGGATGTTCTGTGCCGCAAGCTGGTCGCCCAGCACGCCGCTGGCATAGGGGATAAGCTGCCCGTCGGTCACCAGCTCCCAGCCGGTCGGAGTGAGTTGCACCAGCACGAAGTCGTTGGGCTCCGATGTTGCCAGGAGTGTGCGGAGTTCCACCTGCCGGCTGCTGACCTTGCCGCCGAGGTAGGGGTTGTCGCGGGTGGTGGTCACGAGCAAGCCCGGGCTCAAGCTGGCGGTCGCTATGCCCAATGCGCCCAAGCCGCTGACCGGCACCCAACCGGTAATGTACACCGCGCCCTCCTTGCCCACATCGGACGGGTTGAAGGCGATTTGAGTGCTGACCGTGGCGCTGGTCGCGGTGATGATGCTGGTGGTGGTGGCGACGAAGGGTTCTGTTTTGAAGGTGGCGGTGACGTTCCTGGCCGCATCCATCGTGACCACGCACGAGCCGATGCCGCTGCAATCGCCGCTCCAGCCGGCAAAGTAGCTGCCCGTGGCCGGTGTGGCGGCGAGGGTGACCGTGGTTCCCGCCGCATAGCTTTCGGAGCAGTCGCTGCCGCAGGTTATGCCGGACGGGTTGCTGGTGACGGTGCCCGTACCGGTGCCGGATTTGGCGATGTTGAGCACGGGTAGCGGCACCACCGTTACCGCAGCACTGACGCCATTACCGGCTCCTGCCGCATTGTTGCCAGTGACGGTATAGGTGTTGGTAACTGTGGGCGTGACCGCGCAGGTGGCGCTGGTGCTGGAGCAGATGCCGCCAGACCAGCTATAGGATGTCGCCGCCGGCGTACAACTGGCCGTCAGGGTCGATGAGCCGCCTGCGGATACCGAGGCGGGCGAGGCGCTCAGGGTGCAGACTGGCGTGACAGACGAGACAGACGTGGCTGAGCCGAATATCCTTGAAATCGCTTTGGATCCAGTTACCCCATTGATGGTGTAACTCATGGCTCCAGCGCTGTTGTCACTGAAAAAAAAGCTGACGGTGCCGACGCTGGTCACCGCAAGATTCGGGTTCCATATTGAGGTCGGCGCGGTCCCGCCGGTGACCTGGTATAAATCGCCAGAGCAGCCATTGCCGAATATAGGGCAACTGCTCGCGACGTACCAGACAGGATTGCCACTGGTATCATAGGTGTATAAGAGGGCGAAAATCATTTCATTCTGCTGCGTGAGGGAAACCCACCAGCCGGACTCGTTTGAATTCCCCCATGGCGCGGAATAGTCGATAGCCGGTTGAGATGAACCGGTTGCAAATACCTGCCTGACAATGCTCTTGCTCCCACTCACGCCATTCAATGTGTAGTTGAATGTTCCGGTGTTGGAATCACTGAAGGTCAGGGTTCCGCTGCCAGCCGTGCTGAGTGCCTGCGTAAAGTCCAGTGCAGCCCAAGCCTCGGTGGGGGTCTTGCCGCCGACCACCTTGTAGATGTCGCCAGTGCAGCCACTTCCCACCACCGGGCAGGACGGCATGACAAACCATGTCTGTTTCCCCGTCGTGTCATAGGTGTACCACCCCATGTGAACCATCGAATCCTGCTGGGTGATATTCAACCCCCAGCCGGATTCATTCTGGTTCCACCATAGACCGGTTAATCCGGTTAATAAGGTGGGCGGTAAAGAAGCGACCGTTTGGCAAGCCAGCCAGTTGCCCGCAGCTACGCCACCATACGCGACATCAGTCTCTTGCGCCGCAACCCAAGCAGCGTCGATGGCAGAATTTCCGCTGGTAACTAAACTATTTCTGCATAGGTTGCTGCCGGCAGCAAGCAGTGAAGTTGGCGCAGCGGGAACTGGCCCGCTCAACTGGTTGCCGGTGACCCAAATTTTTTGTAAAGCCGTCAGCCCGTTCAGCGAAGGGATTGAGCCGGTCAACTGGTTACCTTGGACCCAAAAATATTGCAAAGCCGTCAGCCCGCTCAAGGAGGGGATCGTGCCGGTCAACTTGTTGTTATAGGCAAAAAAATATGTCAAGGCCGACAGTCCGCTCAGCGAGGGGATGGAGCCTGACAACTGGTTACCGCCGACCCAAAAATCTTGCAAAGCCGTCAGTCCGCTGAGCGTAGGCAAGGTGCCGACAAGATTGTTGGATTGGAGATCGATACTGGTAACATGGCTCTGCGTACCATCGCACGAGACACCATACCAAGTGCATTCCGTCCCCGCTGCTCCGTTCCAGTTGGTTTTGTTCGTCCAACCTGCGCCATTGGTCGAGGCGTAAAGATTGAGCAGCACCTGGCGTTCAGTGGCGGGAATGCCAGTTCCTGTGCCTGTCGGTGCCCCTGTCTGGCAAGCCAGCCAGTTGCCCGCAGCTACGCCACCCTGCGTGACATCAGTTTTTTGCGCCGCAACCCAGGCAGCATCGATGGCAGAATTTCCGCTGGTAACCAGACTATTGCCGCATAGGTTGCTATTCCACAGTGAGCTTGGCGCAGCGGGAACCGGCCCGGTCAACTGGTTACTGTTGACACTAAAATAGCTCAAAGCCGTCAGTCCGCTGAGCGAGGGGATCGATCCGGTCAACTGGTTATTGCCGGCCTGAAAGGAATACAAATTTGTCAGTCCGCTCAGCGAGGGGATCGATCCGGTCAACTGGTTATCCATGACAACAAATGCTTGCAAAGACATCAGCCCGCTGAGCGAGGGGATCGAGCCCGTCAACTTGTTACCCTGAACTTGAAATAATTGCAAAGCAGTCAGCCCGCTGAGCGATGGCAAGGTGCCAACAAGGTTGTTCGCGTAAACCGCAAAAGCGGTAACATGGCTCTGCGCGGCATCGCACGTAACACCATACCAAGTGCATTCCGTCCCCGGCGCGCCGTTCCAGTTGGTTTTGATCGCCCAACCTGCGCCATTAGTCGATGAGTAAAGATCGAGCAGCACCTGACGTTCGGAAGCGGGAACCCATATTGTTACAGTGGCACTGGCGGTATTGCCCGATCCGCTGCTGTTGCTACCCTTCACAGTATAGGTGGTGGTCGCCGCAGGCGTGACGGTGCAGCTCGCCGCGCTCGTACCGGCGCAGCTGCCACCAGTCCAGACATAAGAAGTCGCCGCCGGGCTGCAACTGGCCGTCAGGGTTGATGAGCCGCCTGCGGCAATCGTGGCCGGGGTTGCGGTCAAGGTGCATGCTGGCATCGCTGCAGTGCCACAATTGCCGCTCACGGACCCGCTGCCATCCAGCTTGAATCCCACTGTGGCCGAGCACCCCGCTTTAATGGCAATCAGGGGCGATCCGATGCCCAGCGTCAGCGGTGCCATCGCCACCCCGCCCACATAAAGCGGGGCCTGGAAGGAATAATCGCTTGAGGATGTTGCATAGGGGCCTACTCTCGATAGGCCACCAGTAACGCCGAACCGAACCGCTTCCGCGTGCAAAGTGTAGTTGCCTGCCGGTAACAACAAGTTGAAGTAACCGGTATTCTGCATCAGGTAATCGGACACGATGCTGAACACTTGGTGGCTGGATATTTCCTCGACCCAGAGGTTGGCGCCGCGAATCGGCGTGGTGCCATCCGCCAGCGTAAAGGTGCCGCTCAACTGACCATACACGCTGTTCAGGCTGGTATCGGGATAAAGTGCGCTGACCGCCGCTATGTCGTCTTCATGCAGAGAAAGGGTGTCCCGATTAATAGCACCGGCGTACATCAGCGGATAATTGGTGCTCAAGCCTTGGGTGTTATCGAGCTGGGTGTGATCCAGACCGATGAGGTGACCGGCTTCGTGGGCCAAAGCTTGTTTCAAAAAGATATCGTCTGTCGGGGAATGCCCGTTGATGATGGCATACCCCTCGGCATATTCACAACTGGTGGGATTCCAGGAGCCGCCAAACCCCAAGTAGTGATCTTTCGCACCGGTACCAAACAACATGTCAATTATCGAACCATCGCTATCGTAAATTACCGGATTCAGGCCATCGCTATAACTACCGCTACCAATATAGGTGGAATAGTTGGCGGTCGTCACGTCAACGGGTAAATCGCTGCCGCGCGCCAACGTTACGGTGGCAGTCGTGACATTGGTCCACAAGGAAGCCGCTTCGGTCAGCAGCGCGTCCGCCTGCGCCTTGCTGCGCGTGCCGAGATTGCCCTGATCATAATTTAGCGTGATGGTGCCCGCGCCGGGATATTTAACCGGTACCCCGTTGCAAACAGTGAGTGGTCCGCCCGCATGAGCGGGTGCGGCAATCCATAACAGCAGACCGAGGCTATATTTCAGCAGGTCGCGCTTCATTTTGCGCCCCCAGTCTGTTGCCGCACGATCTGCTTGAAGTCGTCCAGGCCAAAATGTTTGAGTTCTTCCGGAGCTTGCTGAATTTTATTCTGTGCGCCTTGCGGCAGCGACTTTGCCGAATAAGGGCGCAGCATTTCCTTGAAGTCCCGGCCATTGGAAAGCTCGGCACCGTTGGCACCCTGGCGAACGGTGAACTGCCCTTGAGACAGGCCCACCGGGCTAGAAAACCCGGCGCTGGAGACCCCGTAGAGGAACACCACGTAATCGCCCCCCACGGCGAAGGTAGTGCCGCCCTCCACCCGGTAGTTAATTTTTTCGGTTTGCCCGCCGAGCTGCTTGATGGTATGGGTGGACCCCACCGTACCCTTGAGCACATCGGTTACGGTGAAGGTGGTGTAGGTGACCACAAAGCCGGTCTGCGGCTCCAGTTCGGTCCGGTTAGCCGTGCAGGTGCCCTGAAATGCCACTGCGGCACTGGCCACCAGCTCATCGAGATACAGGGGTAGAACCGTAGAAGCCTGGGCGGAAGCGGCAAGCATCGCCCAAGCCAATGCGATGTGAACAGATTTGCGGAATATCGCCTGCAACCTTAATGTTGTCGCGGCGACCAAGCCGCGCACCCTGTCGCCAAACAGCCCATCGAATTGCTTATTCATCCCACTCTCCCTTGAAAAAATGTTGATTTATTTTGAAACCCCCAACGCGCGAAGGGTAACAACAAATAGTTACTGTTGCAAACCGTTTGTTTCTATATAGTTACTGCCAAGCTTGGTAATTTCCCGCCTATGGAAACGACCAGCGAACAACACCGAATCGCCTTCAGTAAACGACTCGCCCAAGAGCTGAAGCGTATCGGGCAGCCGATTGGCAGCCCGACACAGATTGCGCGCACCTTCAATAAAAATTATTCCGGCCAGCCGGTCACGGCGCAAACGGTCAGAAAATGGTTACTCTCGGAGGGGATGCCGACGCAACCGAAGTTACTGGCGCTCGCGGCTTGGCTGGGGGTGTCGGCGCAGTGGTTGCGCTACGGTTCGGGGGAAAAGCTGGAATCTGCCGCGCCGCTGTCTGCGCAGCAGACCGGTTTGCTGGTGTTGGGAAAAGAGTACGCCGGGTTGGCGCAATACGCCGGGATTGTCCCGTTGCTGGACAAGCTGGTGCGGCTCGCGCCCCGAGACATCCGCATCGTCGAGGGGATAGTTCAACTGATGTCTTCTGAAAATAACGTGAAGTAGGACGCGTCCCTCGCCCTTCTTGTTTTAGGTAGCCGGAAGTTACAAAGATAACATTATCAAAAGCCGAGCGAACTGCAACAATCGGGGTCAGACCACGGTTTCCGCGCGAGAAGCCGCACTGAGTCCGCTTGGGGTATTCATGCTCTAACCATTGGGAAAGGCTGGTGCCAAGAGGGCGCAAAAATCGTGTCATGGCTGATGCACCGTGGAGCAGGAAAAAGGGGCGCGAGACAACCTGCCCGGCTGGGCATCGCCTTGAATGGTGTTGGAACGGGGTGCTGCGGGAGGATATGACACCCGTTGCGGGCATCACCGCCGCTGTAAGCCGCTGAAGCGGCAACATCGGCGCGACGGCAACGCCGCACAAGCGCGATACGGCGCGCGCCACGGGCTTCATCGCCCGGACGCGGAAAGAGCTACAGGCTTGGCTTGGCTTGGCAGAATATTATTGCATCGCAGCATCGGCATCCACCCCTAATTATTTTTGTTTGTTATTTGGTTCGTTGCTGCTATTTGCCAATTCACTGCGTTGTCTGGGACTGGATTCGGCTAAATGCTTTTACATCGTCTTTATGTGAAGTTGCCGCTGGTGTCGTATAACCGGAGCAAGCGCCCTCAAAGCTTCGGCAACAGTTGCAGCATCCGGGAAGACATCCAAAATATCGGGTGGTATCACCACCACATTAGTTCCTTCTGCATAGCGCTTCGCCGTTACACCTCGCACTGCCTTTGAAAAATCATATTCTGGCTGCAATGTGTCACGATTATTGGCTCTGGCACTTTGTGGTTTATTCTTGTTCATATTGCTTCCTTTCGTGTCGAGCAGCAAGACGGGCGGATATGATACGGGTACGTGGAGGACGCTCAGCAAAAGAGACTACAAGAAGTCGGTGCTGCACTGAAAGCCCCATGACCAGAAAACGCTGTTCATCTTCAGAATGTTTTGGATCATCCATGAGCAACGAAAGCGGATCACAAAAGGCAGTTGTAGCTTCATCGAACGATACTCCATGCTTTTTCAGGTTTGATGCCGCTTTCCGCGAATCCCACTCAAATATATAGCCCATTTAATACTCCAGCATTGTGAGTGCTATGGTTATACCAAAAATTGGGCACATATACGATCAATTGGAAACCGCGGCTTTTACTGCTTTCTGGTTTTAAATGAATGAGGCGGCTCCCACAAATTCTGTTTTCGTCATCCCGACGCCGAACGCACCCTACTCCTAAAAAAGCCAAATCGCCACATAAAAAACGGCCTATATATTTTTTCTCGTTGACATGGCATGAATTTTGTGGCTGGCATTTTTACGCCAGAAAGGGCAAAAGGGGCCAGGTTCAAATTGTTTTTTGGCCAATGAAAAATAAATCGAAAACAACCAAAAGTACCGGAGCCGATTTCCTTCCGCAACCCGACTGCTTTGGCTTGGCAACATGATGTCGCTCTCCCTGATTATTGGTATTGTTTTTCCAAGTGCGCTTACGCCACGAGGTGCTGCGCTGTCTTTTTTATATTCTTGTGCGGCTTGTTCTTGTGGGCGGGGTGTTTAGCCGTTGCGCTTTAACTGTACGCTTATTTCTCGCTACCTTTTACAACCGTCGTAAAGTCAGACCACTGCTCGATTCGGAACGCCCGGATGTCTTTCACCGATTTAGGGAACCACGTTTTCGAACGTAGCGCTTGCACGGCAAGGAACAAATTCGCCATATCCTCGTTGTCCGTCACATAAAGGCTACCTTGCACACGACGGAAACCATGTTCGTTGAGAACAGAGCCGATGTCTGCGTAGGCTTGAGATACGCCTTTTGGGTGATGCTGCTCCGTGTCAGCCACGACCAAATCAAATGCAACCGCGTACATCAGCGCCCCTCTGGATCATCGAGCAGGTGTGTGTACCTGTACTCAGTTTCTTCGCCAGTTTCGACCATTTTGATGCACACCATCCAGTCGCCATCATCCAACTGGCGAAGTAGTTGACCAACTTCGTATTTCGGACCAAAAGCACCAAAGCTTTTGATTTTACCCACTGCCACAGTCGGTGGCGAATTCAGGATTGTTTGCATGTCACCTCTCCTAACAATAGCCGAACAATGTGCGCAATGCGCCATGATAATGGCTTACATTCTATCACTTTCGGCCTTTCACGCTCCGCAAAAAACAAAACGAATGGTAGCTGAGAAAGAGAATTGGCGAACTCTACCAGCACCAAATCCGTCGTTACAAAGGAACCTGTGTAGGTTGCCGCCACACCAAGCGCCGCCTCGTTATGCGAATCTTTCTTTCTGATAGCCGCACATTAGGAAAGCTCGAAGCTTTGGGCTTTGTGCGGCTGCGTCAAGGCACGGACAGGTCAAAGATACCAGAAATCGCTATTCATCGACTGACGGTGGATATGGATATCTGTGCGCAGCAAGATAGAGTTGCGGTTGCCTGAAGAACCAACCAAAAGTACCGGAGTCGATTTCCTTCCACAACCCGACGGCTCGGCTCGGCAGAATATTATTGCATCGCAACATCGACATCCCCTTTACTTTCGATCATTGTTTCCGAGCTTGCCCAACAAGCTTTCCCGCCAGAAGCTTCTTTGTCGCTTTGGGCTTGGCGGGTTTTTCTTCTGGTATCACAAATCCGATAGGCCGCTTGTGCTGCGGTTCCGGTGGCGCCATCAACTCGCGGATTGCATCGAACACTTGTTTGAGTTGGGCGCGCGTGTTTCGCGCAAGGGTGTCGTGCCGCAAAGATTGCGCCTCGGTTTTCTGTTCCAGATCGTCCAGCCGCTTGGCCAGTTCTTTATTGGTGAACAGCACTTCGCGCAACTGCACGAATGCCCGCACGACGTAGACGGATACCTCCACGGCGCGTGTGCTATTGAGGACAGAGGCTGCCATAATTGCGCCATGCTCGGTAAACACGAAAGGCGAAAAACGCGGGTCGCGGTGCTTCTGTGAACCGGTCGCAAATTGCGACTGGTTCAGCGCTTCGACTTCCCACGCCGTTAAGCGGAACATGAAATCCTCCGGAAACCGATCCGTATTGCGCTTCACCTGCTCATTGAGCCGCTTGGTTTCCACGCCATAGAGCGCCGCCAAATCGGCATCCAACAAAACCTTTTGCCCGCGCAACAGCAAAATGCGCTGGGTAATAGTTTCGAGTGGCAGCAGACTGGAGGTGCGGTTCATGATGCTGGAAATGGCAATCTATTGGGGTTGAAGCAGGGTTAGAAGGATGGTGAAGCGTCGGCACACAAGAGCGCAGACGCGGATTGCACCCGGCGCGACAAGCCGCCAACTCCCGCACGGTATAAGCAGCCCGACAGAATTTTGATTTTGTTAAATCGCAACACCAGCGTCCCCCTTAATTATTTTTCGTTGTTGTTATTTGGTTCGTTGTCTCTGCCCCAAGCCTCTTGATTGGTGAGGCGGCTCCTGCAAATTCTGTTTCGTTACCTCGATGCCGGACACACACTACTCTCCAAGAAGCCAAATAGATATATGCCGAAAGGCCTATTTTTACCTATTGACATGGCGCGGATTCTGTGGCTGGAATTTACTCGTCGGAGCTGCACAGTTAGGAGATATTCGCGGCAACTATATTTCCAAGGCGAGCGAGATGGCCTGAACACCTACGCCGGATGCAGTTCTTCGCGGATCACCCGGCGCAGCGTGGATTCAATCTGCTCTGCTGTCATGGCTTGGTGGAGCGCCTGATTGATGAGTGTCTGGTATCCGCGCTCTCCGGCCTTGGCCTTAAAGTACGCAATGATTGAACCGTCAAGCATGATTGATACACGCTGCTTGCCAAGCTGGGTATTTAATGCCGTGGAAAATTCCTCGCGGCTGACATCTTTCAAGCCCACACGTAGGCGGGGTGGCTTAGAGGTAGTGAGAGAGAACAACCAAAAGTACCGGAGCCGATTTCCTTCCGCAACCCGACTGCTTCCCGCCGACACCATCGGTGTGACTGACAAGGTGAGCGCCGGAAACAACAACCCCACCAGCATGAATAGGAGTAGGCAGGGATGGGCGGTTCGTAGCCCAACGCGCAAAAAACGCATGAAAAGCGAACGCATGGCGACCCCGGCGACCCCCTTAAATGTTTTTGTTCGATGCTGCTATCTCACCGAGCCCACGCAATTTAAGCGTTTGGCACCGTAGTCCAGGCAGGTTCGCCAATTGACCATCATTGGTCAGCAGCACGGCATCACGGGTTAGAGCGGTTGCGGCAATCAGGGCATCTGGCAGTTTCAGGCGATGATCGCGGCGCAGTGCAATGGCGCATTGCTTTACAGCCCCGTCGATTTCAACTACTTCCAGATCGTCAATCGGGCGCTGAAGCCAGTTCATCTGTGCATCGTCCAGACCAGCAAAGGACAGTAATTCGATTTCCGTAATCACCGAAATCAAATATTCGCCAGGCGGCAAGGGATCTTCAAGCCAGCCCTTTTGCAGGTAGATAACCGCGTTGGTATCTAATTCCATTTCTAGTTAGATAGTGCGTTAATTATCCAAGTCCATCCTGTAATCCCTTGTGTGCGCTTGTGGGACTTTTCAAAGTCAGCGAGAGCCTGTTCAAGATGTTTTTCAAGTGATGTAATGCTGTCAAAGGCACGGTTGTGGAAAGACTTTTCACGCAGGTCGTCCCACAGATGCTC
>JAUYJO010000013.1 GCA_030700315.1 Gallionella sp.
CGCCAGAGAATTGAAGCATTGTTCCCCCGCGTCGGCAGTTGAGCGTTCCGGCCTGAACCCATAGGAATTCAGGTCAGCAGTGGTTTCCGCAACAGGTTCCAACGCCAGCAGATGTAGCGCTTGCATGGCGCGGCACTTCATTACGGGGATGCCGAGCGGCCTTGTCTTGCCATTCTTCTTCGGAATTAAAACTCTCCGGAGCGGAAGCGGCGAATACACCTTCAGGTGCGAACCTTTGCCTGCTTGAAAGGTCGCCCCTTTTTGAGTTAGCCAGCGCTTGAATTCTTTACTGTTCATGAAGGGCCGATATAAACATTATTGTTTATGTCGTCAACCCATATTGCCACCATTCCGGTACGGGTATACAGTTATTCTGGGCGGCCAGATAATTGGGAAACCGGAAGCTTATCAGTCATGGCAACGCCCAACATCATCCGACCGCATGCGCTGTGCTTCGGCTTTCGACCCCAACACCAACCTACGAAGCCGCTACGCCGTGCCTTTACTCCGCGCGTGATTCGTCCACCGGCTTGATTATGAAACGGATGATTGGCTATCGTTACAGTTCGGCGGCTTATCCCGAGCCAGCCGAAGACCCGGAATGCGGAGTTTTGTCGCGCTACCAAGCGCAATAAATGGGGCATAATGCGCACGCATTTTATGCCGACTACACATTAATTGGGGCCAGGAACATGAAAGCTTATCTGTTTTGCATCGCGCTGTCGCTGTGCGGGTTGCACGCCACCGCACAGGCGGAGGTGTTCGAACGCACGCTGAAAAACGGGCTGAAAGTCATCGTCAAGGAAGACCACCGTGCGCCGGTGGTGGTGCAGCAAATCTGGTACAAGGCGGGCAGCATGGACGAGCGCACCGGCGTGACCGGCATCGCGCATGTACTGGAGCACCTGATGTTCAAGGGTACTAAAACGGTACCGGCGGGCGAGTTTTCCAAGCGCATCGCGGCGGCGGGCGGGCGCGAAAACGCCTTTACCAGCTACGATTACACCGCCTATTTCCAGCAATTGCACAAGTCTAAATTGCCGCTGGCGATGCGGCTGGAGGCCGACCGGATGCGCAACCTGAATCTCACCTCCACCGATTTCGCCAGCGAAATCAAGGTGGTCATGGAAGAGCGCCGTTTGCGTACCGACGATGCGGCGCATGCGCTGTTGTACGAAAAAATGATGGCGACGGTTTTTCAGCAACATCCCTACCAGCATCCGATCATCGGCTGGATGAACGACCTGGAGTCGCTCACGGTGGCCGATGCCCAAGCATGGTACAAGCGCTGGTATGCGCCGAATAACGCCACGCTGGTTATCGCCGGCGATGTCAAAGCAAGCGAAGTCTTCGCGCTGGCGCAGCGCCATTATGGGGTAATTCCACGGCGCACCATGCCGCCGCCACGCGTATTTGTCGAGTCCAAACAGGTCGGCATCAAGCGCATCGCGGTCAAAGCCCCCGCCGAACTGCCACACCTGGTGATGAGTTACCGCGCGCCCACGTTACAAGACCTGGCACAGGACTGGAAGCCATATGCCTTGCAGATTCTGGCCGGCGTGCTGGACGGCAACGAATCGGCGCGCCTCAACAAACACCTGGTACGCGAGCAGCAAATCGCCAGCGGCGCGGGTGCGGGCTACGACGCCACCTCGCGCGGGCCGGGCCTGTTCACGCTCGAAGCCACACCCAGCGAAGGCAAGACCGTGGCCGATGTCGAGGCCGCATTGCGCGGAGAAATCGCGCTGCTGGTCAAGGACGGCGTGAGCGGGGAAGAGCTGCAGCGCGTCAAGGCGCAGGTCACGGCGGGCGAAGTGTACAAACTCGACTCGCTGTTTTATCAGGCGATGCAGATCGGGCAGATGGAGAGCATCGGGCTGGGTCATCGCGCCTTGCCGGTGATGCTGGAAAAAATCCAGGCGGTGACGGCGGAGCAGGTGCGTCAGGTTGCGGAGGAAATTTTTCAGGACGACAGCCTGACCGTGGCGGTACTCGATCCGCAGCCGCTTTCCGGAAAACCGAAAGCGCCACAAGGAGCGACCCATGCGCATTAAATCTATTTTTCTCGCAGCCTGGTGCTGCGTTGCGACCGCCGCTTTTGCCGCCCCGAATATCCAGCACTGGCAAAGCGCCAGCGGCGCGAAAGTGCTGTTTGTGGAAAACCATGACATCCCGATGCTGGACGTGTCGGTGGGCATTCCGGCGGGCAGCAGTTTCGATGCGGCGGATAAGTCCGGTGTGGCGAGCCTGACCCATCACCTGCTGGATCTGGGCGCGGAAGGCTTGAACGAAGACGACATTTCACGCGGCATGGCGGACATCGGCGCACAGTTCGGCGGCGGTTTCGACCAGGATCGCGCCAGTCTGTCATTGCGTACCCTGAGCAGCCAAGCCGAGCGCGACAAGGCGTTGTACATCATGGCGCGCGTGCTGCAAAAACCCTTGTTCCCCGAGGCGATTCTGGCGCGCGAAAAGGCGCGGCTGATCGCAGCGCTGAAGGAGGCCGAGACCAAGCCGGAAAGCATCGCCGACAAGGCCTTCCACAAGGCGGTGTTCGGCGCGCACCCTTATGCGCTACCGGTCTCCGGCGAAATCGCCAGCGTGGAAAAAATCAGCGTCCAAGATTTGCGCGCTTTCTATGCCGCGCATTACCGGGCGGGCGCGGCGGTGGTCGCCCTGATGGGCGACATCTCGCGCGCGCAGGCCGAAGCCATCGCGGAACAGTTGACGGCGCAACTGCCGTCAGGCGCCGCGCCCGCCGCGTTGCCCGAGGTGACGCTGCGCATCACCGCCGTCGAGCAGCGCATCGTCCACCCCGCCAGCCAGAGCCACATCCTGCTCGGCGCGCCGGGTATGGCGCGCAGCGATCCGGACTATTTCGCGCTGTATGTCGGCAACCATATCCTCGGCGGTGGCGGTTTCGTGTCGCGTCTGATGCACGAAGTGCGCGAAAAACGCGGCCTGGCTTACAGCGTGTATAGCTACTTCATGCCGTCGAAACAGCCGGGCGTATTCCAGATCGGCCTGCAAACCAAGAAGGAGCAGGCCGACGGGGCGCTGCAACTGGTGCGCGACACGCTGGCGGAATTCGTCGCCAAGGGGCCGACGGCAAAAGAACTAACTGCCGCCCAACAGAACATCGTCGGCGGCTTCCCGCTGCGCATCGACAGCAACCGCAAGATCCTCGATTACCTGGGCATCATCGGCTTCTACGGTTTGCCGCTGACTTACCTGGATGATTTCACGCGCAAGATCGAGCAGGTGACGGTCGCGCAAGTGCGCGATGCCTTCAAGCGCCGCATCGACCCGCAGGCGATGGCGACGGTGATCGTCGGCGCACCTGAGAAAAAAGCGGAACCTGAAAAATAACAAGGGAATTTTTATCGCAACATTTGCGTTCATGCCAATCATGCTCTGGCTGCGCAAACCAATCATAGTGGGTGGGCCATGAAAAAAATTTCGCTTCGCTTGTGCGCAACGGTGACATTGCTTGAAATGGGTTTCGGAAGCGCTCGTGCTTCCGACTACCCGATCGAGCAAAATTATTTCCAGGAATTGCCTGTCGTGCTTACCGCATCACGGCTTTCCCAACCCGCTTCGGAAGCCCCCAACGCGATGACCGTAATTGACCGTGAAATGATCAAGGCGTCGGGTTTTCGCAATATTCCGGATTTATTCAAGCTGGTACCGGGCGTGTATGTCAGCTATTGGTCGGGCAGCCGCGCAATTGTCGCGTACCACGGAACAACCGATCACTTGGCGCGCCGCATGCAGGTGCTGGTGGACGGGCGCACGGTGTATATGCCGCCGGTGGGAGGCGTTGCATGGGAAGATCTGCCGCTGCAAATTGAAGACATTGAGCGCATTGAAGTCATACGCGGGCCAGCAGCCGCATCGCACGGCGGCAATTCGTCCCAAGGGGTTATCAACATCCTCACCCGCGACGCGGGTGCGTTGCAAGGATTCAAGGCCAGCGCCACCAAAGGCAACGGTGGCATTTTCGATACCGCACTGCATTTCGGCCATCACGGCGAAACGCTGGATTATCGCGTGAGCCTCGGCTATCGCAGAGACCACGGCTACGATGCCAGCCGGTACCCCGTTGCCAGCTACGATGGCAGTGAATACGACCCCAACAACGATGGGCATGGCACACATCTGTTCAACCTGCGCGCCAACTACCAGCCCACTATTGTGGACAGCTTCGATTTGCAGCTCGGCTACAGCAAGGGAGCGAGGGGAGTGGGCTCACCCAACTCGGCGCAGGACCTTCCCCATGACTCGCTCAATACGGAAAATTTCCAGCAACTCACCTGGTTGCGCAACCTGAATGGCGGAAATGAATTCAAGCTACAGCTCTATCACATCTATCACATCTACCATAACGAACTGAACACTCTGGGCTGGATCAGCGACGACGTCACCACGACCCGCGACGAAATGGAAGTGCAGCACACCATGCATACTTCGCCGGCGAACCGGCTGGTGTATGGCGCTTCCCTGCGCAGGGACTGGGTCCGTGCACCAAATAAGTTCCTGGCCGAACAATCCGTTCGTGAATCCACCCTGTTTGCGCATGGTGAGTGGCGCATGACCCCGCAATGGATACTGAACGCGGGTGCCATGCTGGAAAATAACGGTTTGGGGCAGCAAAGCACATCACCGCGCGTGGCATTAAATTACCATTTTGCGGAAAATCAGACGCTGCGGGCAGGTTTATCCAGAGCCTATCGCAACCCTTCTGTTTATGAAGAGCGGAGCAATTATCATTTCGATTTCCCGGGTATGGGCACCGTCGTGCTCGTCCAGTCCAGCGGCGGCTTGCGCCCGGAAAGCGTCATGTCGCGCGAAATCGGTTATCTCGGAGAATTTCCCGAGTTTGGCAGTTCAATTGACGCGCGCATTTACCACGACCAGTTAAGCAATGTCATTTACATAACCCCTACCGCACCAAAAGATTTGGTCAATAACTTTAACGCGACGCATAGCGGACTCGAGTTCACAACCAAGCATCATTGGGGCGGGCATAACCAGTTGACCATCAACTACGCTTATCAGGTGCTCAGCAGCAGCTATATCCCCTATGGAACTAACGGAAGCTACAGCGACACCATGCCCAGGAACATGCTCGGCGCGCTGTATTCCAGGACTTTTGCCGGAGAGGTTGCGCTCAGCCTGGGCTCTTACCAGCAAAGCACCATGCAACCGATCGATCGCCCCGCTGATGACCGCCAGCAATTTACGCGTCGGGCGGATGCGAGGATTGCCAAGCAATTCAACCTGAGCGAGCACGGGGCGAAAGGTGAGGTCGCGCTGGTAGTGCAGATCCCCATCACCAATCATTACATCGACTACCGGGTAAAAAACCAATTCAAGCGGCGCTCCTATCTTACCGCAACGCTGGATTTCTGAACTTTAACGCCCTATTCCGCCAACCGGCCCGCTTACAGAATAGATGTTGACCATAGAACGAAAGCCTCGGCTATTGGAGTGCCTCGAACATTCTATCCGTGGCTAATCGAGGAGATCAGAAATAAACAAAGTGCGTATCATCGGCGGCGAATACCGCAGCCGCATCATCAGCTTTCCCGATGCCGAAGGCTTGCGCCCCACCCCCGATCGCGTGCGCGAGACGCTGTTCAACTGGCTGGGGCAGACGCTGTATGGCCGCACCTGCCTGGATTTGTTCGCCGGCAGCGGCGCGCTGGGCTTCGAGGCCGCTTCGCGTGGCGCGGAACGGGTGGTGATGGTGGAGAAGAATCCCGCAGTTTTTCGCGCCTTGCAGGACAATATCGAAAAATTGGCCTGCGCTACCGTTTTCGCAACCCGCCAAGATGGGTTAGAATTCGCCTGCCGCGATGCGCATCGGTACGACGTGATTTTTCTGGACCCGCCGTTTGATAGCGATTATCTGCCCAGGTTGTTGGAAATCCTGTCGCAACGCCTGAATGAAAACGGCATGGTATATGTCGAATCGGGGGCTGCGCTTGAATTCGAGCCACCTTGGCGGGCAATCAAATCCGGCAAGGCGGGGCAGGTACACTATCAATTGTTGGGTATAGTTAAGTGATAAAAGTTGTCTATCCCGGGACTTTTGATCCTATCACGCGCGGCCATGAAGACGTGGTGCGGCGTGCCGCCGGACTGTTCGGCGAAGTCATCGTGGCGGTGGCGGAAAGCCGCACGCAAACCCTGTTCCCGCTGGAAGCGCGCGTGGGCATGGCGCGCGAAGTTTTTGCGGATTTTGCCAACGTGCGCGTGGAAGGCTTCAACGGCTTGCTGATGAACTTCGTGCAGGCGCAGGGCGCGCGCGTGGTGTTGCGCGGATTGCGTGCGGTGTCGGATTTCGAATACGAGTTTCAATTGGCCGGGATGAACCGCAATCTGTATCCCGAAATGGAAACGCTATTCCTGACCCCGGCGGAACAATATACCTTCATCTCGGCCACCATGGTGCGCGAGGTGGCCCGCTTCGGCGGCGATGTCAGCAAGTTTGTTTCACCCTTGGTGGCGGCAAGGTTGCAGCAGCAGCAGAAAAACTAAATCGATTTAACCCAGGAGAAAAAGCATGGCACTGATAATTACCGACGAATGTATCAACTGCGACGTGTGCGAGCCGGAATGCCCGAACGACGCGATCTCGCAAGGCGATGAAATTTATGTCATCGACCCGAACAAATGCACCGAGTGCGTGGGCCACTACGACACCCCGCAATGCGTGGAAGTGTGCCCGGTGGATTGCATTCCCAAGGATCCGGCGCATGTGGAAAGCAAGGAGCAGTTGCAGGCCAAATATGAAAAGCTGACAGCAGCCAAGGGCTGAGTTCAACCAGAATAGTTGCGGGGGCGCGATGAATCGCGCCCCCGCAATGTTTGGCTCCTTCGTTATTTCATTGCCCGGAACGACATTCCCTTGTCAGGCACGGCATGACGCTGCTGTCCGCATTCACCGCCGGCCATGCGCTACTTTCCTTCGGCTTCGTCAATTTTTTTCTGCGTTTCCTCGTTAGACTGTTGCAGTGTTTGATCCACGCCCCTGGCCTTTTCCAGCACGTCGCGTTGCGGTTCGGCGATCTTCGGCGCTGGCGCGGATGAGCCGTCGCACGCGCCCAGCAACAAAACGATGACAAACAAAACGATTTTCATATTTCCCTTCCGCACGATAAATAACAGGCCGAATGATACCGCATTGCCTTCCGCATCCCCGCCATGCGCTTTTCAAGCGCCTATTTCAGCAGCCTCCTGAAGATCGCGGGTGTCGAAACCTTCGGTAAAACCGTTGTAAACCTCCTCAAGCAAGCACCGCGCTTCCTCACCCCTGCCTTGCTGCCGCCACAACCGGGCCATGCTTAGCGCCGCCCGCAGTTGCAGAGATTTCGCCTGTTGCTTGCGGCTGACGGCAAGCGCCTGATCGAAACAGGACTCGGCCTGCGCCGCGTTGGACGGCGCAAGCGCCAGCAGACATTCACCCTTGAGGCGGTGCAGTTCGGCGGCAAAATGGTTGTCGCCGGTTTTTTCCGCATCAGCCTGCGCTTCGGCAATCAGGTCGAGCGCCTCGTGATGCCTGCTCAAATGCCTATAGGCTTCAATCAGAGGCGACATAAATACCACCGATATGCCACATAATGCTGCTCTCATCCCGGCGATGCTCGCCTTGATTTCGGTTACCCCCTCTTCCTGCCCCAGCATGACCCGAGCCCAGCCGTGCGTCATTTCACCGCAAGCCAGCCAAAGAAGAAAGCCCTGTTGCCTGGAGATGACGATGGCCTCCGCGGACAGGGATAAGGCTTGCACGGGCTTGTTCAACCAGCGATGCAATACGGCAGCGAAGCTGAGTGCCTGCGCCAGGGTATGGGGATGCGCCAACTCTCGCGCCTGTTTGAGCATCCGCCCGCAAATCTGTTGGGCCCGATCCGGAAAGCCCAGGAAATAAAGCGCAAACAACGCATAGCCCGCGCTGAATGCGGACAGGTCCGAGCCGTAATGCTCCAGCAGCGTCTGACAATGATCGGGATGATAAAGCGCGATAGCCTGTTCGCTGTGTACACGCGAGGATTCGAACTCGCCCAGCCAGAAAAACGCATTGGTTGCGAGATGGTGCGCCGCCTGCTTTTTGATGGGGTCATCATGCGCCATGCCCAGCAACTGCATCGCGGCTTCGGGCATGCCACGTGAACCGGTAGTCGCGATGGTATTTATCAGCAGCGCCCATTTCGCCTGGAACAATTCCGTGCCATCGCCCACCAGCCCGCTCAACACGGAAATGCGCGCATTGGCCTGCGCGACTTCCGCCGAGCCGTAGCCTTTTGCGGCATACAGTGCCGGGCAGAGGCTGACCAGTATGTTGAATTCAGCCCGGTCTCTTTGCTGATCCGCCGGCAAAGTCATCAACAGTTGCAGGCCGGCGCTGAAATGTTCTATCGCTTCCAGGTTGGCCGAATTCAGCGCGGCACGCTGCCCGGCCTTGATCCAGTATTCGATCGACTGCCGCGTTTCGCCGGCGGAGGACCAGTGCTGCGCCAGGAGTTCCGGCCGGGTCGCGGCGATATCCGGGAAATCGCTTTGCATGGCTTGCGCGATACGCAGATGGGCGGCTTGGCGGGCAGACCGGGTTTGGGATTGATAGGCGGCTTCCTGAATCAGGGCATGCTTGAACTGGTGGACTGTTTTGCTGATCTTCAAGACCAATCCGGCATCCCGCAATGCGCTCAGGTTATGCGCCAGCGTGGCGGAGTCGCAGGGGGAAATCTTGCGCAACAAGTCCAGATCGAATTCGCGCCCGAGGGTGGCGGCAAATTGCGCCGTGTATTTCGCGTCGCCCATTTGATCCATGCGCGCGGCCAGCAGGTCGCGCAGCGTGGCCGGAATGCTTGCCTGATTGTCCAACGTCGCAATTTTCGCCATCTCCTCGACAAACAGCGGTATGCCATCTGCGCGTTGCACGATGTGGCGCAGGGTCGCTTCCGAAACACCCTTACTGATGGACGCGATCATTTGCGCCGCCTCGCTTTCAACCAGGGGAGCCAGCGACAGCGATGACTCCCGGGTTTCATCCCAGGGTGGGTCAAACTCGGGGCGTGCCGTGAATAAAGCGAGAATAGCGCCCTTTCCGGTTTGCCCGACAAACAGGCTCAGCAATTCCAGCGTGGACGGATCGACCCAGTGCAAGTCTTCCACGATGAGCAATACCGGTAACTGTGCCGCCAGTGCCTGCAACAGTTCGAGCAGGATGGCGATAGTCTGCTCCTTGTATTTTTGCGGCGAGTACGCGGGCAGGTGATAAGGATCAGCCAGAGGCAGGGCAAGGAGAGACGCGAGCCAGGGGACGGCCTCTGGCGCCAACTCCGGGAAATGCGCTTCAAGATACGCCGCCAGCCTGTCAAATTTTGCCTCGGGTGTGTCGTCACGCGCGAAGCCGAACAGATTTTCAAGCATGGCGACAAGCGGATAAAAAGGCGACTGGCTGAATTCTGGAAAACAGCGCAACTCGCGAACATTGTGGGGCTTTCCGGTTAATCGCTGTTTCAGGGTGAGCAGCAAACGCGACTTGCCGATGCCCGCCTCCCCCTGAATCAGCACCACCTGGCGCGAGCCTTGTGCGGCTTTTTTCCACCACGCCATCAACTGGTTGATTTCGGTTTTGCGTCCGGCCAAAGGAGTGAGTCGGGCTACCGCTTCCAGGCGGCTGTGGGCGCCGCTTTCTCCCAGCACTTCGAAAATTTCCAGGGGCTGCGCGATGCCCGGCAAGGATTGTACGCCGGCGCTGAGGCAATCAAAATATCCGGTCACGAGGCAGTGCGCCTGCCGGCTGATCACCACTTTGCCGGGCGTTGCGCCATGGCGTAACTGGACGGCGAGGCTGGAAGTTTGACCGGAGGTATCGGGCATGGCGGGTTGGCCGCCGGCGATAATCAGTCCGGTGTGTACGCACGCGCGAATTTCCAGGTCGTGAGCCGTTTCGCGCGCAACGGCTAGAGCAGCCTGCACGGCATGGCGGGCGGCGTATTCGTGGGCTTGCGGGTAGCCGAAATAAGCCAGCAGGCCACCGCCATACGACTGCACGATGTGCCCCGAAAATTGCCGGATAATTTCCATGCAGCGCGCTTGGGGCGCGCGCAGCAGCGCCATCGCTTCCTCGGGGTCGTCAATCGCGGCGAGGGTCAATTCGCAGTACAGTACCGTCACCTGACGGCGCTCCACGATCAGGGGAGGAAGCGCTATCGCAGGATGTTCGCCCGTTGCGCCGAGAGGCTCAGCACGCCACTCGCCCTTTCTGATGCTCTCGGCCAAGCCTTGTGTTTCCTTGTTGGGCAACACCCCTATTTCATTTTTCAGCACCCGGAAACATGAGTCATATTGGCCGAGAGCGGCACTGTCCTGGCCGTTCAGCGCATAGAGCCGTATTGCCCGGCGATGGCCGTTTTCATCCCACGGATCCAGCTCTGCATGGCGCAAGGCGAACGGCAACGCGCGCTGATAATGGCCTGCCTGCTCGTGGCAATTGGATAATCGCTCCAGCAAGGCGAGGGCGCGGCGACGCAACGCTTCGCGCTGCATCTGGAGCCAGTCTTCGAAAGCGGGGCAGTCAGGCAGCGAGAATCCGGCCAGAAATTCGCCGTGATAGAGTTCAGCCATGTGTTCCATTTGGGCGACACATGGGTCGCAGTGGGCGGGTTGGGGGGCGGCTATGCAGGAAGATGCGGCGGCGGTGAATTCCAGCACGTCGACATAAGCATTCGGCGCGAAACGAATCGTGTGCTTGCTGGCAAAGAACAGGGGTTTGCCGGTCGGCTGCTCCAGTACCCGGCGCAAATCCGATAGGGTACGGCGCAGATTGCCGCGCGCGGTTGCGCGCTCGTTGCCGCCCCACAGCAGCTCGGCCAAGGCTTCGCGGCTGTGATCCTGCTCGCGTTCTACCGCCAGGTAGGCGAGCAGCGCGCGCATTTTGTTGTAAGCGCCCCCACCAACGGGGCGGCCCTTCAGGCGCGCATCAAAGCCGCCCAGCAACCTGAGTTCAAGTTCGCAATCGGGAGAGAGTGAGCGCATGAACGATTAGTGAACGATGACTTTGTAGAATGCTAACATAGTCGAATATTCTTAAAACGGCAATTGCTTAACCGAACAATTGTTAACCGACAATCCTGGAGGCTTTCCAGATCGCGCCGCAAAATTTGGAAACATAACCTGGCCGAGTCTCGCGCCAGCCAATTTTGGGAGGTCATTATCATGGGCTCAGCATGGAATAATCAGTGGAATGTCGGGAGTGCAATCATCGATTCAGAGCACAGAAATTTGCTGGCGATGGCATACAATGTAGAATCCCTGATCGGAGAAGGCAACATTTCCGCCGTAACGGATGAACTCGAACAGTTTGAATATTGGCTGTGCGAACATTTCGAAAATGAGGAAGAAATTGCCCTGGCGATCGGTTTCGATTTTGCCAGAAACAGGCTGGAGCATCAAAAATTGCTGAATGAATTTCTGCGCATGAAGAACAAATTGATGTCAAATGGCGACAGGCTGTCCGAAAGGGCGGCGAAGCGTTATGCCCATTTTTTGGATGAATGGCTGGTCGCGCACATCGTTAAGGAGGACATGTTGATGAAGCCCA
Organism: Gallionella sp.; assembly: GCA_030700315.1. Classification (GTDB taxonomy): domain Bacteria; phylum Pseudomonadota; class Gammaproteobacteria; order Burkholderiales; family Gallionellaceae; genus Gallionella. Next base: position 11,612 of record JAUYJO010000013.1, read on the forward strand.
TGCTGCAAACCCATGCTTACAGTTTTTTACCCGACCACAAGGCGAAGCCTGAAGCGCCCCTGGCAACACTAGCCTGGAATAATCGCTTCACTATGCATGCATGAACAATGGCATTAACCCAGATAATCCATTGGGGCGTAGGTCGGGCTTCAGCACGACATGTCGGGTTAAAACCCGACCTACAACCCATTGATTTTGCAATGCCTCAAGAGCCAATGGATTAGGATTATCTGGGATTAACCTGAACCCCTTGAAGAAACTTATGAAAGTTATTAAGCAGCAGCCATGAATTTCACATCGCTTTTGCTTGGCAGAGTGCAGGAAATTTGCCGGGATATTGACCAGGCCGGCTCGTTGGAAGCGTTATACGAGGGCTTGGTTCAATACCTCGCCAAGCTCGGCGATGCCACCGACCACGGTGCGTCAGCCTTCATGGCGCTCGCCAATTACGACGGTGGCGGTCATGTCTTTCAGATCAGCCACGGCACGGGACGCTACGCAGCCGTCTCCACCATCGAAGACGAACCGATCCGCGAACAGTTGAACAGTGCCCTGCGCCAGCGTTTGAACCATTTCAGCCGGGATGCCGTGACTTTCTGTTTCCTGCACCCGGAAAATCTTGCCCTGCTCGCCCATGTCGAACTCGCGCAGGAAATCGCCCCGCAAGCACGGGAACTGCTCAACTTCATCAATGACAAGGTGGTCAGTGCGATCAAGACACACAGCCTCGCCAAGCAGGCCATGCGCACCGGGCGCGCCATGGTCGTCGCGCTGGCCAGCCTCGCGGAGCACAAAGACCGGGACACCGGCGTTCATATTCTGCGCGTGGCCATCATGACCGACGAGATCGTGCAGGTTCTCGGCGAGCTGGGGCATTACCCGGAGATCATTACACCGGAGTTCGAGCGCCACATCAGCACCGCCAGCATTCTTCATGACGTGGGCAAGATTGCCATTCCCGAAGACATCCTCAAGAAGCCCGGCAAGCTCGATCCGGCTGAGCGCCAGGTTATCGAAACCCACCCCGCGAAAGGCCACAAGGTGTTGGAAAAGGCCAGCCGCATCCTCGATGGCAACAATTATCTGCTCAGGCTTTCCTGCGAAATCGCCCTGCATCACCACGAGCGCTACGACGGCGGAGGATACCCGGCACGGATCGCCGGACAGGCTATCCCGCTTGCAGCGCGCATTGTCGGGCTGGTCGATGTTTTTGACGCGCTCACCTCGGCGAGGCCGTACAAAAAAGCCTGGTCCTTGCAAGACGCGACCGGTTATATCAGTGACCAGTCAGGAAAACATTTCGACCCGCTGGTCGTCGAAGCTTTTCTCAAAGTAATGGAATACCGGCAAGGCGCGGCCTTGATCGAATGGACAGAAGCGCTGTCGGTCAAAGTGGCCGGCATGGATAACGATCATCGCGTCCTGATCGAACTGATCAATCAACTGGCGGCGGCAGAAAAAATCGGCAACCGGCGCATCGCCGAATCGGTGCTGGACGAGCTGCTCAATTACGCGATTGATCATTTCGAGCGCGAAGAACAATTCTTGCAAAAATCGGGCTACCCCATGCCCGAGCTGTTTGCGCACAAACTCCAACATGCCGCGTTTACCGAATCCATCCAGGATATCCGCTGGCAGTATCTGCATGGGCTGCGCCCCACCATCAACCAGGAAGTGCTACTCTTCCTGCGGGACTGGCTCAGCAAGCACATTCTGGTTGAAGACATGAAGTATGCGGGTATCGTCAACGATCAATCATATGAGCAAAAACAAGGAGAGCAATAATGGAACTGGTCGAATGGAACGACTCTTTCAGTGTAGGCAACGTGTTGATGGACGCGCATCACCGGATATTTTTCGAAACGATCAAGGAATTCAGCAAATTCCCGGACAAAAACGATCACGAGGCCATCCGCAAGCGCATCGAATTTTTGATCGAATATGCCGCCATGCATCTGGGCGCAGAAGAAAGGTTGATGCGCCAGGCCAACTACCCGGATATTGACGAACACAAGGCAACTCATGAGGCCTTTGTTCGGGAGCTGCTGTCTGTCAAAGAATCTTTCGACAAAGACCCCAACTCGGTTACCGCCGACACCATTATGAAAATCATGCAGGATTGGCTGGTCCACCATATTGCGGGCAGCGATAAACGCTATATGCCTTATGTGCAGAACATGCAAGGCTCAGCGCATTAACCGACAAGCACAGCGATCAAATTGAAAAAATTGTGGACGAAACAGCTACGGCCGGTTATTTGACAAGGAATTTATCATGACAATAGATATTCAAGTTAGGGATCATGCGGCGCGCATCACCATGTCTGGCCGTTTTGATTTTGAAGTGCACCGCGATTTTAAAAATGCCTACACGACGCTGTTCAGCAAGCCTGCCGTGCGCGAAATCGAAATCGAAATGAGCAAGGTGAATTATTTGGACAGCGCTGCGCTGGGCATGCTGATGCTGCTGCACGACCGCGCCAAAGATGCGCAGAAAAAGGTGTCCCTGCTTAATGCATCCAGCGAAGCCATGCAGGTGATGGAAATCGCCAATTTCAGCAAGATTTTCACTATCAAAATTGGGGTTTAGTTTTAGAGGGTGGCAGCGATAGTGACCGCTTACCAAGCGCAAGCGATTTTGTCACTCACCCTCTCTTTGGTGCGCAAGCTATTTGAACCTGAAAATAAATTTCTCAGGTCAGAGCAAGTTGCTCAGCAAATAGCCCTAATGCTGTGAGCTATGGAAAACCAGGTTAATCGGCGCACTCCCCAAAACGATCCAGAACCTCAAGTTCCATGCCCTCGCGCACACCGCATAGAGCTCTGCCACCGTAGTCGCCGAAACGCGCAGTCGCACCGCGTCATCAGCGCACACACAGCTCGATGCGGTCGGCTTCTTCGCGCAGCGCCGCGTCCATCTAGGCCGTGCTCTTCTCCATCTGGGCCGCGCGTGCGGCACGTTCTTCTTCGCTGCAGTGCTTGGGTTGGTCAGGCGCCAAGTGTGCCAGCGCGCGGCGCAGGCTTTCGTCGCTGACGATCTTGTTCATGCCGAGTATCTGGGGGGGGCGACACCGTCGCCGCGCAGCCCGGCTACGTGGGCATAGCGCCGCTGCCCATCCAGAATCGACAGCACAGATGCCCAGGACGTCGACTATATCCGGCGGTTGGGGCTGGTGTAGGCCATCGGACATCCGTCCAACCAGCGGGCGAACAGCCCCGAGACTTTCAGAAATTCGGCAAAGAACGGCAACTGCCCCAGCGCCGTGGCGCTTGCCGCCTTCGTCCCAGCGAACGTGAAGCCGCCCGCCGGGCGTGGCTATGCGAAGCTCCGTCGCCGCGCGCTCCTGCTCCTGCAAGGCGCCATCGCCCGCTTTTACCAGCGCTTTTTGCTCAAATTTCATCCCACCCATCGGGTTGCCCTCTTCGGTCGAAAACCATTGCCAGCGCTACGTTTGGGGTGATTTTACAGGGGCAACTGAGGAGAATAGGTTGAATATGGCGGAGATTGAACTCGGCGTATTATAGGTGCAATGCCTTGGCCGCCGAATAGACAACATGGAGGGCATGAAGGCCGAAGTGGCCACATGGGAGCGAGATCGAAGCAGCCGCTCGAAGAAGATTGGCTGGCAGTTTACAACTTTGGATGCGCGGATCAAGCTGACGCGCCTTTATCCGAAGTTATAAAGGCTACATGCTACTGGTATGGAATACTACACCGAACACATACCTTAAATGTGGCGCGGCATACAGCGGAAAATCACGCTTTTATGTCCAGCTACAGCACATCAATAAGCCTTCTCGCTCATTGAGGCAGAGCAGCAAATTCAGAGTGCAAAAAAACTGCAAACATCGAGATTGCATCCACAATAAAAAACGCCCAGCGTTACGCTGATAAAGCTAAAGAGGCGCACGCACCGATAAGTGCGCCCAAGGCCAAACATAATTCGACTGCCGCAAGGCGTCGGGGGGCAGCCGAACACGCACCTTCGCACCAGAAGGCCGCGCATTATCGTGTCGTGGCGGCTGCCACAACAGCACCCCGACTCAGTTTGGCTTGCCGATTCCCGGTGTAGGGAAAGGCCACGTTGCAGCCGGACGTACCGGTGCTGGCGCAGAAGGCACCGGCGCAGCAGCAGACGTTGCAGCAGTAGTCGCCGTTTTTGCTGGAGCTGCCTTCTTGGCTGCTGGCTTGGCTGGAGCAACTTTCTTCGCTACCGGCTTGGCTGCGACCGCCTTTTTCGCCGCTGGTTTGGCTGCCGCTTTTTTGGCTACCGGCTTGGCTGCGACCGTCTTTTTCGCCGCTGGTTTGGCTGCCGCTTTTTTGGCTACCGGCTTGGCTGCGACCGTCTTTTTCGCCGCTGGCTTGGCTACCGCTTTTTTGGCTACTGGCTTAGTTGCGACCGCCTTCTTCGCCGCTGGTTTTGCTGCTGGCTTAGACTTCTTTGCTGCTACCATTTCAACCTCCTTACGATAATGAAAGTTAACGAAAACCCACTTGCAACTACTACACCCCCAACCCACCCTCATCAACCCAGCGTGAGCTAAAGCCTTTCAATTCCTAACTGTGCGCCAATTTCCCGGCGTCAACATCCAGGCCGCAAAACAACAGCGGCTCAATAATAATCGGTGACAACTGGAAGGATTTAAAAAAGAAAAATGCAAAACTGGAAAGGCCGCTGCCCAGTGTAGAAAAGCTTGAAATACTATCGGCAGCAGTATGTGTCATGTACACACTCCCTGAAATTTGGCAACCCGAATCGAGAACACTACATTTAGCTCTTTTCTCCATTGATACCGCTAATTGTAGGGGTTAATCCAAATATCGTAAGCCGCGAAAAGAACTGGATATTTCAGTCAATTTAACCTTTCACCTCTCCTGGCCTGACGCTGAAAACATCGCTGGCACAATGCTTGCTGCGGATAAACCCGCGAGATAGCGCACCCAATCGAAGCATGGTCCCGGATCGGTCTTGCGCTGCGGCGCAATATCGCTATGCCCGGCAATGCCGCGTATCGGATAGGCTCCGCGTAACGCCACGGTCAAGCAATGGAGCGCGTCATATTGCGCGCCGGTGAAGGGCACGGTATCTGTACCCTCCATCTCGATGCCGATGGAAAAATCGTTGCAGCGCGCCCCGCCTTGCCAGCAGGATTCCCCCGCATGCCAGGCGCGCCTCAAACAGGAAACAAACTGGATAATTTTGCCATCGCGGCGCAAAAAAAAATGCGCCGAAACTTTCATTCCGGCGATGCTTGGGTAATAAGGGTGAGCGCACACATCCAGCGTATTGGTGAATAGCCGCAGCACCCCATCGCCGCCAAACTCGCCCGGCGGCAGGCTGATGTTGTGTATCACCAATAACTCGATATTGCCTGCGGGGCGGTCATCACAGTTCGGCGACGGAATATATTCGCCACCAACCAGCAGCCCTTGCGCATCAATCCGCATCATCGGTACCGCTCGGCTCCTTGATGTCGAGTCGTTCCATCCGGTAGCGCATGGTGCGGAACGTCAGTCCCAGCAACTTGGCGGCAGCCGTGCGATTAAAATTGGTTTGCTCAAGCGCTTCCAGCAAAGCTTGCTTCTCGACATGATCCAGATATTTCGGTAACGGGTATTTGCTGCCGAGCGCTGCATTGTCAGCCTGACAATGCTCTACTGGCACCAGTAACAAATCCTGCTCATCGATCACCCCATCCATGCATAGCGCGAGCGCCCGCTCGATGATATTTTCCAGTTCGCGCACGTTGCCCGGAAAGCTATAGCCTTGCAGCGCATGCAAGGCTTTTTCGGAAAAGCATACCTCGGTATCGCCGCGCAAACGCTCCAGTGTCCGCTGCGCAATCCCCGGTATATCCTCGCGCATCTCGCGCAACGCGGGCATCTGGATCGGAATCACACTCAGGCGGTAATACAGATCCTGCCGGAATTCGCCTTGCCTCACACGCTCGGCCAGATCGTGGTGTGTCGCGCTGATGATGCGCACATCCACCGCCTCTTCACCGGTAGCTCCGATTTTGCGCACGCGCTTCTCTTGTATCGCACGCAATAACTTGACCTGCATAATCAACGGCAGATCAGCCACCTCATCGAGGAACAAGGTTCCGCCGTGCGCCGCCTGGAAAAAACCGTCTCTATCTTTGTCCGCCCCGGTGAACGCACCTTTTTTATAGCCAAAAAATTCGTTTTCCATCAGGTTGCCCGGGATCGCCCCGCAGTTCACCGCGACAAACGGCTGATCATGCCGCGCGCCGCTTTGCACGATGAGGCGCGCCGCCAATTCCTTGCCGCTGCCCGATTCGCCGCTGATATGCACCGGTGCCTGGCTGCGCGCCACGCGCTTGATCAGGTCGCGCACTTTTTGCATCGCAGGCGAATGGCCGAGCAACATCTTGTCGCCAGACGGGCCAGCCTGGGGCAGCTTCAGTGCGGATTTCACCAGGGCGCGCAACTGGTCGAGCGAAACCGGCTTGGACAGATAATCGAAAGCGCCCGCCTTGAGCGCGGCAACGGCATTCTCCATGTTGCCGTGCGCGGTAATCACCGCCACCGGCACGTCCAGATTGTTTTGCATGATGTGCTGCACCACCTGCAAGCCATCGCCATCTGGCATACGCATATCGGTCAGGCACAGGTCATAGTGGCGCGTCGCCAACTTCGCCAGCGCCTCGCGCACATTGCTTGCCCGGTCTGCCTCCAGGCCCATTTTGCTCAGCGCCAGTTCCAGCAACTCCAAAATGTCCGGCTCATCGTCCACCAGCAACACCGTGGCACTTTTTACCCGATGGTTATCCGCCATATCCCGCTCCCTCGCCATTTCCTTGCAGCTCTGCAAACGTTATACGGAAGCAGGCGCCCGCACCGCCGTCCCCGGTTTGTTCTTCTTGTCCATGATATTCCAGCAGCGCGCCATTTGCCTCGCACAATTCCTTGGCAATATACAGCCCTAAACCCGTGCCGTCTGGCGCAGTGGTAAAGAACGGCTCGAACAGCCGCCCCAGATGCTCGGCGGAGAGGCCCCGCCCGTCATCCCGCACCTCCAGCATCACCCGCCCTTCCGCAACGCTAACCGACAGCATCAGGCTGCCCGCCTGCTTGCGGCCATAGCGCAGCGCGTTGCGGCATAAATTCCACAGCACCTGGCGCAGATGGCCGCGGTCGAAGGAAATGCTTGCGCCCGGCATCCCGGCCCATGCCATCACACCCGGTTCGAGCCGCTCCGCCAAGTTAAACTCTTCGACAAAGGTGCGCAACATTGCATCCAGCTCGAACACTTCCGGCTGCGCGCGGTCGCGCCGGTTCAATTGCATCACGTCCTGCACGATGCGATTGATGCGCTGCGTGTTGTCCAGCACGATTTGCAGCAGCCGCTGCTGCTTGGCATCACCCTGTTCTTCCCGCATCAATTCTGTCGCATAGCTGATCGCCGACAACGGGTTGCGCACTTCGTGCGCGATGCTGGCGGTCAGGCGGCCCAGCGCGGCCAGCTTGATCTGTTGCGCCTCGGCGCGGATGCGCTGCATGTCTTCCAGAAAAATCACCGCACCATGCGCCGCATTACGTTCGACGGCGACAAAACGCAAGCGTGCCTGCACACCGACATCCAGCTGCAGGGTATCGCGGCTGACCGTGCCGACCCTTCTCCACAGCGCATACTGCCCGAACAGCAGCGGGAAATTTTCCGCCAGAGAACTGCCGGATAGCGCGCTATGGCGCAACAGGCGCGCCGCGCTCGGGTTCATCTGCATGATCACGCCCTGCTCGTCCACCACCAGCACGCCATCCTGCATATCGCGCATCACCAGGCGGTTCGCCTCGGACAAACTGGCCAAATCGTGGCCGCGGCGTTGCGCCAATTGCTGGCTTTCCACCGCGTATTTTGCCAGGGTATGCGCCAGCCAGGCCACCGCGAAATAGGACACGCACAGCAGGCTGACCTGAACGTACTGCGCCGCCTCGGCACCTTCGTACAACACGCCGTAAGAGTGCTCCAGCAAGGCGGCAATGCTCGCCAGCGCGGCGAAGAACAGGGTAATTTTTCCACGGCTGATCATTCCTGCCGCCGCCAGCGAAACCAGCAGCAGCAGGCTGATATTGCTCTGTATCCCGCCGCTGGCGTGCGAAATCACCGACAACGCGGCAATATCCCCGCCGATTTGCAGCGCCAATTGCACCACAAAGCGCGGCCAGCGCAACCGCAGCAGCACAAACGAAAGCGCCACCACCACAGCATAAACTATGCTTGCGGCAAAGAATATCTTCCAGTTGCGCGCCCCCAAGGACAGCGAAGGGCCAAAGATGCCGGCCAGCAGCACAAAAAAACCGGCCAGGGACAGCCGGTACAGATTGAAGTAATTCAGGGAGCGCCAGAAATCGGCGCGGGGAAATTCAGCGGCGGGCTGGCCGGTCATTGTTGGCTCTGGCATTGCAGGCTCGTGCGACATGCATCGCGTTGCTTACTTGCGGTAAGCATCGCGATGCTCCGCGCCACAAAAGGATTGTCCGTCGGCCTCGACGCTTTCGCCCCTGGGCAGATGCACGCCGCAATGTGCGCAGCGCACCATGTCCTCGGTAGTCGGTTTGTCCTGCTGCGGCGCTTGTTTGCGAAAAGACCTGATCAACAGGTAAACCACGGCCACAATGGCGATAATCAATATCAGACGGCTCATTTGGCGCAAACTCCATGTGGCAGGATCGGGGTGGAATTGTACTACGAGCTTGTGAAGAAATCGTAGCGAGCGCGCCGCATCGCACCTCCTCCCGCAATCGGCTGGCTGCGCCAGCAACGTGTCGGAGGTGCGGACGGAGCGCAGCTACCGGAATGTGCGCGTTGTACATGAGGATAGCGAGCACCGCCCAATCCCGATCCGGTGCGCGCAGTAGATTTATTCACAAGCTCTACGCAATCAGCGCCACGCTCTTCACCTGCGCGAACATTTCCATGCCCGGCGTCAATCCAAGCTGGTCGCGCGAACGGCGGGTGATGCGCGACAGCAGCAGTTGTCCGCTGCCGACGGACAGGCGCAAGTTCACGCGATCCGGCCCTTCGTCGCGAATTTCGTCGATGCGCGCGGCGAGAATATTGCTGATGCTGGAGCCTTGCGGCGCAACGGTGGCGATGCTCACGTCGCGCGCCAGCACACGAGCGCGCACCCTGCTGCCGATGGCGCGCTCCACCCTGCTCACCCACAGGCTGCCGCCGGAAAAATCCAGCCGGGTGAGATGGTATTCCCCGTCATGGATACCTACACTGGATTCGATCATCGACCCCGCGTCGTCCAGATGCGCGGTGGGCAAGTCCAGCCGCCCCAGCATTTCGTTGAGCGCACCGCTGGCGATGACGCGCCCCTGCTCCATCAGCACCAGTTGGTCGGCCAGCCGCGCCACTTCATCCAGCGAGTGGCTGACGTAAATCACCGGGATGTCCAGCTCACTGTGCAAGCGCTCCAGGTAGGGCAGGATTTCCCGCTTGCTCGCAGCGTCCAGCGCCGAGAGCGGCTCGTCCATCAGCAGCAGGCGCGGGCTGGTGAGCAGCGCGCGGGCGATGGCCACGCGCTGCCGTTCGCCGCCGGACAGCCCCGCCGGGCTGGCGCGATCGATCAGCTTGCTCAGGCCGAGCCACTCCACCACCTGCTCCAGTTCTATCCTGCGCTGCTCCGGAGGAATACGCTTCAGGCCATATTCCAGGTTTTCCTTCACCGACAAATGTGGGAACAGGCTGGCCTCCTGAAACACATAACCCAATGGGCGCCGATGCACCGGCATAAAGCTCGCGCCTTCCTGCCACACCTCGTCTTTCACCTGCAACGCACCGTTGGGAATTCGTTCCAGCCCGGCGATGCAGCGCAACAAAGTCGTCTTGCCCGAACCGGACGGTCCGAACAGCGCGATGACACCATGCGCGAACACCTGCAATTCCGCGTGCAACGCGAAGCCGGGATAGGAGAGATCGAAGCGCGCCTGAATCATTTGCGTTTTCCGGTCGGATTGAGCGTGTACAGCGCCAGCAGCACCACGAAGGCGAACGCCACCATCCCCGCCGACAGCCAGTGCGCCGAGGCATATTCCATCGCCTCGACATGGTCGTATATCTGCACCGACACCACGCGCGTCTTGTCCGGGATGTTGCCGCCGATCATCAGCACCACGCCGAATTCGCCGACGGTATGCGCGAAGCCGAGCACCGATGCGGTAAGGAAGCCGGGCTTAGCCAGCGGCAGCGCCACGCTGAAGAAAGTGTCCCGCGCGGACGCGCGCAGCGTCGCGGCGGTTTCCAGCGCGCGCTCGGGAATCGCCTCGAAAGCGTTTTGCAGCGGCTGCACCACGAACGGCAATGAATAAAACACCGAGGCGATCACCAGCCCGGCAAAGGTAAACGGCAGCAAGCCGATCCCCAAGGCTTGTGTGAGCGCACCAAGCGGCCCGGACGGTCCCATCGCCACCAGCAGATAGAAACCCGATCACGGTCGGCGGCAGCACGATGGGCAGCGCCACCACCGCGCCGACCGGCCCCTTCCACCAGGAGCGGGTGCGCGCCAGCCACCACGCAATCGGCGTACCGACCAGCAGCAGAATGACGGTCACCACCGCAGCCAGTTTGAAGGTAAGCCAAATTGCGGAGAGATCGGCGGAAGAAAAAGCGGATTCCATAAGGTAAATTCTATAAATTCGTCATTCCCGCGAAGGCGGGAATCCAGTCAATAAAACATGAACCCCGCAACGCGGGGACAAAACCTTGTAGGTCGGGTTTCAACCCGACATGTCGGGCTGAAGCCCGACCTGCGTCAAATGGATAATCTGGATTCATGGCAAGTCTACCAACTATTTGGCCTCACCCGGCAACACAAACCCGTAACGAGTCATGACCGCGCGCGCCTCTTGCCCCGCCATGAAACTTGCGAATGCCTGCGCCAGCGGATTGTCAGCGGCGCGCTTGGTGACGATAAAACCCTGCTCCAGCGGCTGATGCAGCTTGTCGGAAATCAGCGCGTAGCCGCCCTGCTTCGCCAGCTCCGGGCTGAGCGCCAGCGACAGCGCGACGATGCCGGCCTGCGCGTTGCCGGTCTGCACGAACTGCGCCGCATGCGCGACGTTCTCGCCATACACCAGCTTGCCTTCCACTTTCTCCCATACGCCCGCTGCCTTCAGCGCTTCTTCGGCGCGCTTTCCGTAGGGCGCGTGCTTCGGATTGGCGATGGCGATCTTGCGGATGGCCGGGTCGGCGAGATCGGCGAGCGTCATCTTGCCCGCATCGCGCGACGGGTTCCACAGCACGATGCGTCCCACCGCGTAGGGCTGCACCTCGGAGGCGGCAAAGCCTTCTTCTTTAAGCGCACGCGGATAGGCGATATCGGCGGAAAAATACAGGTCGAAAGGCGCACCCTGACGGATTTGCGTCTGGAATTTGCCGGACGAGCCGTAGATGGCTTCTACCCGGTCGGCGGGATGCAGCCTACTGAAAAGTACGACGATCTCGTCCAGCGCGAACTTGAGATCGGCGGCGGCGGCGATGGTGATTTTTTCGCTCGCGTGCGCGGCTTGGCCTGCGACAAACAGGCAAATGAAAATGAGTATCCTCGCTGCAAACCGGCTAACTAGGCGCATCATGATTTGGGTATCAGTGAAATGATCGATATGATTTTTATTGAGTGCCTGCTTACGACACATTGCAGTCAGCCAAGATTTCAAAAAGCAGACCATCAACGCTCCTGTTAAGGAGCCAAAGTATGTTGGCTTGGCTTTTGCGCCTTCTGCAAAAGGCATGACAGCATACTTTGGTCTCTTTTCAACGGGTTGTTAGTGTGGAATTCCGAGCCAGGATAGAAACAAGGCAATAGCCAGGGCAGTCACTACCGACACGACTATTGCACCCAAATTCTTCGCGACCCAGGAAAGCACTTTGTCTCTCATCCGGACCCTTAATCCAAGCTCAATTAAATCCTCCGTCTTAAGCATAGACAGATAAGGCGCCGCTTCCTCCTTAGAAAGGTGACGGAGATACTGAGTTAAAGCCCCCCTGACATTTAGTTCAAGCTGGGGAATTTGTTCTTCCTTTAACTGAAGAGCAACTTTCTCTGCATTTCCATCGAACACCTTTAGCGAATCGGCGTGAGCCTTGACATTACTACACGCCTGGTAAGACGCCCGAGCAGCTACTAGCATGCCGAGATTCATTAGCACATCCGCTGCTGAAAGCTGTCGAGGCGCAATGATGGCAGTGTTCTTGAAGTAAGTGCTGTGTCCGAGTCGCCCGGCGGCAGTTCCCCAAGATAGCTCCTTGGATAAGTGCCCGGTCTTGTCCAAGCTTGCATCGAGTTGAAGTTTATTGCTCTCCAGCTCGAAATAGCCTTCAGGAATAATGGGCCTCAAGTCAGTGAGAAGCGCTGACTTCAATTGATCTTCAACCCACCAGCTCATTCTGGATTTCTCTTTAGGTTTTCGCATGGCTCTCAGCTGGCTTTGCAATCGGCATGGCGATAACTCGTGATCTCTAACGAAAAAGTAAGATGCTGCGCGCTTTCGCGCAGTCCCGCTTGGCTGTCGGGTTCAGGAAACACCGGAAAGCGGTTACCGTAGGCTGCATAGAGCTCATCGAAAAAATTTAGGTAAATGTACCTGCCAGTCGCCAAGTGGCGCAACAGGCACATTGTACTCGGTCACCTACATCGGAGGTGAAGACACTTTGGAAGGTTGCCTGCAAAAAGTGGTACTCTGTGCGGTAATCTGTGATTGCATTGACAGCGAATTATCGTTCAATACAATGTTTGCGATGAAAATAAACACGGCGTATTAAATGTTGTCGCATTCATTCAGCATTAAAGCCGCATGAATACAGGTTCCATGAAATTCTTGCGGCGTTATTTATGTCGCTATGTTTAATTAAACAAGAGGGAACGCCCATGAAACGCCTTTTTGCCGCCGTAGCAGTCTTTATAATAGCCCCTATCGCGCTTGCGGAAGAAGAACCACTTGAGATTAAGGGGATATCTTTCGGCGCAAGCGAAACACAATTCATCGAAAAGAACCCGACAGCTGAATGCAAGAATTCTCGGGATGAACAAGAAGCAATCATGGGAGATAGAATCTGCCGATTATATGAACCGGACGGCACTACGTATGCCGGAGTACCAGCAAACATATCGGTTTTTTTCTTCGCTGATAAAATGGATTCGGCGCTTATTTTATTAAACTCAAAAGACTTTAATTTAGTTAAGAGTGCGCTGATATTAAAATACGGCAAGCCAACAACCACAAAGATGGAGAGGCTGACTACCGCAATGGGCGGAGAAATACTCAATGAGAAAAACGAATGGCAAAGAAAAGATAGCAAAGCTATTATCAATAGATATGCCGGTAAAATCACTCGTTGTATTGTTTCATTTTCCTCAAATGCTAATGTTACAGAAATGGAAAAGCGCTACAAGAAAGATATTAGAAACCGCAGCAGTGATATGTGACAGCAATGGCCTGCCAAATAACATCGCAGTTTGACCAGTTCTGCATTAAGCCTTTTGATGACCGCAACTGGCACTCAGCAGACATAAAGCTCCGACCATCACGCAAACACAACCGACACATGCCCCGTGTGTTGCGCTCGCCCGGTCGCCTTAACAACGATCTCGACATTGCGCCCCAGGCGGGTCAGGCATTCCAGCATTTTGGCTTCAGAGATTCCGCGAAACTGGCCGCGCAGCAAATTGGAAAGCTTGGGCTGGGTCATGCGCAGCAATTCTGCAACTTGCACCTGGGTGAGTTTGCGCCGCTTGATGATCTCGCAAACTAAAGGAGTCAGTTTAAAATTATTTTTCATGGCAAAGCAATAATTGTGGGCAAGCACGCTATGCAGGATATTGTTGCCTAGCGTGCAATACGTCGATGATCTCGATGGCCGAAGCGGCAACGCGATAGATCACTAAATAATTGGGGTGAACGACCAACTCTCGTGTGCCGGGGACTCGACCAAGCCTGTAAAGGTAGGGGTGAAAAGGTAATTGAGAGACCGCGTGCTCAATTGATTCTTGCAAATTCAGCGCTGCGAGCAGGTTTCGGTCTTCGATGTAGCCGAGAATTTCGTCTAAATCTTGGCTTGCTGTTTCAAGCCAAACGACGTGTTGCATTTTCTTTAATCTTGGCTTCTATCCGGGTGCGAGCTTTTGACATGACTTCATCGTGAGGTATGCGAACTGAATCAGGCTCATCAGCTAATTGCAACGACTTTTCCACTTTTGCGCAAAACCATACATCGTAAGCCTCGGCTTCGTCAGTCGTGGCGAATTGGGATTCAATCGGTGAAAGAGCAGCATTCATGTGCGCATTCTAGGTGTGGCGGACGCAAAGTGCAAATGGAATAAAACTTGCCACAACACGGGCATCCCGAGTCGTATATGTGACTCGGTACTGGCATCAATAGTGCAATGGAGTGGCATTTACCTGCGCTTCGCGTGCGCCGGACGGAATGCCCTACATTGCTCCGGATCGGATTCCAGATACGCACCTTCGATCAGGTCGATACAGTGCGGGAATTGCCGCACTCTTCATCACCATCGCAAGGGAGGTAGCTTATCCAGCGCGGCAGCCACCGCATTGCAAGCTGTTATCAGATCGGTGACGATGCGCTCATCCACATTCAAGTCGCCCTCATACTCGCCAAGGTTGCGCACCTCATGGCACTTCGCCAATACGCGCCAAACCTCCGGCCCCAGCCCAAGCGTATGCGGCAGCACCTGGAACACGATATAGCGATTGCCCGCCCGGTAGCCATGCCAGCGCAATGCCGCCAGGCTCAAGGCGTGCGCCGCGTTGTAGGCAAGATCGAAACGCCCTTCGAGGGAGAGGCCGGAATTGCCGGCATCCTGCAAGCGCGCCAGGCCGGACCGCTTCAACCCTGCGAATTCCGCCGCATCCGGCGGTTCGGCCGCAAGCGGTTTATTGGGGCCGCACAGATTATCGAGTGGCAAGTTCATCTTCCCCACCGATCAGCCACACCTTGGGCTGCGCCAGCACTCGCGTCACAAAAGCATTCTTCTGCTTTATGCGCCGTGCGAACTCATGCCGGGTATAAATGGTCGGGTTCACCGTGCGCCCCAATCGCGTCGCAGCTTCTTCGAGCGCAGCGAACAGATCGGCATACTCCAAGCTATCGCTCAACACCATCAGATCGATATCGCTCTGCGCCGTGTCGCTGCGCTTCGCCACCGATCCGTACACGAAGGCCGCCACAATGTCCTTGTCGAACGGCATCAGTGCTGCACGCAACGGCTCCGCCAGCCCCACCGTCTTCTGCACGATACCGCACAGTTCCGCAAAAATCGGCGATTGCGGATTCGCCTGATAGTGCTTCTGGTTGCCCAGCCGCGTTACCGTCACCAAACCGCTTTCGGCCAAGCGCTTCAGCTCACGCTGCACAGCCCCGGAGCCGCCGCCGGCCAGCCCGATCAACTCGGTGGCAAAAAAGCTGCGCTCCGGCTGCCCGAACAGGAACGCCAGCACGCGCTGCTGCGTGTTGGAAAACAGTGCGGCGGACAAGCTGGTGTGCGGCGCGGCGGCGGAGGTTTTGGCTCTTATACCCATATTGGGCATCTTACTACCCAATATGGGTATATTCAAGCTCTAGCTCTAACGCGGACATGCCGAGTTGTGGAGGTGACTCTGCACTGGCATCAATTGGCGTAGTGGTATTTACTTGGGCTTGGCTCGCGCCAGATGAAACGCCTTGCATTGCTCCGAATCGGATTCCAGATGTGTGCCTTCGATCAGGTCGATGCAGTACGGGATGGCCGGAAACACGGCGTTCAGATGAGTCGATCATGGAAGGCTTGCCGGATAGCCGGTAGGTTGGCGCTGAACGCAGTGAAGCCCAACATCATCCGACCGCATGCGTTTGGCTTCTGGCTCAGCACTAACCTGCGAGGCCGCTACACCGCAAGCGGCGGTAAATTAAATCCAACGGGCATGGCAGTAGCCACCCCTGATAATGAAACTGCCATGCCCGTTTCCCCCTATCCAACTTTCCCCCGCAAGCGGGAGAAAGGGCAAACGCATCGCTGCGCGAGTTTCATGTTAAAGAGATTCAAACCCAACTCCTGTTATGATTTCGCCCATGCAAAATCCTGTTACAACCAACGCCGAGCTACTGGCGCGCAGCCTGTCTGCCGTCTGGCATCCATGCTCGCAGATGAAGCATTACGAGAATTTTCCGCTGGTGCCGATCGCGCGCGGCCGGGGTGTATGGCTGTATGACTGCGACGGGAAGCGCTATCTGGATGCGGTCAGTTCGTGGTGGGTGAATCTGTTCGGGCATGGCAACTCGCGCATCAACGCCGCGTTGCGCGACCAGCTTGAGACGCTGGAGCATGTGATGCTGGCGGGCTTCACCCATGAGCCGGTGGTGCAGCTTTCCGAGCGCTTGCGCGATTTGGCTCCGGTCGGGTTGGGGCATTGCTTCTATGGGTCGGACGGCGCCTCGGCGACGGAAATCGCGCTGAAGATGAGTGCTCACTACTGGCGCAATACCGGCAAGCCGAGCAAGACGCAATTCATCAGCCTGGAGAACAGCTATCACGGCGAGACACTGGGCGCGTTGTCGGTAACGGATGTCGCGCTGTTTCGCGATGCGTATGGCGCGCTGATCCGGCAGCAGGCCACCGTGCCGAGCCCGGATAGCCGCAAGGCTGCTGCCGGTGAAAGTGCCGAGAATTACGCGCTGCGCTGTGCCGCCGCGCTTGAACAGCATTTACAGCAACACCACGTACAACTTGCCGCTTTTATCATCGAGCCACTGGTGCAGGGCGCGGCGGGCATGGCGATGTACCATCCGGTTTATTTGCGGCGCGCACGCGAGCTGTGCGACGCATACGGCGTGCATCTGATCGCCGACGAAATCGCCGTTGGCATGGGGCGCACCGGCACGTTGTTCGCCTGCGAGCAGGCGCCACCCCTCTCCCTAACCCTCTCCCCCAAGGGTAGAGGGAACGAAAGCAGTGATGCACTACCCTCTCCCGTTTACGGGAGAGGGGTTGGGGGAGAGGGAATAACCCCGGACTTCCTGCTGCTCTCCAAAGGCATCACCGGCGGTTATCTGCCGCTGTCTGTGGTGATGACGCGCGATGAAATCTACCAGGCGTTTTATGCCGATGAAACGGCGCGCGGCTTTTTGCATTCGCATTCCTACACCGGCAATCCGCTGGCCTGCCGCGCCGCGCTGGCCACGCTGGATATTTTTGCGCAGGATGACGTGCTCGCCGCGAACCGCAACAAGGCGGCGTATTTGAACGGTATAGCGCAACCCTTGTCCGAGCATCGCGCGGTGCGCAACTGGCGCAACACCGGCATGATCTGGGCGTTTGAAGTGCTTGGCCCGCACCGCGATTTTGCGCAACGCTGCTTCGCGCTCGCGCTGCAAAATGAACTGCTGCTGCGCCCGATCGGCAACACCGTTTATTTCATGCCGCCGTATGTGATTGACGAAGAGGAGATGCAATTGCTGGTAACGCGGACATTGGACATTGTGGAGGCGCTCGCATGAGGTATCTGGTTGGCGTTATTGCGGTGCTGCTTTGCGCATCCACTGCCCACGCGGTCGCGTTGCCCAGCACAGTGATGCAGTCGCTGAAGGCAGCCGGCATCCTGCTCGCGGGCGTCGCCATCGAGGTGCGCGAAGTGGGTTCGCGCAGGCCGCTCGTCAGCCTGAACGCGACCCGGCCAATGAACCCCGCTTCCACGATGAAGCTGCTCACCACCTATGCCGCTCTGGATATGCTCGGCCCGGTTTACAACTGGAAGACCGAGGCGTACCTGGATGGCGAACTGAAGGACGGTGTGCTGCACGGCAATCTGGTGCTGAAAGGCTATGGCGACCCCAAGCTGACCCTCGAACAATTCTGGCTGTGGCTGCGCGAGTTGCGCGCGCGCGGCCTGCGCGAAATACGCGGCGATCTGGTGCTGGATCGCAGTTTCTTCGAGCTGCCGCCGCACGACCCTGCCGCCTTCGACAACGACCCGGTGCGCGCTTACAATGTCGGGCCGGACGCGCTGCTGCTGAATTTCAACACGCTACGGCTGCGCTACCTGCCCGACGGCAACGGCATGAAGATCATCAGCGAGCCGCCGCTCGGTGGCATGAAGCTGGATAACCGGCTGACGCCGCAATCCGCCCCCGCCACGTCGCAGGGGAATTGCAACAATTGGGACGATGGCATCCTCGTGCAACCGGATGGCGACAGTGTCATCCTGCAAGGCGGCTATCCCGGCGAATGCGGAGAGCGCGAGCATCACCTCAACGTCATGCCGCACACGCGCTATGTGGAAACAGTGTTCCGCTGGCTGTGGCAGGAGCTGGGAGGCTCGTTGCAGGGGAAGCAACGCGAGGGTGTTGCGGGCGCTAGCGCGCAATTATTTTCCACGCATCAATCCGAGCCGTTGAGCGCGGTTATTCGCGATATCAACAAATTCAGCAACAACGTCATGGCGCGGCAATTGTTTCTGACGCTGGGCGGAGTGGAGGGGTCGAAAGAGAGCGCAACGCCCACCAATATCGAACGCAGCGCGCGAGCCGTACAGGACTGGCTGAAAAAACAGCGGCTCGATTTCCCCGAGCTGGTGCTGGAGAACGGCGCGGGGCTATCACGAACTGAACGTATCAGCGCGGCGCACCTCGCCCAACTCCTGCAACATGCCGCCGCCCACCCGCTCAGCGCAGAATTCGAAGCCTCGTTGCCGATTCTCGGCGTGGATGGCTCGGTCAAAAAACGTCTCAGGGAAAGCGCCGCCGCCAGCTACGCCCACCTCAAGACCGGCACCCTGGAAGGGGTGAAAACCATAGCAGGATATGTGCGCTCACAAAATGGCAAAGAGTGGGTGATCGTGTTCTTTATCAATCACCCAAACGCCAAGCATGGACAGGCCGCGCAGGATGCGCTGATCGAATGGGTGCAAGGGCGATAGGGTGCAGCAATACAAACCCCAAACCCCAAACCCCTCCCAGCCTCCCCTTGTCAGGGGAGGAGCCTGGTCTCTCCCCCTGACAAGGGGGAACTGGAGGGGGTTTGTTGTTCGGAGCAAAACGCGAAATGAGCCTGCACCCGAATTCCACTCAGATTTTTGATGAGGCAATTTGGCATCATGACGCGCCGGTTTGATTCGGCTACACTCTTGCGCCATGAGATCCGTATTAATTTCCTGCTTGGTTGTGTTGCTTGCCGCGTGCGACGGCGGGTTGTGGAACGATCCCTATCCGGCAACGGATGACGGCAAGCCGATTCTCTATACCGCGTTCACCGAGCGCCCCAAACACCTCGATCCGGCGCAGGCTTATAGCGAGAACGAGTATGAATTTCTCGCGCAAATTTACGCGCCGCCGCTGCAATACCATTACCTGAAGCGTCCTTATGAGCTGATTCCGCTGGCCGCCGCGCAGATGCCGACGGTACATTACCTCGACAAGGAGCGCCGCGCATTGCCGGACGACGCGCCGGTGGAAAAAATCGCCTTCAGCGTGTATGAGGTTCGCATCAAGCCGGGCATGCGCTACCAGCCGCACCCGGCGTTTGCGCCGGAATACGCGCGCCTGACTCCGGATGACTTGCGCGGCATCCGCGCGCTGAACGATTTTCCGCACAGCGGCACGCGCGGCGTCACGGCGGCTGATTACGTTTACCAGATCAAGCGCCTCGCGCACCCGCACCTGCATCTGCCGATTTTTGGCGTGATGAGCGAATACATCGTCGGCCTGAAGGACTATGCCGAAACGCTGCGCCGGGCGGCAGAGAAGCGCCCTGACGCATTTCTCGACTTGAATGAATACCCGCTGCAAGGCGTGCAGGCGGTTGACGAGCACACTTACCGCATCGAGGTGCATGGCAAATATCCGCAATTTGCCTGCTGGCTGGCGATGCCGTTCTTTGCGCCGATGCCACATGAAGCCGAGCGTTTTTATGCGCAGGCCGGGATGCGCGAGCGCAATCTGACGCTGGACTGGTGGCCGGTGGGCAGCGGGCCGTTTTACCTGTCGGAGAACAACCCCAACCAGCGCATGGTGTTGTCGCGCAATCCGCATTACGACAGCGAAACCTATCCGGCGGAAGGAGAGGCGGGCGACAAGGAGTCGGGGCTGCTGGCGGATGCGGGCAAGCCGCTGCCGCTGGTCGAGCGGGTGGTGTTCAGCCTGGAAAAGGAAACCATCCCCTACTGGAACAAATTCCTGCAGGGCTATTACGACGCATCGGGCATCAGCTCGGACAGCTTCGACCAGGCGGTGCAGGTCAATGTCGGCGGCGAAACGACGGTGACCGACGAGATGCAGGCGCAGGGCATCAGGCTGTCCACGGCGGTTTCGACTTCGACCATGTACACCGGCTTTAACTGGCTGGATGCAACGGTGGGGGGGGCGTGTGCAAATTCAGCAAATGCGCCCTCTCCCCAACCCTCCCCCGCAAGCGGGGGAGGGGGCGAACGAGAAAATTCATCTTGCAATCCTGACAAGGCGCGCAAGCTGCGTCAGGCGATTGCGATTGCGGTGGATTTCGAAGAGTTTATTTCCATTTTTGCCAACGGGCGCGGCATTGCCGCGCAGTCGCCGATTCCGCCGGGTATCTTCGGCTACCGCGACGGCGAGGCGGGCGTCAACCGTCAGGTGTATGACTGGGTGGACGGTGCGCCGAGGCGCAAATCCATTGAAGAGGCGAAAAAGCTGCTCGCCGAGGCGGGTTATCCGAACGGCGTGGATGCGCAGGGCAAGCAGCCGCTGGTCATCAACCTCGACACTACCTCAGCCGGCGTGGGCAGCAAGGCGCGTCTCGACTGGCTACGCAAGCAGTTCGACAAAATCAACGTGCAACTGGTGGTGCGCAGCACCGACTACAACCGCTTCCAGGACAAGGTGCGCAAGGGCGATACGCAGATGTTCTACTTCGGCTGGAATGCCGATTATCCCGACCCGGAAAATTTTCTGTTCCTGTTGCACGGCGCGCAAGCCAAGGTAAGCAAGAGCGGGGAAAATGCGGCCAATTACAGCAATCCGGAATATGACCAGTTGTTCGAGCAAATGAAAAATATGGAAAACAGCGCGCAACGCCAAGCCATCATCGACTGGATGCTGGAAATCCTGCGCCGCGATTCGCCGTGGCTATGGGGCTACCATCCGAAGAGTTACGTGCTGCAACACGGCTGGTTGTATAACGTGAAGCCCAACGTGATGGCGAATAACAAACTCAAATACTGGCGCGTGGATGTGGCGCAGCGTGGCGAATTACGCCGTGCCTGGAATCAGCCGGTGCGCTGGCCTTTGTGGCTCGGGTTTGCGATGTTGCTGCTGTCCGGCGCCTGGATGTGGCGCGTGCTGCGTAAGCGGGAAGAAGCCACCGGGGTATAGGCGATGCGGCGAATCTGGCATCGGCGTTTGTCTGACACGCAATCATCATTAACGATTTTCCCGGGGCTGGCTGGCGTCAGCCGTCGCACCGGCAATACGGGCGAATCAAAATCTTGCCAAGGGTGCAGAAGTTACATATTCGTTCATGACGTTGGTGATTTTAGTGTTGCGTGTTTTGATGGTGTCATCGCCGATACGGCTATTTTTCCCGTTCAGGATCGTATCAAGGCGCGAAACCATGTCCGGTTGCCTGCACGCCTCTTTTGGCAAAGGAACACTGCAAATCGATTCGACGTACCGGCGCATCGCGTCTGTTGCCTTCCAATGATTACGGTTGCCGGTCACTTCAAGCAAGCCCGCTTCAGACAATTCGTGGCAAACCAGTGCGACGGCATCGCCATCGCGCCCAGTGTATGCGCCGGCATCAGCGCCTTGAGATTTGAAATAGTGCAGCGCGATTTCAATATGCAATGGCGTTATTCCACCAACTACTGTTTTACTTCCCATGATTATCTCCTTAGGTAAACCACATTCCATCGCTATGAAAAATTCATAACAACTATATACGTCGGGCCTGATATCTACGCTGCTGCAGTGTGTTTCTTTATCATGGTCGAACGATATGGTTCACAGCATAGTGAGGCATTCTTAAAGCGAGCTTAATCCCGGATGGTCCATTAGCCCCGTCACTCCCACCCTTCGGCAAGCTCAGGACAGGCTTGTCAGGGGGAGAACAGCCGCTCCTCCCCTGATAAGGGGAGGCCGGGAGAGGTTTGATTCCAATTCACCATCGCGGATTATTTTCTTATTGAAGGAGAAATGGAATAAGGGATGCAGAAATTGTAAAAGTACCTTTTATGAGCCCGGGTGGGTTTCGTAGGCCGGGATTCATCCCGACAGAGCGCCGCATAACCCAACCCCGCCGGGATGAATCCCGGCCTACATCATCGTGAGGTTCATGGCCACACGGTACATTTGTGATTTCTGTCTCCCTAAGCACCGCATACGCGAGGCAAGGCGTGAGCAAAAAACAGTATGTACCTCGAGACTGGGTGTCATTCTGGCTTCTTGAGTTGCAGCGCCAGTTGATATAGCTCGTTGCGGCCGGCTCCGCTGATTTGGGTGGCGAGCTGCACCGCCTGTTGGAGCGGCAATTCCCCGAGCAGTGCTTCAAGAACGCGCCTGGCTTCGGCGGGCAAGCCCGGTTGCGGCACTGCGCCGGAAACCAGCACGACAAACTCGCCGCGTTGCCGGTTGCTGTCGGCCATCAGCCATGCCTCGGCGTCGCGCAACGGGCAGGCATGGATCGTTTCGAACAGCTTGGTGATTTCGCGCGCCAGCACGATTTGCCGCTCCCCGCCCAATACCGAGCATAAATCGGTGACGCATTCGACGATGCGGTGCGGTGCCTCGTAGAACACCAGCGTGTAGGGATGGGCGCTCAACGCCTGTATGGCGCTGCAGCGCGCGGCGGATTTGTTGGGGAGGAAACCATAGAACAGGAAATGCGGCTCCGCCAAGCCCGCCGCCGACAAGGCGGCAATGGCCGCGTTCGCGCCGGGAATCGGAATGACGCGCAGCCCGGCCGCGCGCACCGCCTGCACCAGCAGCGCGCCGGGGTCGCTGACGGCGGGAGTGCCCGCGTCGCTGACGAAGGCCACGCTGTGCCCGGCATGCAGCAACGCGACGATTTTTTCCGCCGCGCCGCGCTCGTTGTGCTGATGCAGCGCCATCAACCGTTTTGCGGCGATACCGTGATGCGTCAGCAGATGCGCGGTGTTGCGCGTGTCCTCCGCCGCGACCACGTCAGCCGCCGCCAGCACCTCCAGCGCGCGCAGGGTCATGTCACGCAGATTACCAATCGGCGTGGCAACTACATATAATGCGGGTTCCAATTTTTGCGGGTGTTCGTTATGCAACGTGTGCTCCTCTGGCTGTCGGCTCTGCTCGCACTATACGTGAGCGGTTTTGCTTGCGCCATCGAGGGGCTGCAACCTGGCGAATCGCTGCCGCCAGGCGACGAGAAACCCGCGCCGCATATCGCCTTGCTGCTGCCGTTGAAATCGGCGGTTTTCGGCAGCGCCGCCGATGCGCTGCGGCAGGGTTTCCAGGCGGCTGCCGAACTGGAAATGCAACTTCCGGAAAGGTTGACGGTACGCGTATACAGTTGTTTCGACGAGGGCAAGGATATTGCCGCGCTGTACCGCCAGGCCATTGCCGACGGCGCGCTGGCCGTGGTGGGGCCGCTGACGCGCAGCGGCGTTGGCGCGCTGGCTGCCGGGCAGGACATTCCCGTGCCGACACTGGCGTTGAACGTGATGGATGGCCCGTCCGCCGAACGCTTGTATTTTTTCGGCATGGCCGTGGAGGCGGAGGCGCGGCAAGCCGCGCAACTGGCGATGCAGGAGGGATTGCGCCAGGCGATAGTCATCGTCACCCGCACCAACCTGTCGCGGCGCTTGCAGTTTGCCTTTGAAGACGAATGGAGCAGTTCGGGCGGCGCGCTGCTGCGCGAAATTGAATTTGATAACGACCCTGCCGTGTTAGCGGATATCGTCGAAATGCCCGGCACGGCGGTGTTCCTCGCCGCAGATGCCAAAATGGCGCGGCGCATCCGCGCCTATCTGCCGAACAAATTGCCGATTTACGCCACCTCGCAAATTTTTACCGGCAACGCCAACACGCTGGCCAATTACGATCTGAACGGCATCCGCTTTGTCGATATGCCGTGGCTGTTGCAAGCCGACCACCCGGCGGTGATGGTTTATCCGCGCCCCCTCACTTCCCTTTCCTCAGACCATGAGCGGCTTTACGCGCTGGGCATAGATGCGCTCCGCCTGGTTCAATTACTGCTGGGCGGCAAGCTCGAAGCTGCCTTGCCGCTGGATGGGGTAAGCGGGCGCATAGAACTCGATGGCCGCGTATTCCAGCGCAGTGCGATTCCGGCCGTGCTCGCTCGGGGCGAGGCGCAGCTGCGCAACGCGCCAGCCACGACGGTCTTGCCGGTGTTTCCCGACCAGGCGCGCGGCGTTCCATGAGCGCCGATACGCGGGGCGCGCAGGCCGAGCAGCGGGCGGCGCACTATCTGCAACAGCAAGGGTTGAAGCTGATCGCGCAGAACTATCGCGGGCGCTTCGGCGAAATCGATTTGATCTTGCGGGACGGTGCGGTGCTGGTGTTCGTCGAGGTGCGCCTGCGGCGCAATGACGATTTCGGCGGCGCGGCGGCCAGCATCGATACGCGCAAGCAGCAACGTATCATCCGCACCGCACAGCAATATCTCGCCAGCCTCGCGCATATCCCGGCGTGCCGCTTCGATGTCGTGCTGATGAATAACTGCGACATGCAATGGCTCAAAAATGCGTTCGACGCCTGATTCGGTTAATATTCGCGCTCGTCAAAACAGTCAACGAATAAGATGGATATCGGCAAACGCATCATCAAACATTTCAAGGACAGCGCGGAACTCAAGCTGAAGGTCAAGGATGCTCTGGCCAAGCCCATCGCCGAGGGCGCGCAGGTTTTTTTCGATTGTGTCGCCAACGATGGCAAGATTCTGTGCTGCGGCAATGGCGGATCGGCGGCGGATGCACAGCACTTCGCGGCGGAATTGCTGAACCGCTTCGAGAAAGAGCGTCCCGGTCTGGCGGCTATCGCGCTGACCACAGACAGCTCGGTGCTGACCTCCATCGCCAACGATTACGATTTCAACCAGGTGTTTTCCAAGCAGGTGCGCGCGCTCGGCCTGCCCCGCGACAGCCTGCTGGCGATTTCCACCAGCGGCAATTCGCCGAACGTGGTCGCGGCGATCCATGCGGCGCATGAGCGCAGCATGCGCGTGGTCGCGCTGACCGGGCGCGATGGCGGCGAAATGGCTGGCGCGCTGCGCGAAGGCGATATTTTGATTTGCGTGGATGCCCAAAGCACCGCGCGCATTCAGGAGGTCCATTTGCTTACCCTGCATTGCCTGTGCGATGTGATCGATTACTTGTTGCTAGGAGAATAACCATGCGTGCTTTTTCTTTGTTGTTACTGGTATTGGTATCCGCAGCGTTGCAAGGCTGCTTTCCGGTGGTTGCCGTTGGCGTGGGAACCGGCGTGATGATGGCGCAGGACCGGCGCACCAGCGGGGCGTATGTCGAGGATCAGGCTATTGAAAGCAAGGCGTTCGACCAGATCGGCAAGCGGTTCAAAAATGACGCGCATATCAGCATCACCAGCTTCAACCGCAATGTGCTGATCAGCGGCGAAGCGCCGACCGAGGCGGTTAAAACCGAAATAGGCAGGCTGGTTGCAGGTATCGAGAACGTGCGCAACATCAATAACGAGCTGACTGTCTCCGGCTCCACTTCGATGACCACGCGCAGCAGCGACAGCATGATCACCTCTAATGTGAAGCTGCGCTTCATGGGCGAGAAGCGCTTCAATGCCGAGCATGTCAAAGTGATCACGGAAAACGGCACGGTATTCCTGATGGGGCTGGTGAAGCGCGCCGAGGCCGAGGCCGCCACCGAGATCGCCCGCACCACCGGCGGCGTGCAGCGTGTGGTCAAGCTGTTCGAATATCTCGATTAACGTGAAACTCGCGCAGCGATTCGTTCGCCTGGCTCCGCCCCCCTCGCTTCGCTCTCCCCGCTTGCGGGATAACCAGCGACTTGGCTGCAGTTGTTTGCAGCCTAGTCGAATGGCTAGTTGTTTCACCCAGAGGATTGAGGAGAGGGGGCGGGCATGGTAAGTTTCATTGTAGGGGGTGGCTGCTCGCTATGCCCGCCAGAGATGTACCCCGCGCCCGTTTTCGAAAACAAGCTGTGCCCGCACGATGAAATACCCGCGCGTATCGCCGCGCTGCCGCACCCGATAGTATTTACCAACGGCTGCTTCGACGTGCTGCACCGCGGCCACGTGACCTATCTCGCGCAGGCGCGCGCCTTGGGCGCGGCGTTGATAATCGGCGTGAACAGCGACGCCTCGGTGAAGCGGCTCGGCAAGGGCGGCGACCGGCCGGTCAATCCGCTGCCCGACCGCATGGCGGTGCTGGCCGCGCTGGAATCGGTCAGCCTGGTGGCGGAGTTTGACGAAGATACGCCGCTGAATCTGATCCTTGCCTGCCGCCCCGATGTGCTGGTGAAGGGCGGTGACTGGCAGGTAGAAAACATCGTCGGCGCCCGCGAAGTGCGGAGCTGGGGCGGCAAGGTGCACAGCATCCCGTTTTTGCACGAACGCTCCACCACCGCGCTGTTGAAGAAAATCCGCTCGCTATGAGCACGCTGAAATTCAGCAAAGCATTGTAAGGAGCAAAAACATGGCTGAAACCCACTTTGGTTTTGAAACAGTGGCCGAGGAAGAAAAGGCCAAGCGCGTCGCGGGCGTATTCGACTCGGTCGCCAGCAAATATGACGTGATGAACGACCTGATGTCGGTCGGGCTGCACCGCATCTGGAAACGCTTCGCGGTCGGCGTCAGCGGCGTGCGCGAAGGGCAGCGCGTGTTGGACGTGGCGGGCGGCTCGGCGGATCTGTCGCGGCTGTTTCTCAAAAAAGTTGGCGGCAGCGGGCAAGTGGTGCTCACCGATATCAACAACGCCATGCTGCGCGTCGGACGCGACCGCCTGCTCGACGAGGGTATTGCCACACCGACCGCGCAATGCGATGCCGAGCACCTGCCGTTCCCCGACAACTATTTCGACTGCGCCAACATCGCCTTCGGCCTGCGCAACGTCACGCACAAGGATGCCGCGCTGCGCGAAATGCGCCGCGTGATCCGGCCGGGCGGGCGCGTCATCGTGCTGGAATTCTCCAAAGTCGCCAAAGCGCTGGAACCGCTTTATGACGCCTACTCGTTCAAGCTGCTGCCGAAGATAGGCGAACTCGTCGCCAACGACGCCGACAGCTACCGCTACCTCGCCGAATCCATCCGCATGCATCCCGGCCAGGAAGAACTGAAGAAGATGATGGAAGATGCCGGGCTGGAGCGCGTCGAGTACTTCAATTTGACCGGTGGCGTGGTGGCGGTGCATCGGGGGTATAAGCTGTAAATCTGCTAAATAATCTACATAAATTAAGCAAACTTTGATGGTGCTTTTATGCCGGATACTTCTACTCATGAAGAAAGAAAGGCTCGATCAGATGCGCAAGACGCTCTTATCAAACACGTCTTCGACCACCTTCGGAATGTGCTCATTTGTGTCGCGCTAATTGTCGCAAGTGGCGCAGTATTGAAATACCGTGCGGATTTGCCATTTGACTCAGCCTTTAATATAGTTATCAGCGTTCTTGTCTTTATTTCAGCATGTGGGCTATTTGTTTGGAATATGATTCACGGTATTGAAAAAATTATTCGCCCAGTCAAAGGTACGAAAAAAGTGTGGCGTATTATGCCGTTCACCGTAGCGTATATGCTCATTATCATCATAATGTTCCAAGCGGCTACACGCGCTCAAATAGAGCAGCAATTACAGTTTGATAATAAGCATACATTCAGCTCGTAGGGTGGGCTCCCGAAAAATGCGTTTCTGCGCGAACTGGTGATTTCGTTTGGCAGCGCCGACTATGTCGCGCTGTTCGAGATCGAGGACAAGGAAACCGTAACCATCGTTGCTGTGCGCCATCAGCAGGAAGACGATTACTATTAGCGCCGCCCCGCGATTTTGATTTTTTACTGGAGCGCAGGCGAGCAACAGCCAGCGTAGCCCGGATGGAATGCAATGAAATCCGGGGCGATGCCCCCGGATTCCGCTGCGCTGCATCCGGGCTACAACCCAATCAATCACGGAGACACCATGAGCGGCATACCAAAATGCCCGAAATGCAGTTCACGTAGGGCGCAATAACCAGCGGGCATTGCGCCGAATGAACCTTTCAGGGCTGTCAAGTAAGCCACGCATCCACGAGGCAAGGCGTGAACAGGAAACTATAGTGGACCCTGTTTTCAAGACAGCAGTTTAAGATGTGCGCTGTCATAAAGGAAGAAAAGAAATGAGCGAAGCGAAGAAGCGTAAAACCCACACCCCGGAGTTCAAGGCGAAGGTAGGTTTGGAGGCGTTGCGAG